>DATEIO010000585.1:0-3674 GCA_035278895.1 Thermoanaerobaculia bacterium | reverse complement strand
GCGATGAACGGAGGGGACCGGATCGCGGAGGTGCTGGTGGCGCAGGGGGTGCGGTTCCTCTTCACCCTCTGCGGCGGGCACATCTCGCCCATTCTCGTGGGCGCCAAGGAGCGCGGCATCCGGGTGGTGGACGTGCGCCACGAGGTGGACGCCGTGTTCGCCGCCGACGCCGTGTTCCGTCTGACCGGCGTGCCGGGCGTGGCGGCGGTGACCGCTGGGCCCGGGCTCACCAACACGATCACGGCCGTCAAGAACGCCCAGCTCGCCCAATCGGCCCTCGTCGTTTTAGGCGGCGCGGCGGCGACGCTCTTGAAGGGCCGGGGCGCGCTCCAGGACATCGATCAGCTCGCCCTCATCACCCCGCACGTCAAATGGGCCGGATCGGCCAAGACCGTGCGCGAGCTGGTGCCCCTGCTCGAGCGCGCCTTCACCGTATCCCGCTCCGGCGTGCCCGGGCCGGTCTTCCTCGAGTGCCCGGTGGACCTCCTCTACGGCCAGTCCCTGGTGAGCGAGTGGTACGGCGCGAGCTCCAAAGGCGGGGGGATCGCCGGGGCCGGCCTGCGGCTCTACCTGAAGCGGCACGCGAAGAAGCTGTTCGCGGGAGCGGACAAGCACCGGGCCTCGTCTCCCCGGCCGGTCCGCCCGCCCGCGCCGGACCGCGGCGACGTGAAGAAGGCCACGGCCCGGCTGCGCAAGGCGAAGCGCCCCGTGTTCGTCCTGGGGAGCCAGACGCTCCTCACCTCCCCCACGATGGCGGAAGCCGGCGAGCTCGCCCAGGCGATCGAATCGCTGGCCACGCCGGTCTACCTGGCCGGCGGCGCCCGCGGGCTCCTGGGCGCGGGCCACTCCCTCCAGCTCCGGCACAAGCGCAAGGAGGCGCTCCGCGAGGCCGACCTCGTGGTCCTGGCGGGCATCCCCAGCGACTTCCGGTTGGACTACGGCCGCCACGTGAGCCGCAAGGCGTTCCTCGTGTCGGTCAACCGGAGCGAGCAGGACCTCCTCCAGAACCGCAAGCCCGACCTCGCCGTCCACGCCGACCCCGGTCTCTTCCTGCGCGCGCTCGCCGCGGAGATGTCCCGCGGCGAGCGCCGCTCCGGCGACTGGCTTTCCGCCTTGCGCGCCCGGGACGAAGAGCGGGAGCGGGAGATCGAGAAGCAGGCGGCTCTTCCCGGCGAGCGGGTGAACCCCGTCCACCTCTGCCGCGAGATCGACCGGGCCCTGGCGCCCGGGAGCGTGCTCGTGGCCGACGGCGGCGACTTCGTGGCGACCGCGGCCTACACAGTCTCCCCCCGCCAGCCCCTCTCCTGGCTCGACCCGGGCGTCTTCGGCACCCTGGGTGTCGGCGGCGGTTTCGCCCTGGGCGCCCGCCTCTGCCGGCCGGAGGCCGACGTGTGGATCCTCTACGGCGACGGCTCCGTGGCCTACAGCCTCGCGGAGTTCGACACCTTCGTCCGCCACGGCCTGCCGGTGATCGCCGTGGTGGGCAACGACGCGGGCTGGACCCAGATCGCCCGCGAGCAGATCGAGATCTTGAAAGACGACGTGGGCACCGTGCTCGCGCGCACCGACTACCACAAGGTCGCCGAGGGCTACGGGGGGCGGGGGCTGCTCCTGACCCGCCGCGAGGACGTTCCGGCCGTTCTCGCGGAGGCCGTGCGGATCGCCCGCGCGGGGGCGCCGGTCCTCGTCAACGCTCATCTGGACAAGACCGAGTTCCGCAAGGGCTCGATCTCGATGTAACCCCGGAGAGCCGGGGAGGGAGGGTGTGATGAACAAGGCTCGCGTTCTCGGACTGGTCGTCTTCCTGCTTCTTTCCCTCGCGGCCGGCGCCATCGGCGGGCTCTGGACGGCCCCCGCCACCCAGCCGGGGGGCTGGTACTACCAGATCGAAAAACCTTCCTGGACCCCGCCGTCCTGGCTCTTCGGACCGGTCTGGACGGCGCTCTACGCCGCGATGGGCGTGGCCGCCTGGCTCGTCTGGAAGCGCGGCGGCTGGGAGGCGAACCGCGGGGCCCTGGCGCTGTTTTTCGTCCAGCTCGTCTTGAACGCGGTCTGGTCCGGGCTCTTCTTCGGCCTCGAATCCCCGGGCCTCGCGATGGCGGAGATCGTTCTCCTCTGGATCGCGATCCTCGCGACCCTCCTCGCCTTCTGGCGCGTGTCGCGGCCGGCGGGGCTGCTGCTGGTGCCCTATCTCCTCTGGGTGACCTTCGCTTCGGCGCTCAACTTTGCGGTCTGGCGGCTCAACGGGTGAGAAACACGAACGATCACGGACTTTCACGGACGGGTTTTCGCCTCTGTGGGCGTCCTTGACCGTCCGTGTTCGTCCATGTAGCCTGCCGGTCTCTTGGACGATCCACGGGAGCCCCGCCGACGCCTGGTTCTCTGGCTCCTTCCACCCTTCGTGGTGGGGGCGGTCCTCCGGCTCTGGAATCTGCCCGATCAGATCCTCGGGGGGGATGAAATCCACGCCCTGCGGGCGGCGGTGAACCTCCCCCTCCGCGAAATCCTCACGAGCTATCAGCAGACCGACAACTGCATCCCCCTGACGGCCCTCTACAAGGTTTTGATGGGGGCCGGCGTGCCGCTCTCCGAGATGGTCGTCCGGGTGCCGGTCCTGCTCTGCGGGGTGGCGGCTCTCCTGGCCCTGCCCCTGGCTTTTGCGGGGAGAGTGGAGCGCCGGGTGACGGTCCTCTCCGCGTGGCTCCTCGCGGTCTCTCCCTCGCTCGTGCTCTACAGCCGGATCGCCCGGTCGTACCTGCCCATCGTCCTGTTCGGATTCTGCGCGGTCGTGGCCTTCGAGGCGTGGTGGCGGACGCGCTCCCGGCGCGCGGGCGTGGCGTACGTGGTGTTCGCCGCCCTCGCGGTCTGGTTCCACCTCGGGGCCGGGCCGTTCGTGGCGTCGCCGTTTCTCTTCGCAGCGGGCGACGTCGCGCTTCACCGGGAGGAAAGGGGGCGGAAGCTCCGGGATCTGGTTCTCCTGGGGCTGGGCCTCTGTCTCGCCTTCGCCCTGTTCCTCGTGCCGTCCTGGGGATCGCTCGCGCGGCTCGTCCAGGGCAAGCGCCAGGAGCAGTCGATCGCCTGGGGAGAGCTGCTGCCGGATCTGCTGCGGCTCCAGGCGGGGACGGCCCGGCCCTGGCTCGCGGCGCTCTTCTGGGTTGCGGCGATCGCGGGGCTCGTCCTCCTGATCCGCCGGAGCCCGCGCCTCGGCGTCTACACGGCGACCGTGGCGGCCGGGCACGTGGCGGGGCTCCTCGTGCTCTCGCCGATGGGGCTCGCGAACCCGGTCATCCTCGGCCGCTACGTGCTCGTGGTGCTTCCTCTCGTCCTGTTCTGGGTGGCGGTCGCCTTTGGACAGGTCCGAATCGTGGGGGGCCTTCTCGTGGCGGCGCTGGCTTTCGGGGGACCGTTCGTCGAGCCCGTGTACCGGTCAAGCTCGTTTGTTCACCACAACGACTTCGTCGCGTTCATCGGGCCCAAGGCGTCGGCGCCCTCCGTGCCGGCGTTCTATACGGGCTTGAAGGACGGAGACGTCGTCGAGTTTCCCTGGCACACGATCTGGCAGTACAACCGGGCGTTCTACGCCTACCAGCGGGTCCACGGCCGCCGGGTGATCGTTTCGACGTCGCAACGGGTTTTCTTCCGTCCGGAGCTGGGGATGAAGAACGTCGTGGCGC
>DATEIO010000584.1:0-6829 GCA_035278895.1 Thermoanaerobaculia bacterium | reverse complement strand
AATAGCCGCAATCCAGGGCCACCGCCGTCCAGTCCACCCGCCGCCCCTCGTGGATGCGGGCGATCGCCTCCTGGAAGCGGCGGACGCGGCAGAACAGCTTGGGCGTCAGGCCCACCGCCTCGCTGAAGACCCGGATGAAATGCTTCGGGGAGAGGCCGATCTGGTCCGTCACCTCCCCGACCGTCCGCGCGTTCGGCACGGTCTGAAGCTCCCGCAGGGCGAAGGCCACGGCCGGGTGGCACCCGAGCGGCCGGATCGCCCGATCGAGGAGGAGCCGCTCCAGAAGCCGGAGCTTCGCCTCGGGCTCCGCCACCGCCATCACCCGCTCCCGGATCTCCCCGGCCGCGTCCCCCCACAGCGTCTCCAGCCCCAAGTGGAGGTTCTGGAGCTCCGCGGCCGGCAGGTCGAAGAACGGGAACGTCCCCCCGGGATGGAAGTGGATGCCCATCACCAGCCCCTGCTGGGAGGAGTCGATCGCGAAGTACTTCGAGTGCGGCCCGCAGATCACCGACCCCCGGAAGGTCTGGAGCCGGTCCTCCCGGTCGAACACCCGCATCGGCTCCTCCTCGAAGCTGAACACGACCTCGACCGTCCCTGTCGGCAGCAGCCGCTCCCGCGCGTGTGGCGTCTGACCCCCCTCGTAGAGCCAGAGCAGGTCCACGAACCAGGAGAGCGGAGGTTGGGGGCGATGGTGGAGGAAGAGCATCGGGGATATTAGAGCAGAGGCGTCCGGGTCTCGGCGTACCTTCGAGCGCACTGGATCTGCTGTTCGCTCAACCGAATCCCGGGCCGGACGGCCGTGAGCTTCTGCAGGCCTTCCTCGATGTTCCGGGCGCCGCCGGATTCGAGCAAGACGGCCAGAGCGAAGAGCCCCGTTCTCCCGTGCCCCTGCGCGCAATGAATGAACGTCCTGCCCGGCCGGAGACTGCGGACCGCCTCCCGCAACACCTCGGGAGAAGGCGCGGCACCGTCGAGGATGGGAACGCACCGGTACGACGAGCAACGCCGGATCGCTGCCGGTTCCGCTAGCTCCGCCGTGAGGTCGATGTAATTGTCGAACTCCCCTTCGACCTCCGAAGGGAGCAACCGGCGGCCTACGACCAGTTGCTCCGTGATCCCCTGACATGCCGGCTCACGGGTCAATAGACGCAGGAGATGCCAGACTCCTGCGGTGTAGGCCAGGAGCGGAAAGAACAGCCCCCAACTCCACAACGGAAGCGTGCCATCCGGCCTCTTGCCGAAGACCCGGTGTCCCCCTCGGGCGTGCGCGATTCCCAGCACGAGAAAGTTGGCGCCGAGCCAGGCGAGCAGGAGCAACCAACCCCCTTTCAGGGCACTGAGGGCGATGAGCGCCAAACCGAGTAGGAGGATCTGGTGTCGGTAGCTCATTGTAATGAGATACGGAACTCCCTCCCGGAGTGTTTACAGGCCAGCGACCTTGTCGGGCCTTAGTTGAGGGTGCCTAGGTCAACAATAATTTCTTGAAGCGCCAACTTAGAGTCTGCAACTTTGTAGGTTATCTCCGTTGAGATCTTTACGATCTCTCTTCTTGCTATTAGTGTGAGGTCCTTGTTGCCTTGTGAGTGTTGATAGAGTACCGTTTGTTGAGCTCCCCAAAAGATATTGGTCAAGCTGGCTATATCGTCGATGGATTTGTGAATCTTTGGCAAGTACAGATCGGCGATCATTTGAAGTCTGTGCACTTCGTCACGGCTCTTCTGATAGTGTTGGTGGTACTCTTGGGCTGTAAGGCCAGTGTCTAAGGCTATATGACTTGCAGTCATAGAGTTGTCGCTGACAATCCTGGATAAAATTTGATGTGCTTCTTCGATTTTTTCTCGCAATCTTGCGCTGGCTTCACGTTGTATAGACTTGTCACTCTTGAGGAGTTCTGTTTGAAGTTGATTTTTTTGGTTTTCGCGAGAAATTTTTAGTTGGATGCGGTTGTTGATGATTACGCCGGTTAGCGTGATGAGTGCGCCAATGACAGCGGCAATGAAGAGGTATAGTTCCTTTATCATAAATCTCTTTGGATAGTGGTTGTTGGGCAGGGCGTACTAGTTGTTCCGGTTCTGCAATCCCTGCAGCACCCCCTCATGCACCCTCCATCACCGCGAAGCATAACTCTCGATCAATGCAAGACTCGCCTCCCGCGGGTCCTGCTCCCAATCGTCGCTCCCATAAAACGCATCCTGGCTCTGCACCCGATCTTCCAGGCTAGCGTAAGAGCGGATAAGGTAATAGGAGTCCTCACCGTGGAGGGAGGGGGGCACAGGCGGCCACGTCAACCTTCCAACGCTGGAGCATCGATAGGACTTGCTCCTACATGAGGCGGTGGATTTCCGGGCGGGTGCAGGATTCAGATTGTAGGAACGGATCTCGATCAGCCGTTTCATTCATCCCCCTCATGCTCATAGCGCTTCCAGGAATCCGCACTATCGAGAATCGCGATGGCACCCGTCCGGTAGGCCCAAACGAAAAGCTCTTCCGAGGAGAGGAGGCTCTGCTGGACGTGGGACTGCGTCGCGCCGAGCCCAAAGCTCGCAATGACCTTGGTGACGGTGAAGCCTCCGGCCATCCAGAGAAGAGCCGAGCCGGCCGGAAGCCACCAGATCTTGAGGAGCAATCCCAACAGGGCGAGCGGGAGCCACATCAAAAAGTGGAAGGCGGTCAGCACGGTTGAAGACGTTCGAAAGTCCAAGTAGCTCAAGGGGACGGCGAGCAGGAACCAGAAGTTGGACGTCTGGAAGGCCAGGAAGACGAACAGCGCAGCCAGGAAGAACGCACTGTGGTTGAGGGCCAGGTACAGGAGGGCCGAAGGCGGCGAGCAGAGCTTTCCGAGGATTCGGGGCGTCGGGTTCACGTGCACGTAAAACCGACCGCTCCGGAAGCCGGCCACAAATTCTTCGTGAGAGAAAGGGAGGCTGTCCGGAGCCAAGATCATGATCCCCGCTCGGAATCGTCAACCGCCCCGGCCCCCCGAAAACCGGAGCCGGGGCCTCTTCGCCGGTCTAGCACAAGATCGTGCAACCCACGGTAGCGCACTCGCAGCCCGTTTCGATCTTGCACCGGCAGCTCGTATCGCCGCTCGCGCCTCCCGCAACGTTCCCGGTCTCCTGGTGGTTGAGCTGGCGCAACGTCTCGCGGCTCAAGGTCAGCTTCTTGATGTTCTTTTTCATCCCTCTTCCTCCTGTTGAAGACGGTGGGGCTGCTCCATCCGCGCCGGGCCTTCGCGCAGCGCGTAGAGCTCCCCTTCGTCGATCTCATAGAACAGTGGAGCGACCAGAATCTTGGGGTAGCGCAGGCGCAGCCTCTTGGCTTCGGCGAGCACGAAGTCGATCTCGTTGCCGATCTCGAACATGGGCGCAAAATGCATGTAGTGTTGCTCGGCCCAGTCGCGCTCCCAGCCGGCGCCGTCGATCAGGCCCTGGATGAACTGCTCGCGGCGGCCCATCAGGTTGACCATGCCGCAGTTCCTGTGGGCCAGAAGGGCGATCGACCGGACGCCTCCGATGGCGATGGCGTAGGAGACCTTGAACTCGCTGTAGCGCAGGTTTCCGCCGCCCGTCCTCAGGATGAAGGCGAAGTTTTCCGGAATGCGCAGGTGCTTGCGGCTGTCCATGCACATGCCGATCAGGAGCCTGGCCTGCGTGTATTTCTCCGACTCTTCGCCCAGGTTGTGGTAGCGGATCAGATCTCCGATCGGAGTGTTCCGGTATGGCTCGGGGATGTCCGCAATCGATTTGAGTGGAATTCGCCTGTCCAAGATCGCCTCCTGTGTCAGCTCTGTTTATATTCCACCCGTTCCCGGATGCCTTTGAATCCCAAGCTGTCGAACAGCGTTTCGATTTTCTTCGGATCGGCCCCGCGGTATTCGAGGCTCTTCAGGCTCGCGGAGACTCCGGGCACGTTCGGGGCCACGGTTGCGAGCTGTTTCGAAAGGAGGGCCATTTCTTTGTTGGCCACGAGCTTGGCGTGGAGCGATTTCGCTCCCCGGATGGATTTGGCCGCGGGGAGCTCGTCCAGGCGCGCGATCAGGTCTTCCAGGTGGCCGAAATGCTCGAGAAGCTCTCCGGCGCTCTTGGGACCGATGCCTTTGACGCCGGGGATGTTGTCCACGGTGTCACCGGCCAAGCCCAGGTAGTCCGTCATCTGGTCCGGGCGGACGCCGAACTTCTCCTTGACGGTTGCCGGGTGGTAGCGGGTCTCGCGGGCGAAGTCCAGCATGGAGACGTGCTCCGAGACGAGCTGCGCGAGGTCCTTGTCGGAGGTGACGATGACGGCGCCGTGGCCGGCCGTTGCGAGCTTGTGGCAGAGGGTGCCGATCAGGTCGTCCGCCTCGTAGCGCTCGTCGATGAAGGTGGCGGCGCCCAGGGCGTCCGCGATCTCCAGGCAGGTGTCGATCTGGGCTTCGATCTCGGGCGGCGGCGGGTCGCGCTGGATCTTGTAGTCCGGGTAGTACTCGTTCCGGAAGCTGCTGTTGAGATGCCGGTCGAAGGCCACGCCCAGGTGGGTCGGTTTTTCGTCCTGGATGAGCTTCAGGAGGAAGGAGGCGAAGCCGTAGGAGGCAGCGGCGGGCCGGCCTTCCGGGGTCTTGATGCTCCCGGGCAGGGAGAAGTGGGCCCGGAAGATATAGGGGCTCGCGTCGACCAGGTGGACGATCACGCGCCGAAGAACCCCCGGATGGCCGCGCCGACCGCCTCGACCTCCTCGTTGGTGAGCTCGGGGAAGACCGGGAGACACAACACCTCCCGGGCGGCGGCGGTGGAGACGGGAAGGTCGCCGTCTTTGACGTCCACGAGCCCGGCCATGGCGGGCTGGTGGTGGAGCGGCGAGGGGTAGTGGACGGCCGAGGCGATGCCGGCCTCTTTCAGGTGCGCCATGAGCTCGTCCCGCCTCGCGGTTCTGAGGGTGAACTGGTGATAGACGGAGACGGACCCCGGCGGGTCGGGGATCAGGCGGACGTCGCCCACTCCGGAGAGCGCGCCGTGGTAGCGGCAGGCGATCTCGCCCCGGCGGGCGTTGTCCTCGTCCAAGAGGGCGAGCCGGCAGTTCAGGACTGCGGCCTGCAGGCTGTCCAGCCGGCTGTTGGTGCCGATCTCGTAGTGGGTGTAGCGCACGGTCTGCCCGTGGTTGCCCAGGCTCCGGACCTTGTCGACCAGGGCGCGGTCGTTGCCGGTGACGGCGCCGCCATCTCCGAAGCAGCCGAGGTTCTTGGTGGGGTAGAAGCTCCAGGCGGCGAGCTGGCCGAAGCCGCCCACGCGCCTTCCCTTCCACCGCGCGCCGTGGGCCTGGGCCGCGTCCTCCAGAAGCCAGAGGTTGTGCTTGCCGCAGAGGGCGAGCAGGGCGTCCACGTCGAACGGGCGGCCGTAGAGGTGGACGCCGATGATGCCCACGGTCCTATCCGTCACCCGGGCGGCCGTGTCCTCGGGGTCGAGGTTCAGGGTCTCGGGGTGGACGTCCGCGAAGACGACCTTACCGCCCAGGAGGGCGACGGCCTCGGCCGTAGCGAAGAAGCTGAAGGCCGGAACGATGACCTCGTCGCCCGGTTTCATCCCCAGGGCGCGCAGCGCGAGGATCAGGGCGTCGGTGCCGTTCGCGAGCCCCACGCACGCCGTGGTTTCAACGTAGGCGGCGAAGGCGGTCTCGAACTCC
Organism: Thermoanaerobaculia bacterium; assembly: GCA_035278895.1. Taxonomy (GTDB): domain Bacteria; phylum Acidobacteriota; class Thermoanaerobaculia; order Multivoradales; family UBA5704; genus DATARR01. The sequence goes on along the minus strand of DATEIO010000584.1, from coordinate 1,174 downwards.
TTGACCTCGGGCCCGAGGACGAAGGAGGACTGGTCGAGGATGCGCGTCCAGCGCTCCTGGAGCTGGGCGTCGATCCGGCGGCGGGTGCGGGCGAGGTCGAGGATGGGGATGTTCATCGGGGGCGGATTGTATCGCGCCCTCGTGGGGAGAGGGGGGAGCCCCCCGTTTTGTGGCATACTCCCCGCCCAGAGATGCTTGCAAAATTTCGTTTCTACTGGGTGGTCGCCGCCTGCGGCGGTGTGCTGATGGCGTTGGAGATCCTGTCCAGCCGGGTTCTCGCGCCTCACTTCGGCAACAGCGTGTACGTGTGGGGCTCGATCATCAGCGTGTTCCTGGCGGCGCTCTCGGGCGGCTATCTGTGGGGCGGGCGCCTCGCGGACCGGCAGCCGTCGGTCGCGGCGCTGGGGCGGATGGTGGCGCTCGCGGCGTTCTGCCAGGGGCTGTTGCTGCTCTTCGGGCCGCAGCTCGCGGGGAGGCTCGCGGAGTGGACGGGCGGGACCCCTGCGGGGACGCTCCTCGCTGCCACGGTGCTCTTCGGGCCGGCGAGCGTGCTCCTGGGCACGGTGTCTCCCTGGGCGGTGCGGCTCGCGGCGCGGGACGTGGGGCACCTGGGGAACACGGCGGGGCGGCTCTTCGCGCTCTCGACGCTCGGAAGCCTCGCGGGGACGCTCGCGTGCACGTTCCTGTTCATCCCCTTCCTGGAGCTCAAGCAGATCATGGCGCTCCTGACGGCGCTCACCGCGGCCACGGCATGCGTGGCGCTCGCGGGGTCGTTCAGGAAGGAGGCGCCCACGACGGCGCTCGCGGGCCTGCTCCTCGTGCTTGCGGTACCCGCGTCGTCGTTCTCTGCGCGGGGGCCGTCGGAGCTCGTCTATGAGCGGGTGACGCCCTACCAGACGATTCAGGTGCGCGAGCGCGAGGGCGTACGCTTCATGGAGAGCGACCGGGTGCCGCAGGCCACGATCCGGATCGCGGACGGCGAGTCCACCATGCCCTACACCCACGCGGTGCCGGTGGCGTTCCTCCTGAATCCGAAGATCGAGCGGTCGCTGATGATCGGCCTGGGTGGCGGGAGCGTCGGGCGCTACCTCCTCCCCCGCGTGCCGAGCCTCACGATCGACTACGTGGACATCGACCCCGCGGTCCCCGACGTGGCCCGCCGCTTCTTCCAGCT
>DATEIO010000583.1:0-20251 GCA_035278895.1 Thermoanaerobaculia bacterium | reverse complement strand
CGGTCAGGGTGGAGGAGTCGTAGCCCTCGGAGAGGTAGACGACGTATTTGCGCCCCTCGACGGTGGACATCAGCTTGGCCAGGTCGGCGAAGGAACGAGTGAGCGCGGTTACCTGCTGAGCCTGGTCGGAGCGGTTGGAGCGCTTGTTCTCGGTGTTGACCTCCTCCAGGTACTCCTGAATCTGCTCTTCGACGGCGGAGCGGCCTTCGGTCGGCGGCCGGTCGCCGATGACCTGGCTCACCCGTTCGTTCTGGACGATCATGAGCCGCAGGGGGTCGGGCGAGCGCTCGACCGTCTTGGGCGCGCCCAGGGTTTCGATGGCGGTCGCGATCTGCTGGCGGTCCGGCGTGAAGCCCAGGATGAGCTGCGGCCCCTGGCGGCTGTAGGTGGCGACTGCCACCAGGTCGCTCGGGTGGAGGCTCTGGACGACGTCCTTGGCCGCCTCGCGGGCCTTCAGGATCGACTTGGGCTCCGAGAAGGTGAGGTCGAACATCATGAGGAAGTGCCGGCGCGCCGCGGCGGGAATGGCCGTGGGGTTGTTCTGGGAGGCGGGGGAGGCGAGGTCGAGCACCTCGAAGCCGACGATCTCCTGCTTCTTGCGCCCGTCGAAGACCTCGAAGTCGTTGGCCGTCAGGCCGCGGACCGGCTCACCGTCCTTGATCACCTGGACGGGGATCTCGACGACGAGCACCTCGGTCGACTCGGTGAATGCCTGCTGCCCCTGCTGGGCCACGGCGGGCCACAGGGCCGCGAGCCCCAGGCCGGCGGCCGCAAGGCCGAGCCGCCCTAAGCGTTGAGTCCTCTTCATATGCTGTCTCCTCCCGAAGGGGCGGCGCAGCTCGGGGCCGCGTCCATCCCTTCAACAATGGTTGATTCGGCTCAGCCCCGGGGCGCTCCGCCCACGACGAAGGGCGTGGTGCTGGTCTGGGCGGCGCCCGAGGGGGCGGTCACGGTGACTTCGAGCAGGTACTCTCCCGGTGGAAGCTTCGGCGGACGGAAGGTCGCGGCCAGGCGGTCCGGGCTCGACGTCCCCCCGCCCTCCCGCGAGAGCAGCTTCACCTCGCCGGCTCCGGCCTCCTGGCCGCCCTTGGTCAAGACTCGCGAGCGGACCGCGAGGTCGCCGGCCGGGAGGTGGTAGCCCACGAGGGCCATCGCCGACTCCTGCCCCGCAATCAACGCGGGCTTGGAGGCCGGGATGTAGGGCTGCTGCTTCTGCAGGAAAGGATACTGCACCTGGGGATCTCCCGCCTTCTGGGGCTCCCGCGCCAGGAGCCACCGGTTGGGCGGCTCGGGGAAGAACGGAGGCAGGAGCGCGGGCTTCGCCTCGGCGAAGGCAGGGACCTCCACGGGGACGACCCGCAGGCTGTAGGCGCCGGTCAGGCCGTTCCTCACGAGCACGCGGACCGAGTAGCGGCCCGGCGGAAGGTCCAGGTGCCCGAAGTACTTGAGGCCGCTCGCCGCGAGCGCCGCCTCGGTCTTTGCGAGGTCGAAGCCCAGGGTCTGGGTGAGGAAGTCGCGGATCGCCCCGCTCTCGTCCATGGCGTAGACGTAGATCTCGGTGGGGAGGGCGGACCCCTGCTTGCCGGCCAGGAGCCCGGGCCCGTCCACCTCGATCAGCACCGGCACGTAGGCCTCTTCGCCGGCGGTCCGGAAGGGCGCCGCGAGCACCGAGGCCGCGATCGATCCCCGCTCTTCGCCGCTGGTGATCTGGCTCGCCGTTTCGAGGAGCTTTTCGAGCGGCGTCATGTCGGTGTAGGTCTTGGGGGCGTAGTAGCCGGGCCGGTAGACCACCCGGGCTCCCCGCGCGGCCGGGCCTTTGAGCTCGACCTTCAGCCGGTGGTAGGTGCCGTCCTTCTTGAGCTTTTCGGGCTGGAAGGAGAGGACGTAGGTCACCCCGGTCCGCTTGAGCATCTGGTCCATGGCCGCCGAGAGGTCGTTGGTGTTCTCGTAAAGCTCGCCGCCCGTGCTCTTGGCCATCTGGAAGAGGCTGTCCTTGCCGCCGACCCTCTGCGGGCCCTCGCCGCCTCCGGCCCGGAGGCCGCCGATGTCGACCGCCTGGATGACGCAGTCGGCGCGGCGGAGCTCTTCGAGCATCCGCTCGACGTCGCCCAGGCTTTTCGAGTCGCCGAACTGCTCTGTGGAGTCCGAAAGGTAGCCCTCGCCGTGGATGTTCTGCTCCCGCATCTCGTCCGCCCGGGCCTGGTCCGTATTGCCGGTGACCAGGGAGGTGTTGAAGCCTTCCGAGAGGTAGACCACGTGCTTGCGCCCGAGCACGCTCCCCATGAGCTTCCCCAGGTCGGCGAAGGAGCGGGCGAGCGCGGTGACCGCGGTCTGCTGCGCGGCGAGGTTGGCCCTCTTCCCCTGGGTTCCCAGGGTGGAGAGTTGGTCCAGGAGGGCCTCGTTGCGCGCCGCCTCGGCCTCTTCAGAGGCGTCGGTGCGGCGGGCCCGCGCCGGCACCCCGTGGCTGGGATCGCCCGGCTTGCGGCCGTCCGCCTCGCCCTGGAGCAGCACGAGCCGCAGGGGGTCGGGCGGCCGGTCGGCCGAGGGAGCGGGCTTGCCGAGAAGGTCCAGGGCGGCGTCGACCTGCCGGCGGTCGGAGGTGAAGCCCAAAAGGAGCTGCGAGCCCTGGCCGGAGCTGTAGGTTGCAACCGCCACCAGGTCGGCCGGATGGAGCCCCTGGAGCACGAGGTCGCGGGCTGCCTCGCGGGCGCGGACGATCGATTCGGGCTCCGAAAAGGCGAGATCGAAGAGCAGCAGGAAGTGGCGCCGCGCCGCGCCCAGGGCCTGGGTGGCCGAGGGCTTGGCGGGCGCGTAGAGGTCCAGGACCTCGAAGCCGGTGAGCTCCTGCTTCTTGCGGCCGTCGTAGACCTCGAAGTCCGCGGCCGTCAAACCCCGCACGGGCTCGCCGTCGCGCACGACCTGGACGGGGACCTCGACGGCCACCACGTCGGTCGACTCCGCAAACCCCTGGGACCAGGCCGGCGGCACGGCAAGGCCCAGCCACACCGTGGAGGCGAGGAGCCACGGAAGAGAACGGAAGCTGCGCATCGTTGCCCCCTGGCCCGCGCCGCGCGGGGCCAGCCCTCACTTCAGTTGCAAAACGTCAAGACAGCCAGCAAGCAATGTCCTTAATGTAACACGTGGAACGGCAGCGAGCTTGTATCTTTGTGACCGGTCTTCGGATCGACGACCGCCACCTGGAGCACGTAGTCCCCGGCATTCAACCCCGTGGGATCGAAGGTGGCGATCAGCTTGTCCAGACCTTCGATGCCGGTCGCCGTGCGCTCGACCATGGCGAGCCTCCCGGCCGGGGAGTCCGTGCCGTCGGCCGAAAAGACCTTGCCGGAGAGCGCCACGTCCCCTTTGCCCAGGTTGTAGGCCACGACGCAGAGGCGCGCCCGCTCGTGGCGCTTCAGCACCGGCTTGGCCGCGGGCACGTAGGGCTCGCCGGCCACGGTGAAGGGGTAGACGACGGTGGGCCGGGGCTCACCCTCCCCGGAGCGCTCGCGGACCATGATCCACCGCTGGCTTTCTTCGATGAAGAAGGGGGGCAGGAGGATCGGCTGGGCCGCGTCATAGGAGGGGACGTCGAGCGCGACCGAGTCGACGGCGGTGCGCCCGGTCTGGGCGTTTCTCGTGAGCACCCGGACCTGGTAGCCGCCGGGAGGGAGCTCGAAGTGGCCGTAGTACTTGACCCCGGTCTCCTGCAAGGCCTTCTTCGCCTTGGCCATCTCGAAGCCGACCCGCTGGGTGAAGAAGCCGCGCATCTGGTTCTTGGCATCGCTCACGTAGGCGAAGAACTCGACGTCCATCTTGTCGCCCGCGTGGTCTTTCAAGAGGCTCGGCCCCTGGACCTCGATGATGACGGGCACGTAGGCCGTCTGCTCGTTGGCGCGGAACGGCGCGACGAGCACGTTCATGTCCAGGTCGTGGCGCGGCGTGGCCGACGCGATGCCGTCCGAGGCGAGGAGCGTCTTCTCCAGGGGATCGAGATCCTGGAACGGCCGCGGCGCGTAGTAGCCGGTCCGGTGAGAGAGGCGGGGCCCGTTCGGGACGTCCTTCAGCTTGACCCGCAGCTTGTGGTAGGAGCCGTCGGCTTTGAGGTCCGAGCGCTCGAAGGTCAGGAGGTAGGTGACGCTCGTGCGGTCGAGCACCCGCTCGAGCGGCTCTTTCAGGTTGTTGGCGTCCTTGAACAGCTCGCCGCCGGTCTCGTTCGCCATGTAGAAGAGCGCCTCCTGGCCGGAGGCGCGGGGACGCTGGTCCCCGGTGGCGCGCAGGCCCCCCACGTCCACGGCCTGGATGACGCAGTCGGCGCGGCGGAACTCCTCGAGCATCTTGTTGACGTCGTTCTGGAGTCCCGTGTTGCCGTAGCGGGCGTCGTTGTCCACCATGAAGGTGCGGCCGAACGCGATGTTCTGGTTGTCGGTCTCACTCTCGGCGTCGGTCGTATCACGGCCGAGCAGCAGGCGCGAGTCGAAGCCTTCGGAGAAGAAGAGGACGTGCTTGCGCCCTTTGATGGCGTTCAGCCGCTTGGCCACGTCCCCGAGCGCCCGCGAGTAGGCGCTGATCCGCCCGACCTCGAACGTCCTTTCGCTGCGGTCCGCCATGTTGGAGAGCGCCTGGAGGTACTCGAGGACGACCTGATCCTTCTGGTTGCCAAGCTCGATCGCGCTGCCCGGACCGCCGGGGAGGGCGTTGTCGTCGCCCAGCTCGGGCTCGATCATGAAGCGCAGCGGGTCGCTACGGCGGGCGTCGATGACGCGGCGGGCGCCCAGGGTGTCGATGGCGCGGGCGAGCTGCGCCCGGTCGGGGGTGAAGGTGATCACCAGCTTGGGGCCGTACTCGAGCGAGAAGGTAGCCACCGCCGCCAGATCCGTCGGGTGGAGCGACGAGAGCACAAAGTCGCGCGCCGCCATCCGGGCTTTCAGGATCGACGTGGGCGAGGCGAACGACAGGTCGAACATCAGAAGGAAGTGGCGCCGGGCGGTCGACTCGAGCTCCGTCGCCGAGGACTCCGGATGCTTGTCCAGGACGGCCAGGTCGACCACCTCGAAGCCGGAGATCTTCTGGAGGTCGCCCCCGTCGTAGACCTCGAAGTTCGCGGCCGAGAGGCCCCGGACCGGTTTGCCGTCCCGGTCGACGACGTTGACGGGGACCTCCACGGCCGTGACCTGGGCCTTTTCTTCGAATGTCTGGGGGATGGCCGGGAAGGGCGCGGCCAGGAGGAGGACGAGTGCGAGGGAGAAACAGTTGCGGACAGCTGGGTGCAAACTCATCGCGGCCTCCTTGGACCACTGAAGAAGACCATGGTACTACCGGGAGCCTCCCTGAGGAAGCGGCCGGCCCGGATAGAGCTCGGACTGCGGAAAGAAGGAGTACCAGCCAAACCAGTACGCGAGGTGGCCGGGGACGCGCGCGAGCGGGGAGGCGCCCTCGCCCACCGGGAGGAGCGACTCCTCGCCCACGGACCAGCGCCGCCCCGCCTCGTCGACCAGCTCCGCGGGTGTCCCGGAGGGGGAGAACGTCCGCTCCCCCCGCCGGTAGGCCCGCACGGCGCCGGACTCGGGATCGCCCAGGACCACGACGGGCACATCTCCCAGCAGGTCGTTGACCACCCGCTCGTCGAGCACGCGCTCGACCGGGTAGGCCTTGGCGCGGCCGGGGAGGCGTACGGCATAGATCTCGGTCTTGGGATCGAGCGCGCCGCTCTTCAGCCAGACGGGGAACGAAACGCCTGTCCGCTGGCGGTCGGCGGCGCCGGGGCGGTAGTCGTAGCCGAAACGCCGGGCCGTCTCCGGGTCCGGCACCACGACGGTCGTGGCCGGATGGCGGGTCCGCCACTCCTGCCAGGTGGTGACGACGAGCGGCAGGACCGGGATCCGCACGGAGCTCCCGGCGAGCGGACCCACTACGGGCTCGCCCGTCAGGTTGTTCCACAGGCTTCCCGTCCTGCGGTCGATCATCAGCTTGTTGGACCGGTAGAGGAGGCCGGAAGTTCCGAACGTCCAGGCCTCGCCCCCCTGCCCGTCGCGGGTCGCGTAGAGCACCCCGGCGCGGCAGAGTGTGCAGTAGGAGAGGGTGACCGGCTCGCCGCCCACCACGTCGTTGGCCATCTCATGCCAGTCGAGGATGCGCAGCGGGTAGGCGCGCGCCTCGCCCCCGGCTACGACGCCGAAGACCTTCTCGGAGCCCAGCAGGTCCGTGGCCTTGGCAGCCGGGACGTGGGCGGGGCGGTCCAGGGCCGGGATCCCCTCCACCCGGACGCCGCCGAAGACGACCTCTTCGAGGCGGATGCGCGGCGGCGGGACGCCTGCAAGGATCGTCCGGTAGCGCGGGTCGATCCGCGCGAAGAGCTCGCCTTTCCATTCGGCGTACCCGGGCTTGGGGGCGAGGTCCTGCCGCCGTCCCACGAGCTCCACCCAGTCGTGGTAGCGCTCGCCCGCCCGTTCGCCGGAGAGGGCAGCGAGCGTCTCCAGGGCTTCGGCCCGGCCGTTTTTCGGGAGGAAGAAGAAGGTGTCGACGAGGCCGGGCACGAGCGAGGCGTCCCCCGAAGCGGCGAGCTTCCTGGAGGCCTCCCGCCGCTCCTCCGGAGCCCCGGAGGCCATCTTGCGCAAGAGCCCATACCCCTCCGCGGAGCCGAGCTCCGCCGCCGTGCCCCGGAAGGGGGCGAGGAGGAGCACGAGCGCGAAGGAGAGGAGCCTCACTGTCCCAGCATGCGGGCGTACTGGATCGCGTCCTCGTTGGTGGCGTCGAGCTTCAGGGCGCGGCTCAGGTGGTGGCGGGCCTTGTCCATCTCGCCCAGCGCGAGGTAGACCTTGACGAGCCCCAGGTGGACCTCGGGGAGCTCGCTGTCCTGGCGCAGGGCCTTGGCCATGTAGTCGAGCGCCTTGGCGTTCTCCCCGCGGGAGAGCGCCATCTCCCCCTGGTAGATGAAGAAGAAGGGGTTCGTGGTGTTGGTGGCCTCGATCCGGGAGAGCAGCGCCTCGGCGTCCTCGGTGCGGCCGAGCTGCTGGTAGGCCCGGGTCATGTTGGTGAGGATCATGGCGTTGTCGGGGTTGATCTCGAGACCCTTCTGGTACATCGCGAGCGCTTCGTCCGTCTTGCCGCCGCGGGCGAGCGCGACCCCGAGATTGTTGATGGCCTTGTCGAAGCCGGGCGCGATGTCGTGGGCGATGGTCAGGCTCTTCATGGCGGTTTCCAGGTCCCCCGCCATCAACGCCTCGCCCCCCAGGTTGTTGTAGAAGTGCGCCGCCGCCGTCAGGTCGTCGATCGGCTTGAACTCCTTGTACGCCTTCGCCCGGTAGGGGAGGAAGTCGAACGTCCGGAGCACGCCGTCCAGGTAGAGGCCCGCCACGATGTGCCCCTGGCTGACCACCATCCCATCGCGGTGGTTCCACTTCTGATAGTCCGTCACCTCGACGTAGAAGGGCGACAGGTCGCGCTCGCGCGCCACGCCCACGAAGAGGTTCACGAAGGAGAGGCAGTTGCCCTTGCGAGTGCGGTAGGTGTCGACGGCGTTCTTGGTGGGCTTCAACGCGTACTCGAGCGCGAGGCCGTCGAAGATGAAGTTGGTGACCTGGTTGATGCGGCGCAGCTCGCTGCCGCTGTTCAAGCGCTGGATCTTGTCGAGCTCGGCGCGGATCTCGCCGTTGAGCTCGAAGGGGACCTCGGTGTGGGAGGCGGCCTCGCGGCCGATCCGCTTCGCGTACTCCTGGCGCAGGAAGCTGACCGAATCGAACTTCTTGTACTCGGTGCATCCCGCGGCGAGAAGGAGGGCGGCCAGGAAGGGGAACGTCTTCTTCGGGTGAATCATCGGAAAGCCAATATAGCAGGGAACGTGCCGGGGGGCCGCCCTCGGGCCGGACGGGTCTCCGGACGTGGAATCCAATCCGTTGGACGCATCTCCATCCAAATCCCTGGATCCTGAGCGAGGGGTCCCGGGAGAAGGGGGGGTAAGCACCTTGATTTTCAGAAGATTGCCTGATCCGTCCGGCCCGGCACCCTGTTTGCTTGACCTGGAGTTGACAAGTTGGCTAGAGTTCACGTCCTCAAGTTTCGTCCCGACAGTCCGAAAGGAGGTGTTGCGCGGCACCCAGCACGTCGTTTTTCAGCGGCATTTCCTTGATTTCTTTTTGAGCCACCGCGGTTTTCGCGGGATTTCCGGCTCACCCAACCACCGAACGGGAGGTTTATCGAAATGAAGAGCAACAACCTTTGGGGGCGGATCGTGGCCGTGGCCGCGCTGCTGTTCCTGGTCGCGGGCGGCAGCGCCTTCGCCCAGTTGCAGACCGGCAACCTGTACGGCACCGTCACCGATGAACCCGGCGCTCCCCTGCCCGGCGTGACCGTGACTCTCGCGGGCGGCGGCGCTCCTCAGGTCCAGGTGACGAACGCCCAGGGGCAGTTCCGTTTCCTGGGTCTCGGGCCCGGCTCGTACTCGTTGAAGGCCGAGCTCGAGGGCTTCTCGACGATCGACTATCCGAACATCGTGATCAACATCGGCCGCAACACCAACATCGAGGTCAAGCTCTCGGCTGCGGTCGAGGACGTGATCACGGTGACGGCCGAGAGCCCGCTGCTCGACGAACGCCGGATTTCGACCGGCGCCACCGTCGACCAGACGGAGCTCGAGAAGATTCCGACCTCGCGCGACCCCTGGGCCGTCCTGCAGTCGACCCCGGGCGTGCTGACCGACCGCATCAACGTGGGCGGCAACGAGAGCGGTCAGCAGTCGCAGTACATCGGCCCCGGCTCGGACGGCGACCAGGCTGTCTGGGCGGTGGACGGCATGGTCATCACCGACATGGCGGCCCTGGGCTCGTCCCCGGCCTACTATGACTTCGACTCGTTCGAGGAGCTCCAGGTCACGACCGGCGGCTCCGACTCGACGATGGCCACCGGCGGCGTCGTGCTCAACATGGTGACCAAGCGCGGCACCAACGAGTGGCGCGGCACCGGCCGCTACTACCTGACGGACGACCAGTGGCAGTCCGACCTCTCCTTCAGCAACTCCGAGCTCGGCAAGCCGGGTCCGGTCAACACCACCTCGCGGACCTTCAACCCGGTCACCGGCCAGCTCCGCGATCCGGGCGGCCCGCACGCCCAGGGCCCCTTCAAGCAGGGCAACCGCATCGTCAGCGTCGAGGACTACGGCCTGGAGCTCGGCGGCCCGATCGTCCGCGACCGGCTGTGGGTCTGGGGCTCGTATGGCAAGCAGGAGGTCGACCTCCTGACCATCGCCGACGTCTCCGACTTCACCGATCTCGAGACGTTCAACTTCAAGATGAACGCCCAGCTCACGCCGGCCAACTCGGCGACGGCCTTCGCGATGAACAGCGACAAGGTCAAGCTCGGCCGCAACGCCGCTCCGACCCGTCCCCAGGAGACCACCTGGAACCAGTCGAAGTTCGGCGATGACCCGACCGCGTGGAAGGTCGAGGACACCCACATCTTCAGCTCGAACTTCTACCTGACGGGCCTCTACTCCATCGTCAACGGCGGCTTCCAGCTCGTCCCCCAGGGCGGCACGGACGTCACCTCGTACGTCGACGAGAACTCTGTCTGGCACAACACGTTCCAGCTCTACCAGACCGAGCGGCCGCAGGAGCAGTTCCGGGCCGACGCGTCGAACTTCTTCAACACGGGCAGCCTCTCGCACGAGCTCAAGTTCGGCGCCGGCTACCGTGAGGCCGAGGTGCGGTCGTTCTCCAAGTGGGGCGGCGCCGGCATCCTCTACAACGGCCCGGCGTTCTTCGGCACGGACGACAACGTCCTCGCCTACTCGCGCGACGCCGACTACACCGTCACCCAGGAGTACACCAGCGCCTACCTGCAGGACACGATGACGGTCGGCAACCTGACCGCCAACCTCGGCATCCGGTACGACCTCCAGGAGGCCACGAACGAGGCCGCCACGATCCAGGCCAACCCGTTGCGTCCCTCGGTCCTCCCCGCCTTCAACTACGGCGGCGGCGACGCGGGCTTCGACTGGGCGTCGATCACCCCGCGCCTGGGTCTCACCTACGCGCTGGGCGCCGAGCGCAAGACGCTGCTTCGCGCCAGCTACTCGCGCTTCGCGGACCAGATGGGCACCGGCACGGCCGCCTGGCTCAACCCCACGGCGTTCCTGTCGTACGCCTACTTCTACACCACCAACCAGGGCACTCCGAACATCGCTCCGGGTGAGGTTGGCGGTTTCCTCGGCTACAGCGGCAACGTCAACCCCTTCACGGGCCAGTTGCTGCAGGTCAACGAGGTCGACCCGGACCTCAAGGCCCCGACGACCGACGAGCTTCTCTTCGGCGTCGAGCACGCTCTCCGTCCGGAGTTCGTGATCGGCCTGAACCTGACCTACCGCCAGATCACCGACATTCTCGAGTCCGAGCTTCTCGTGTTCGAGGGTGACGCCTACTCGGCGGCCAACATCAATAGCAATGGCCGCCCGCACCGGCGGTCGGACTACGTCCGCAACCAGTCGACGAGCCGCACGGTCACCCTGGCCGACGGCACCCGCCAGGTGATCCCCCTGGTCAACCCGGACGGCACGCCGTACACCCTCGTCTGGTACTCGCTCAATCCGGCGCTCAGCACCCGCAACGGCGGCTACCTCGAGAACGGCGACCGTGAGCAGGAGTACATGGGTATTTCGGCCGTGTTCAACAAGCGTCTGGCCAATCGCTGGATGCTGCGCGGCAACTTCACCTGGTCCGACTGGGAGTGGAGCTCGATTCCCGACAGCGAGAACGAGAACCCCACCCAGGTGCTCGGCGGCGGCCGCACCGAGGGCGACCCCGTCCTCCAGGGCTCGGGCAACGGCTCGGGCGCCAAGGGCGGCATCTACATCAACTCCGAGTGGGCCTACAGCATCAGTGGCCTCTACCAGGTTTCCCCCGACCGTCCGTGGGGCTTCAACGTCGCTCTCGCTGTCAATGGCCGTCAGGGCTACCCGATTCCGTACTTCCACCGGGTCACCCTCGGCGCCAACCAGCAGCAGGTGTCGACCAACATCCAGACGACCCCGGATCCGGATACCTACCGGCTGGACGACATCCACATGGTCGACGCCCGCGTCGAGAAGGAGTTCTCCTTCAGCGACTTCGGCCTGACCCTGGGTGTCGACGTGTTCAACGTGTTCAACGAGGCGTACGTGCTCCAGCGCAACCACCGTCTCGCTCAGACCACGTCGGACCACGTCCGTGAGATCGTCAGCCCGCGCGTCCTGCGGGTCGGCGCTCGCCTCTCCTTCCGGTAAGACCTGAGGTCTTTCCGCAAAACGAGCCGCCGAGGGAAACCTCGGCGGTTTTTTTTTGTTCTTGAGACGGGTAGACTTGCGCACGCTGTGCACGCGGCTTGCATTCCTCTCAAAAGAGAGCAAAGGAGATCCATCATGCGTTCGCGGAGCCTCAAAGCAGTTCTTCTGGCGGCTCTTCTGCTGGTCGTAGGCGTCCCCGTCTGGGGACAGGCCTGGGCCGGCAAGGGCCGCGTTCAAGGTCAGGTGAAGGACGAGAGCGGCAAGCCCATCCAGGGCGCCAAAGTGACCCTCCGGATCGGCACCGACCGTGTCAAGCCCGAAGACGACGGTCCCGCCGCCCTGACGACCGACAAGAACGGCAAGTGGTCCACGCTGGGCCTGGCCGGTGGCGCCTGGGGCGTCCTCATCGAAAAAGAAGGCTTCATGGTGTCCGAGGGGCAGATCAAGGTGAACGAGTTCGGCCCCGCCCAGCCGATCATCATCACCTTGAAGGTCGTCCCCAAGGAGGTCATCCAGCAGGCCGAGCAGCAGAGCGAGGCGGGGCAGGCGAAGGGAGCCCTGGAGCGCGGCAACGCTCTCCTCGGCCAGGGCAAGTACGCCGAGGCCCGGGCCGCTTACGAGGAGGGCATGTCCAAGCTGCCGGACACGAGCCTCCACGCCTCCATCCTGCGCGCCATCGCCGACACCTACGGCAAGGAAGGCAACACGGACCAGGCGGTCGCCACGCTCAAGAAGTCCCTGGAGTTCGCTCCGGACGATCCGGTGACCCTCCAGCTCCTCGTCAACGTGCTCGCTTCCGCGGGCCGCGAGGAGGAGGCGCAGGCGTACATGGCGAAGCTTCCCGCGGGGACGACGGTCGATCCCGCGATCGTCTTGAACCTCGGGATCAAGGCCTTCAACGCGGGCAAGATGGAGGAGGCGTTCAAGGAGTTCGACCGCGCAGTCAAGGAGAACCCCAGCCTTCCGGACGCCTACTACTACCGCGCCCTCGTCTACCTGAACCAGGACAAGAAGGCCGAGGCCAAGGCCGACTTCCAGAAGCTCCTGGAGCTCGACCCCAACCACCCGAACGCCGCCGAGGCGCGGGAGTTCCTGAAGGATCTGTAAGCCTTCGCAGGTCAGGGGCGGGGTCAACCCCCGCCCCCTACGCCTTTCTTCCCCATGACATCCAGGCACCTTCCGGCGCTCGTTCTCGTCCTGGCCTTCGGGCTGGTGGCGGGCGCCTGCCGGGACGGCGCTTCCGGGGGCGCGGCCTCCGTCCCCTCGCTCGAAGGGGCGGACGTCGTCCTGGTGACGATCGACACGCTGCGGGCGGACTCCGTCGGGTTCGCCGGCAACCCGAACGTGGAGACGCCGGTCCTGGACCGCCTCGCGGCCGCGGGCCGGGTGTTCGACGACGCCCACGCCCACAACGTGGTCACGCTGCCGTCCCACACGAACATCCTGACCGGCCTCTATCCCTACCAGCACGGCGTGCGGGAGAACAGCGGGTTCGTCCTCGGGGGCTCCGTCCCCACGCTCGCGACCTTGCTGAAAGGAGCGGGGTACGCGACCGGCGCGTTCGTGGCCGCCTACCCCCTGGATGCCCGGTTCGGGCTCTCCCGGGGCTTCGACGTCTACGACGACCGCTTCCCCCGGGGCTCTTCCGCGGCCGAGTTCGTGATCGCTGAGCGGCGGGGGGACCAGGTGGTCGCCCCGGCCCTCGCCTGGTGGAACGCCCGGAAGGGAACACGCCGCTTCCTCTGGGTGCACCTCTACGATCCCCACGCGGGCTACGAGCCGCCGGAGCCTTTCGCCAGCCGCTACCGCGAGAGCCCCTACCTGGGCGAGGTGGCGGCAACCGACTCGTTCCTGGCGCCGCTCCTCTCTCCCTTCCTGGACGGCAAGGAGCCCAAGGCCCTGGTGATCGTGACCTCCGACCACGGCGAGTCGCTCGGCGAGCACGGCGAGCTGACCCACGGCCTTTTTGCCTATGAGCCCACGCTCAAGATTCCGCTCGTGGTCTGGGCCCCCGGGATCGCGCAGGGCCGCGATCCCCGGCCGGCGCGCCACATCGACGTCGCCCCCACGGTGCTCCAGGCCCTGGGCCTCGAAGTCCCCGAGGCGATGCTGGGCCGGTCGCTTCTCGCGCCCGCCGTTCCCGGCGAGACGAGCTACTTCGAGTCCCTGTCCACGAGTCTGAACCGGGGCTGGGCGCCGCTGCGGGGCATGCTCCGCGACAAGAAGAAGATGATCGACCTGCCGCTCCCGGAGCTCTACGACCTGGCCGCCGATCCCAGGGAAGAGAAGAACCTCTTCGCGGAAGACCGGCGCACGGCCCGGGCGCTCCGGGACACGCTTCCCCGGGAATCGGTCTGGCCGCCGCCCAAGGGCGCAGTCTCGCCCGAGGAGGAGGCGCGTCTCCGGAGCCTCGGCTACTTCGGGGGCTCGGCCGAGCGCAAGGCCGTCTATACGGCCGAGGACGATCCCAAGAACCTGATCGAGCTCGACCGCAAGATCCACCAGGTGATCGACCTCTACTCCCAGAAGCGCTACGCGGAGGCCGCGGACCTGGCGCGCGAGGTGGTGGCGGCGCGGCCGTCCATGACCGAGGGGTCCGAGCACCTGGCGCTCGCCCTGCGCCAGCTCGAGCGGCACGGAGAGGCGATCGAGGCGCTCCAGGGCGCCCTCGCCCGGGAGCCGAACCGGGAGTCGCTGCGCCGGCAGCTCGGCCTCGCCCTCTCCGAGGCGGGGCGGTCCGCCGAGGCCGTAGAGATTCTGGGGCCGATCGCCGCGGGCGGGGCCGCCGACGCGGAGACGCTGAACGCCTACGCCATCGCGCTCACCGACGCCGGCCGGCCCGCGGAGGCGGAAAGCCTGCTCCGGGGTGTGGTGGCCAAATATCCCCAGGACCCCAAGGGGTACGAGAACCTGGGGATCGCCCTCCTCCGCATGGACCGGCCGGCCGAGGCGCGGACCGAGCTGGAGCGGGCGCTCGCGTTGAACCCCGGCCTGCCGATCTCCTGGAACACCCTGGGGGTTGCCCTCTACACCCTGGAAGGCCCGGCCGCTGCGCTCGACGCCTGGGAGAAGGCCGTGGCGATCGATCCGTCGCTCTACGACGCCCTGTTCAACATCGGCCTCGTGGCCGCCCAGGCGGGCCGGCCCGACCAGGCGCGGCAGGCCCTCGGCCGCTTCGTGGCGACCGCACCCCCCGCGCGCTTCGAGACCGACATCCGGAAGGCGCGCCAGATCCTTTCGCAGCTCGGGAGCTGAGCATGAAGCGATCCTCGACGTTCCAAGCGGCCGTTTTCGGCCTCACCCTTCTGGCCTTCACCGCCTGCCGGGGAGACCGCGGCAGCTCCGGGGACCTGGCGTCCGCCGGCCCGTACGAGGGGGCGCCGATCGTCCTGATCTCGATCGACACGCTCCGCTCGGATCACCTGCCGTCCTACGGATACGAGGGGGTCGAGACGCCCGCCCTTTCGGCCCTGGAGAAGGACGCGATCGTCTACGAGCGCGCCTACAGCCACACGCCGCTCACCCTCCCCTCGCACGTCTCCATGTTGACTGGCCGGCTCCCCACCGAGCACGGGGTGCGCGACAACGTGGGCTATCTCTACGATGGGGAGAAGTGGCCCAATCTCCCGACGGTTCTCAAAAAGGCGGGCTACGCGACGGGCGGAGCGGTCTCCGCCCACGTGCTCCGGGCCGACACGGGAATCAGCCACGGCTTCGACCTCTACGACGCGGGCGTCCACCTCCGCTTCACCGATTCGCTGGGCCTCTCCCAGCGGCCGGGCACGGAGACCGCCGAGCGGGCCCTCGCCTGGATGCGGACCGTGGGGGAGAAGCCGTTCTTCCTCTTCCTCCACCTCTACGAGCCCCACACCCCCTACGCGCCGCCCGAGCCGTTCGCCGCGCGCTACGCGGGCAAGCCCTACGACGGCGAGATCGCCGCGGCGGACGCGATCGTGGGCCAGGTCGTGGCCGAGCTCAAGGAGCGGGACCTCTACGACCGCGCGGTGATCGTGGTGCTTTCCGACCACGGCGAAGGGTTGGGCGACCACGGGGAGAAGGAGCACGGGATCTTCCTCTACCGCGAAGCGATCCAGGTGCCGCTCTTCGTGAAGCTCCCCGACTCGCGCGGCGGCGGCACCCGGGTGGCGGAGCCGGCCCAGATCGTCGACCTCTTCCCGACGCTTCTCGCGCTCGCCGGAGTGGACCTCCCGGCGGGGCAGCCGCCGTATCCGGGCCGGTCGCTCCTGGCGCTGCCGAAATCCGAGCCGCGGGACCTCTACGCCGAGACCTTCTACCCGCGCCTCCACTTCGGGTGGAGCGAGCTGACCTCGCTCGTCCGCGACCGGTTCCACTACATCGAGGGGCCCGACCCCGAGCTCTACGACCTGGCGGCGGACCCGCGCGAGACGAAAAACGTCCTGACCACCGAGCGCCGGGCCTACGCGACGCTCCGGCAGTCCCTGGAGGGCCTGGAGCGGGAGCTCGCGCCGCCGTCGGCCGTCGACGAGGAGACGGCGCAGAAGCTCGCCTCCCTGGGGTATCTCGGCGGCACGGCGAAGACGAAGCCGGGCGAGGCCCTGCCCGATCCCAAGAGCCGCATCGCCACCCTGGTGGACTTCGACCTCGCCATGGGGCACTTCGGCCGCGGGGAGTACGCCGAAGCCGTGCCCGCCTTCGAACGCCTGCTCGCCGCCAACCCGAACATGGTGGACGCCTGGGAGAGCCTCGCCCAGTCGCTCCAGAAGCTCGGGCGGATGGAAGAGGCGCTGGCGGCGTACGAGAAGGCGCTCGAGACCTCCGGCGGCGTGTCGCACGTGGCGGTCGCCACCGGCTCGCTGCTCCTCCAGATGGGGCGCCTGCCCGAGGCGCGGCAGCACGCCGAGCTGGGCTTGAAGGTCAGCCCGGCCATGGCGAACAGCCTGCTCGCGCAGATCGCCCTGGCTGAGGGCAAGCCCCAGGAGGCGGAGAAGGCTGCGCGGGCGGCGATCGCCTCGCCGGGCGTGCGGATCGCGCCGATGATCACCCTGGCCCAGGTCCTCGCCAAGCAGGGGCGGCTCGAAGAGGCGCTCCGCGTTTCGGACGACGCCGCGGCCGAGATCGAGAAGACCGGGGCGGCCGGCCAGTCCTTCGCGGGCTTCCACTTCGTGCGCGGCGACGTCCTCGCCCGGCTCGGCCGCGCGGCCGAGGCCGAGAAGGAGCTCCAGGAGGAGATCCGCAGCTTCCCGGCGGACCCCCGCGCCTACTCCGCCCTCTCCGTGCTGTATGCCTCGGAGGGGAGACCCGCGGACGCGGTCGCGGTGCTGCGCCAGATGGTCGAGAGCAACGGCTCGCCCGCGGCCTATGCCGAGGCGGTGCGGACGCTGCGCGTCCTGGGCGACCCCCAAGGGGCGGCCGCTCTCCTGCGGCACGCCCTTTCCGTCCACCCCGGGAGCCCGGAGCTCCGGGCGCTCGCGGGATGAGCCCGCCCCGGAAAGTTGTTCCCATGGACAGACCCCCTATGGACAGACCCAATATCGTGCCTTCGGGCCCTGGAGTCCTCTTCATGAAGAGATTCGTCGCCCCGCTGCTTTTCCTGCTTCTCCCGGCCGCGCTCGTGGCGCAGGCTCCGCAGACCGCGCCCGCGAAGCCGCTCTCGGCGGCGGAACAGTCCGCGGACGAGGCGCTCAAGCTCATGCAGTCCGGCGACCTGGCCGGCGCCGTCCAGAAGCTCGAGCCCATTCGCCGGGACGCTTCGGCCAACCCTCGGCTGATCGCCCTCCTGGGCACGCTCTACCTCCAGGTGAACCGGCCGCAGGACGCCTTCGACGTCCTTAAAGCCCTGGCCGACGCGCCGGAGGCCGATCCCGCCGTCCTCTACCAGGCCGGCCGGGCGGCGCTCCTCGTGGGACAGACCCCGATCGGGAACCAGTACCTCGTGCGCTCCCTGGAGAAAGAGCCCTCCTCGCCCGCGGCCCGGGACCTGGGCATCCTCATGTCCCGCACGGGCAAGGTGGTCGAGGCCTACTCGCTGCTGCGCCCCTGGGTGCTCAGGAACCCCACCGATGCCGACGCGCGGATCCTCGCGGCGTCGCTCGCGGTTCAGCTCGAGCGCCCGGAGGAAGCCGAGCAGATGCTCTCGGGCATGCCCGAAAATGATCCGGCCCTCCAGCTCCTCCGCGGGCGGGTCCGCGTTCAGAAGGGAGACGGCCCGGGGGCACTCGCGCTCTTGAAGCCCGTCCTCGCGAACCATCCCGCGAACGTGGACCTGGAGGTGCGCCGGGCCGCGGCCGAGGCCTACCTTCTCGCCGGCCAGCCGGCCGAGGCCGTGAAGCTCCTCGAAGGGAAGACCGGAAGCGTCCCCTCCCTCGTGCTCCTCCTCGGCAAGGCGCAGCACAAGGCGGGAAACACGGCCGCCGCTCTCGCCACCTTGAAGCCGCTCGCCGACAAGCTTCCGGACGATCCGGCCAAGGTGGGCGACCCGCGCCCGGCCGTGGGCGTCGCGGTCGAGTACGGGAGCCTGCTCGTGGCGGGCGGGCGCGCCGCCGAGGCGGTGCCGGTGCTCGAAAAGGCGACCCGCCTCTTCCCCGGCAGCCGTGACGCCTGGCAGGGCTACGCCCAGGCGCTCGACGCCGCGGGCCGGAAGGCCGAGGCGCAGACCGCCCGCGCCAAGACCGAGGAGATCGCCAAGGCCGCTGCCGCGAAGCCCGCCCGGACGGCTGCCGCCGCGCCGGCCTCCTCCGCGCCGGCTCCCGTCGCTCCGGCTGCACCCCTGCCGCCGCCGAGCGCCACCCTTCAGGAGGCGGTCCGCCTGACGACCGAAGGGCAGCCCGAGAAGGCGCTCGAGCTGGCGCGCCGGGAGATCGCGTCCTCGCCCACCGACCAGCGGTCCCGGGCGCTCGAGGTCAGGCTGCTCCTCCTGCTCCAGCGCAACCAGGAGGCGCTCAAGTCCGCCGACGCCGCGCTGTCGCTCGAGCCGAGCAATCCGAACCTCATCTACCAGCGGGGCGCCGCGTACATGGCCGTCCGCAACTTCCAGGCGGCCGAGGACGACTTCCGGCGCGCCCTGGAGCTCGCCCCGCGGCACACGGCGGCGATGAGCGACCTGGCCGTGCTGCTCATCCAGCGCAACCGCAAGGACGAGGCCCGGCAGCTCTTCGAGCGGGTGCTGCAGATCAATCCGCAGGACCCGAACGCCGCCGCGGCCCTGGCGCAGCTCAAGGGAGGAGGGCAGTAGGCGGGATGCTCCGCGGCCTGACGCTCGCCGCCCTGCTCGGGCTCGCCGTGCTCCCGGGGCCTGCCGCGGAACCGGATGCCGGGCGGCGGGTGGCCTTCGACCCTGCCGGGCAGCGCTTCGATTCGGACGTGTCCGGCCGCCTCGCGGCTTCGGTCTACTCGCTGCCGTCCTTCTTTTTCGACGCGCCCGCAGCGGAGCCCTTCCTCGCCGCGGTGCGGGCCGCTTCCCCGGAGCGAACCCTGATCGTGCTGACGGACGATCCGCTCAAGACCCGTCTGGCGGCTCGGCGGGACCTCCGGCTCACCCTCGTGGACACCCACGGCCGCGCCTTCTCGCCCTGGCCGCGCGACCCCATGAGCCTCACCCACGCGAAAGACGGCGGCGTCCGCGTGCTCGTCCGCCCCAACCTCCAGACCGGCCGCGAGGAGGACGCGTACCTGGGCCCCGAGCTCGTCTCCGGGCTGCCGGCCGAGATCGACCGCGCCTGGGGAAAGGTCACCTGGGCCGAGGCGCCGGTCCCCTTCCACAACGGCCAGGTGCTCCTGACCGGAGACGCCGCCTGGGTGACTCTCCACGCGCTGGAGCCGAGCATCCTGAAGCTCCTGAGCCTCGCCCGCGTCCCCGTCGAGACCTTCAACGCTGCTCCGGGAATCGACCGCTACGTCGAAGCCGCCGGCAAGGCCGCCGGGGGGCTCTCTGCTCTATATGGACGGCCGGTCCGCTTCGTCCATCCCCTGCCCGCCAAAGGATCGGGAGACGCCGCCCTGATGCGCGCGATCGGCGGCGGCGCCGGCTACGACCTCGACTCGATCGTCACCTTCCTGCCGCTTCCCAAAGGGAAGATGGCGGCCCTCGTCGCCGACGTTTCCCGGGGGAGGGATCTTCTCGCGAAAGCGACCGCGGACGACCTGGCCTCCTTGGAGCGCGGCTACGGCCTGGGGATCTCCCGGGAGGCTCTCACCGCCGCCCAGCGGACCCCGGCGCTCGACGCGCTCGACGGCTTCCTCGATCTGACTGCCGGCCACCTGGCGGCCCAGGGCTTCGAGGTCCGGAGGCTGCCGATCCTGGCAGTCCCCGTGGCCCTTCTGCGGGATCACGAAGGCCTCACGCATCGGGAGTTCTATCTCACCTGGAACAACGTCGTGGTGGAGACCCGGAAAGACGGCGTAAGGGCCGAGGGCTTTGCCTCGCTCCTGCCCAGCGGTGACCGCGAAGCCCTGGAGACCTTCAAGGCGCTGGGAGCCCGGCTCGATCTCTTCCCGCCGCTCGTGCGCAGCGTGATCTTGAACGGCGGCTACCGCTGCGCCTCGAACCACGTGCGGGGGTAAGCCCTCAGGCGCGGCTGTTCCAGAGCACGTCCGGAATTCCCCGCTTCAGGTTCTCGTAGCGGGCCATCACGAAGAGGGTGTCCGAAAGGCGGTTCAGATAGCGGATGACGAAGGGGCCGACCGCCTCCTCGCGCGACAGGGAGACCGCCAGCCGTTCGGCGCGGCGGCAGACCGTGCGGGCCACGTGGAGCTGGGCCGCTCCGGGGGAGCCGCCGGGGAGGATGAAGTTTTCCAGGGGAGAGAGCTCCTGGGAAAGCTCGTCCATCATCCGTTCCAGCGCCTCCACGTGCCGGCTCTCGACGATGGGCACGGGCATCTTCTCCTTGTCCTCCTCCAGGATGCAGAGGTCCGAGCCCACGTTGAACAGCTCGTTCTGAATGCGCGCGAGCGCCTCGGAGAGCCGGGGATGGAGCCCCTGGGCGATGGCGGCGCCGATCTCCGAGGACAGCTCGTCGACCG
>DATEIO010000582.1:0-5670 GCA_035278895.1 Thermoanaerobaculia bacterium | reverse complement strand
GAGGCGGCGCTCTCGCCTCACAGGGCGGCGCTCTCGCCTCACAAGGCGGCGCTCTCGCCTCGCAGGGCGGGACTCTCGCCTCACAAGGCGGCGCTCCCGCCCCGCGGGGCGGCGCTCCCGCCTCACGAGGCGGCGCTCTCGCCTCACAAGGCGGCGCTCCCGCCTCACGAGGCCGCGTTCTTGCCTTACAGGGCGGCGCTCTCGCCTCGCAGGGCGGCGCTCTCGCCCCGCGGGGCGGCGCTCTCGCCTTGCGGGGCGGCGATCATCGAACGCGCAGAAACCGGGAGCGCCGAAGGAGCAGGGCGCCACTTCCTGCGAGGACGACCGCGAGGAGAGCGAGCCCCAAGCCGCTCACGGTGGGGACCTCCAGAGAGTCGAGGGCAGGCTCGAAGACGAAGGCGGTGCCACAAGAGTCGATGGCGCCGCAATCGGCATTCGGCAGACCGAGGAGGGCGACGCCCCCGTCCGCGGAGAGATCCAGGGTCAGGAAAAGGAGGGAGTCTGCTCGATCCGGTGAGGTGAGAGTCTGGATCTGTTGCCAGCTCTCGCCCTGCCGCGACAGGAGATGCGCCGTCGCGCAGCCGCTGCAGGGGCTGTTCGGGAATCCTACCAGGGCGAGGTTCCCGTCGGCCGACAGCGCGACCCCGGTGTCGCTGCCAACGGGCATCTGGGCCTGCAGCCGCCAGCCCGCGCCGTCCCGGACGTAGATGAAGGCCATGCCCTGGAAGGAGGAGGGGAAGCCGAAGAGATCCCCTCGCACGATTCCCGTGCGGCCATCGGCCGAGAGGTCCGCGGGCCCCACGAAGGGGAAGAGGGAGGAAATGGGGGCCTCGATCCGGCTGTCCTGGGCCCAGGTCCCTCCGTTTTGTGTAAAGACATAGATCGAGCCGGGGGCGCCGCCGCCTCCCCGATTTCCTACGATCCAGGCGGTGCGGCCGTCTCCCGACAGGGTCACCCCTCCGCCGAACCAGTTGCTCGGGTAGGGGTCGGAAGGTGAGAGCTTCTGCCGCTCCACAAAGCTTCCGGCGCTCCGCTCGAACACATACACGGCGCCGCAAGAGGGGACGCTTCCGCAACTCGCGGTGATCGCCCCGACCAGTGCGATCGAGCCATCGGCCGAGAGGCTCGGCACCCCGAAGCGTTGGCCGGCGCTCTGTTCCGAAGAGACGAGCTTCTGCCGCTCCGTCCACCCTCCCGGGCCTCGCTCGAAGACGTAGACCGCTCCGCAATCGGCTCCGGCGCTGCAATCCGCCACTGACACCCCGATCAGCGCGAGATCGCCCGCTCCCGAAAGGGCAATGCTGCCGAAGGTGTCGAATGCCCGCGCATCCGAGGCCACCAGCTTCGCCTCCAGAACCCAGCCGCCGACGCTCCTTGCGAAGACGTAGACCGCTCCGCAATCTCTACCGGCCGCGCAGTCTTCCAAGGGGGCGCTCACCAGTGCCGTGCGGCCATCGGCGGAAAGCAGGACCTGCAGGCCGAAATAATCGACCGAGGCCGGAACGGGCGGCGTGAGCTCGAAGAGTTGGACCAGCGGAGGGGGCCCGCTTTGCGCCTGGGAGGCGCCGGCCAGGAAAGAAAGGGAGGCACCCAGAACGAAAATCCCAGCTAAAAGCTGCCGCATTATCTCCTCCTTATCGCTTCGCATGCGAGCTCCTTTCATCGAGGCCTGCCGCCTCGCCTCGCGGGGCGGATCATTCGCGCAGGAACCGAGAGCGCCGAAGGAGCAGGGCGCCACCTCCTGCGAGGAAGACCGCGAGGAGGGCGAGCCCCACGCCGCTCATGGTGGGGACCTCCAGGGGGAGAGCGGCCGGCATGAAGACGAAAGCGGTGCCACAGCCTCTGATGGCGCCGCAGTCGGCAGCCCGCAGGCCGAGGAGGGCGACTCCTCCATCCGCGGAGAGATCCAGGGACATGAACAGGAGGGAGCTTCCTCGATCGGGTGAGGTGAGAGCCTGGATCTGTTGCCAGCTGTCGCCTTGCCGCGACAGGAGACGGGCCGTCGCGCAGCCGTCGCAGGGGACGTCCGGGAAACCGACCAGGGCGAGATTCCCGTCGGCCGACAACGCGACCCCGGTGTCGTTGCCGACGGGCACCTGGGCTTGCAGCCGCCAACCCGCGCCGTCCCGGACATAAAAATAAGCGTAACCCTGCGCGGAGAACGAGTTGCGGTCGACGATCACCCCTCGCACGACTCCCGTGCGGCCATCGGTCGAGAGGTCCGCGGGCCCTACGAAGGGGAAGAGGGCAGGATCGGGAGCCTCGATCCGGCTGTCCAGGGCCCAGGTCCCTCCGTTTTGTGTAAAGACATAGATCGTGCCGGGGAGCGTGCCTCCATAGATATTCCCCATGACCCAGGCGGTGCGGCCGTCCCCTGACAGAGTGACCCCTCCGCCGAACCAGTTCTGAAAATAGGGATCGGAGGGCGAGAGCTTCTGCCGCTCGACGAAGAGTCCGCCGACCCTCTCGAACACGTACACGGCGCCGCAAGACGAAACGTTTCCGCAACGCGCTCCGATCGCCCCCACCAGCGCGATCGAGCCATCGTCCGAGAGGCTTGGAAATCCGAAGCGATCGCCGGCGCCCAGCTCCGAAGGGACGAGCTTCTGCCGCTCGCTCCATCCTCCCGGGCCGCGCTCGAAGACGTAGGCAGCTCCACAATCGGCTCCGGCGGCACAATTCGACAGCACCGACCCGATCAGAGCGAGATCGCCCGCAGCGGAAAGGGAAATATCGCCGAACGTGTCGAAAGCCCGCAAATCCGAGGGCACCAGCTTCGCCTCCCGGACCCAGCCGTTGACGCTCCTCGTAAACACGTAGGCCGCCCCGCAATTCGCGCCGGCCGCGCAGTCCTCGACCGGGGAGCCCACCAGCGCCGTGCGGCCGTCGTCGGAAAGCCTGACCTGCCATGCGAAGTACTCGCCCGCGGCCGGAACGGGAGGCGTGAGCTCGAAGAGTTGGACCAGCGGAGGGGGCCCGCTGAGCGGAACCGGAGCGAGGAGATCCACACGGTTGATTCCCCACGCCGGGGCAACCAGGAGGAGAGACACGGACGAGAAGAGAACGGCCCGGACATTGCGCATGCGAGCTCCTTGGATCGAGTCGGCCGCCTGGAAGTGTTCTGGACTGCGGTCTAATCTTATATGACTTCGGAGCCAAAACGTTTCAGGAGATGCAGGAGCTCACCCGGAGCGCGACATCTTTTTGAGGAGCTGGATCTGCCCGGCGTGGTAGACGTCGTGGTAAGCGGGGCGGCTCTCCCGCCTCCAGTCACGACGGCCGCGCCCGGTCGATCCCGAAACACAGCATCTCGCGGCCGAGATGCACAATGCGGCCTTGCAGGCTCTCGCCGAGGCGCTCGGCCACACGGATGGACGCGCGGTTCTCCGGATGGATGAGGCTGATGACGCGATCCCTTCTCCAGACGGTGAAGGCGTGCTCCAGGGCGGCCCGCGCCGCCTCGGTGGCGTAGCCGTTCCCCCAGAAGCGCCGCGCCAGGGTCCAGGCCAGCTCGAAGCCCGGCCAGCCCTCCGGCTCGGCAAAGCCCACCGTCCCGAGGAACGCGCCGGTCTCCCTCCGCTCCACGGCCCACATGCCGGTACCCTTCAAATTCCAGTGCCCCACGAGAAAGGACAGGTGCCGCCACGACCGCCCCCGGTCCCAAGGCTCCGGCCCCCCGCCCAGGTAGCGCAACACCTCGGGGTCCGCGTTCAGGGCCGCGTAGTCGTCGAGATCGCTCTCCCGCAGGGGCCGCAGCCGCAGGCGTTCCGTCGTCAGGGTGGGGATTTCAACCGGGCTCATCCTTCGATTCCTCTCCTCCATCGCACCGGCAGGGCGCAGCTTGTCCTTCCGGACCGGAGAGGCGGACACTCCGGTCCTCGGGACGGCTCCACGGGCAATGGCGCCCGCGCCACCCGTCCCCGGAGGGAGAAGCCATGCTTCGCCTCGTTCTGCTCGTGCTCTATCTCGCCTCGCTGTATTCGCTGGATCTGACCAAGGGAGATCGGACCGCCAACCTGGACCCCAACGGGCTGACCGCCCAGACACCGGGAGACATCGGCGGCGGTTGGGACCCCAACGGCTGATCCTCCCGTAGGCGAGGGGCGCCTTCGGGCGTCCCTCGCTTTCTCCCCTCCGGCGAGAACTGTACAAAGGTCGATGCTTCACGGTAGTCTTGAGTACCGTCAACACGCATCTACTGGAGGAGAGTCTGAAATGTCTCACCTGGAGCCGGAGGCCCTGAGGAGGATTCTGGGCGGAGAGGGCGGCCCTCAAGAGGCGGACGGAGCGGTGGAGCACATCCTCTCCTGCGCACGGTGCCAGGCCCTGGCCGGAAGCGTGGTGGACGAGCTTCGCAGGAAGAAACCCGGACTCCGGGGAGACGGGGCGCTTCAACTGGTGTTCGACCTCGTCGACCGGGAGCGCCAGTGGGGGGTGGATTCCCTCGCAGCCCTCGCGGAATGGGCCGAGGTGCGCCGCCAGCCGGGCCGGCGGAGCCAGCGGGACCGGGTGAGGATGTCGAAGGCATGCCACACCCTCGCCTTCTTTCAGCTCGTGCTCGGCGAGCTCAGGGAGGCGCCCTGGGAGGAGGCCGAGTTCCTCGCCGGACTCGCGCTCCTGTCCTCCGAAGCCATGGTTCAGCGGAAACAGATCCCACCGGCTTCCGGTCAAGACCTGCAGGCCGAGGTCTGGACCGCGGTCGCCAACGCCCGGCGGCTGTCGGCGGAATGGACGCGGGCTCATCAAGCCCTGAGCAATACAGAACGGCACCTGAAGGTCGGAACCGGAAATCTGCGCCTGAAAGCGGGATACCTGTCCATCGCTGCGTCAACTCTCGCCGAAGAGGGACAGACGGCCCAGGCCTTGGACGCTCTGGAAAAGTGCATGGGAATCTATCGGAGCCTCTCCGAATGGCCTCTTCTGGCGCGGACGCTGGTCCAGCGGGCAAACGTTTTGGCCGAGGCCGAGCCTGCCAATAGCTTGGAGGCGCTTGATCAGGCCGCCCCTCTGATCCCTGCTGAGGACACCTATCTGACGCTCCTCGCGGAGTTGCTTCGAGTGAAGTGCCTGATCGAGCTCCAAAAACCGAAGGAAGCGTTGCAGGTTTACCGCCGCTGCTCCCGGTTGCTCACTGCCTGCCCCAAAATCCGTTTGCGAATTCGTAGCCGGTTCACGGGCGCTCAACTGCTCGACGCTCTTGGATTCAAGCCGCAGGCCGAGAGACTTTTCTACGAGGCGGTGGATCAAGACATCGAGCACGAGCTTTACAAGGATGCCTTTCTAGACCTTTTTTATATCTATGATCGCCATATCCTATCCGGAGACTTCGAAAAAGCGGCCCACGTTTGCCGCAGGGCTCTGACGGATCCGGCTCTCTCCGGAATCGCCCACGACCAGATCCGGGATCTGTGGGCGCAACTCCTGGAGGCCGCGCAGCACCGGCTGGTCCGCCTGGATTCCCTGGAAGACCTCCGGCAATACCTCAACGTTCACTGGAAGCACCCCGCGGCGACACCTCCGGTGGTAGCGTTGCGCTGAGGCTCGCCGATGGGCTAAACAGATGGGCCCTTGCTGCCGTTGATCGCCAAAGGACTGCAACGACCGCAGGGACTGCAAGGACATAAGACAGAAACGTCCTTGGCGTCCCTGCTGTCCTTGCAGTCCCTGCAG
>DATEIO010000581.1:0-6155 GCA_035278895.1 Thermoanaerobaculia bacterium | reverse complement strand
CCCCACGACGTCCTGCTCAACCTGGAGGTGGTCTTCCGGCGAGACACGTCCGCCGCCCAGGTCAGCCAGGCGGTGGATCAGCTCGAGCGGGCCATCCGGGAGAAGCACCCGGACATCTGCCGCATCTTCATCGAGTCCCGCTCGCTGGCCCCGTCCTCAGGAGTCAGTCCGCGCCCGCTGGAACGCGGCGACCATGCGCCGGCCGCCCAGGCGAGCGAAGCCCGGTAGGTACCGGTAGCATCCGAGAAGAATGCGGGCGGAGAAGGGGAAGAGGATCACCCCCCGGTTCTTTCGGACGCCCCGAAGGATGGACCGCGCGGCGCGCTCGGGCGAGAGCGCATATCTGAGGAAGGGGGCCGCCATCTCGCCCAGGGAGACGCCCAGCCCCACCGCGTGCTCAAAGAGCGGAGTGGCCACGAACACGGGGCAGGCCACGCTCACCTTCACCCCGCGCGGCCGCGCCTCATCCCGTAGCGAGGCGGAGAGCCCCACGACCGCGTGCTTCGTGGCGGCGTAGGCCGCGCACATGGGGCTCGGCATCAGCCCGGCGGCCGAGGCCGTGTTCACGATGTGGCCGAAACCCTGCTCCGCCATCACCCGGTAGGCGGCCGCCGTGCCGTGGATCACCCCGTGGAGATTCACGCCGAGAATCCACTGCCAGTGCTCGGGCGTCATGTCCAGCACCTCGCCGGCCAGGACCACCCCGGCGTTGTTGAACATGAAGTCCAGCCGGCCGTGCCGGGAGGCAACGTCCCCCACGAGCCGCTCGACCTGCTCCCGGTCCGCCACGTCCACCTGGGCTGCCTCGGCCCGCCCCCCGGCCGCGGCGATCCGGGCTACGGTCTCCCGCGCGCCATCGAGATCCAGGTCCGCGGCGATCACCGTGACGCCGTCCGCGGCCAGGGCGGCACAGAGCGCGCGTCCGATCCCGGAGGCGCCGCCGGTCACGAGGGCGACGGGTGAGGGCATGGGCATGGCGGGAGATACGGGCGGGAGGGTGGAAGGTTCGTCAACCCTTCTTCGCGCCGATCTCGATCGATTCGAGAATCCGGTCGCGGACCGCCGGGTCGATCTCCCTCGCGTTCATCTGGATTTTGTAGAGGACGCCGTCCTTCACGAAGCCGGCCAGATCCGTGAGGCTCGCCTCTCCCTGCAGCTTCTCCGGATCGAACCGGCACCGCACGCTCCCCGCGTGGCCGGGCAGAGACGTCACGGGACCGGTACAGTCCACCTGGAACGCTTTCAGGTCCGCGGCCGTTCCGCTCTCGGCGAAGATCTCGATGAAATATTGGTTCTTTCGCAGCCGGGGGACCTCGCCGGGCTCCAGATCCTCCTCCAGATAGTTCTGCAGGCGAAGGATGATCTGCTGCCCCGGGCTGGGGGAGGTCGGCCCGGTTCTCTTCGTCAGCATCCGGTCCTCGATATCCCGCTGGAACAGGGGGACGGTCACCGTGAGGCTCATTCCCGGGTCCTGCACCGTAAACCACGTGCGCACGCGGGGCTCCTCGGCGGCCCGGCCCACACCTGCGCTCAAGATCAGAACGAGCACTGACATCGACAGCAGACGCTGGCTCATCGGCATGGTCTCCTTTTGCCGCTCTCTAGCATAACGGGGACCACGGTAGAATCTCCCTATGGACAATCCCGCCGCCGAGCGCCTCCGCACCGCTCTGGCTCTCTTTGAGGCCGGGGTGGAGATGATGCGGCAGAACCTTCGCAGGGAGTTCCCTGAGGCTGACGAGAAGGAGATCGACGCCAAACTTGCGGCGTGGCTCCAACACCGCCCGGGGGCCGAGTACGGCGATTGTGAGGGGAGGCCGGTGGATCCGGCGGTGCGGTTTTCTAGAACTGGCGGCGACGATTAGGGCTCAGGAGCCTGCGCGCCAGAAAAAGCCAGGAGCAAGGACTGCAAGGACAACAAGGACATCAGGGACGGAAAGGACATCAAAGCTGTTGTCCTTGTCGTCCTTGCGGTCCTTTGGGTCCTTGTTTTCTCGCTTGGCAGGGCGCCCACGCTTTCTGCCGTCCGTCTTTGATCGATTTTCTACCCCACCGCCCTCTCCGCCACCCGCAGCATCCTCAAGAAGTTCTCCCCCAGAATCAACCGCACCCCGCTCCGGTCCACCCCCCGATCCAATAAGGCTGCGGTCAGGTCCGGGAACTTGCTCGCGTCTTCGAAGCCGGTGAGAGCCTGGGAGATGCCGTCGAAGTCGGTTCCGATACCGACGTGCTCTTCGCCTCCGAGCTCGATCAAGCGAATGAGGTGGTCTACGAAGGCGGAGAGGGGGACTTCGGGGAGGGGGCGCTCGTCCAGGAGACGCTGCCTTTCCTTCCAGAGCTTGCCGGGGTTCCTCAGGTACTCCTCTTCAGTCTCCTTGAAGGCGGGGCTGATCTCCTTCATCCGCTCGGCTTCGACCCGGGCGGCTTCGTTCGAGACGAAGGGGGGGTAGGTGTTGGCCATGACCAGGCCGTCCCGATGGGCGATCTCTTTGACAAGGTCGTCCGGAAGGTTCCGGGGATGGTTGCAGAGGGCGCGGGCGGAGCTGTGGCTCGCGAGGGGTGGGACCTTGGAGACCTCCAGGACGTGGCGGACGGCGTCGTCCGAGACGTGGGAGACGTCCGGGAGGATGCCTGAGCGGTTCATCTGGCGCACGATCTTCACCCCCTCGTCCGAGAGGCCGCCGTGGACGGGAGCGTCGGTCGAGGCGTCGCACCATTCGTGGGAGGCCCAGTGGGTCAGGGTGACGTAGCGGACGCCCATCTTCCGGCAGTCGTCGAGCGCGCCGGGCACCTGGAGGGGGCGGCCGTTTTCGAGGCCGAAGAGGATGGCGACCTCGCCGCGGTGGGCGGCGCGGGTCACGTCCTCGGCGGTCGTGGCGTGGACCATGCCGGGAACGAGCGCTTCGATCGAGACCCGGTAGAGCTCCTGGGCATGCTCCCACCCCCGGCCGGCGTCGAGCGAGGCGGGGACGAAAAGCGCCCAGACGAGGCCGTCCACTCCGCCTTCCCGGAGGCGGGGGAGGTCGACGTGGCGGTCGGTCTGCCGCCGGGAGAGGTCCGCGGGGGCCTCCCAGAGGCGGGTGGGAACGTCGGTGTGGCCGTCCAGGACGAGGCAGTCTTCGTGAAATCCCATGACGCGGCCCAGTTTACCGGAGGGGAGCGCCCCCCTGTCCCGCTCGGCGGAATCGTGACACTCTCTTTTCTTGAGAGAGGTGACCAGACCATGAATCTGATCCTGTTCGGACCGCCCGCCGCGGGCAAGGGCACCCAGGCCAAGCGCCTGGTGGAGCAGCGCAAGATGATCCAGTTGTCCACCGGGGACATGCTGCGGGCGGCCATCGCCTCGGGCACCGAGCTCGGCCAGCGTGTAGCGGGCGTGATGCAGCGCGGCGAGCTGGTCACCGACGAGATCGTCATCGCGCTCATCGAGGAGTGCCTGCCCGAGGCCGAGGCGGCCGGCGGCGCCATCTTCGACGGCTTCCCGCGCACGCTGGCCCAGGCCCAGGCGCTGGACCAGCTTCTCCAGGGCCGGGGACAGCAGATCGACCTCGTCATCCGCCTGAAGGTGGACGACGACGACCTCCTCCGGCGGGTGGCCCGCCGGTTCGCCGAGTTGGGCCGCCCGGACGACAACCCGGAGAGCTTCAAGGTGCGGCTCGCGGCCTACAACTCCCAGACGGCGCCGCTGCTGCCCTACTACGAACAGCAGGGCAAGCTGAAGGAGGTCGATGGCATGAGCACGATCGAAGAGGTCTCCGCCGCCATCGATCAGGCTCTCGGGTAGCCCGCCCGGAGGGGGTGGAATGCCGCCCCCGGATTCTCTGTTACAACAAACGCCGGACAAGCCGCCTTGCCAGATCCACCCGGATCGGCTAGGCTACCGGGTTCTTGGAGCCCGAGTCCTCGCTTCCCCTTTCGGGGAAGGACCACTGAAGAGAGAAGGGATACGACCGTGAAACAGGGTATTCATCCGACGATGCACATGGTGACGGTGACCTGCGCCTGCGGGAACACCTTCGAGACGCACTCGACGAAGGACGACGTCCGCCTCGAGATCTGCAGCGCCTGCCATCCGTTCTTCTCCGGCAAGCAGAAGCTTATCGACACGGCCGGCCGCGTCGAGCGTTTCCAGAAGCGCTACGCGAACGCTGGACGGCGTTAGATCCACCGGAGCCCGGCCCTCTGCCGGGCCCGGACCCCCGGGCCGGGGCGGGGACCTTCCTGTATGCCTTCGAGCACCAACCCGGATGGCGAGCTTCTGGTCGGCGGCCAGGCTCTGATCGAGGGAGTGATGATGCGCTCCCCCGGGGCCTACGGCATTGCCGTGCGCCGTCCGGACGGCTCGCTCGCCTTGAAGCGTGGCAAGGTCGCCCCTCTGGCGAACCGCTATCCGTTCCTGAAGCTCCCGGTTCTCCGCGGCGGAGCGGTCCTGTTCCAGTCGCTCGCGGTGGGCATTCGCGCGCTCAACTTCTCGGCGCTCCATGCGGCGGCCGAGGGGGAGGCGAAGCCGGAGGAGAAGACGTCGGGCTGGGCGGTGGCCGCCTCCATGGCCTTCTCGCTCGGGTTGGGCGTCCTCTTCTTCCTGTTCCTCCCTCTGTGGCTGACCCAGCTCGGCGAGCGGTGGCTCTTCGGCCCGCTTTCGGGCCTGGCCTTCAACCTGGTGGACGGCGGCCTGCGCGCCCTGTTCTTCCTCGGCTACATCTTCGTGATCTCACGGATGAAGGATATCCACCGGGTGTTCCAGTATCACGGGGCCGAGCACAAGGTGGTGTTCAACCATGAGGCGGGCCTGCCGCTCTCGGTCGAGAACGCGCGGGCTCAGAGCCGGCTCCACCCGCGGTGCGGGACGAGCTTCCTGCTGTTCGTGCTGCTCGTCTCGATCGCGGTGTTCGCGCTGATCCCCAAGGAGGCGCACTTCGCGGTGAAGCTCGGCGGCCGGGTGCTCCTGGTGCCGGTGATCGCGGGGCTCTCCTACGAGGTGCTGCGGCTGACGGCGAAGCGCCGGGCGGCGCCGGTCTTCGCGGCGCTCGTGGCCCCGGGCCTCGCGCTCCAGCGGATCACGACCCAGGAGCCCACAGACGACATGCTGGAGGTGGCGATCGTGGCCCTCGAGGAGGCGCTCCGGGAGGACGGCTTCCTTCCGGAAATCGACACGACGACGGATCTGCCCGAGGCCGCGGCCCGGGCGTAAGATGGATAGAAGATCATGATCGAAAAGCTCTCCCAGATCGAAAAGACCCACGAGGAGCTGACCCAGCGGCTCGCCGACCCGGCAGTGCTGACGGACCGGAAGGCCTACGCGGAGATCAACAAGGCCCTCTCGGAGATCGACTCCACGGTGAAGCTCTACCGCGAGTACACCCGGGTCACGCGCCAGCGCGAGGAGACGGAGGAGATGCTCGCCTCGCTCTCCAAGGAGGACGAGCTCTATGAGATGGCGCGCGAGGAGCGGGACCAGCTCACCCAGAAGCTCGCGGAGCTCGAAGAGCAGCTCCGGATCGAGATGATGCCCAAGGACCCGAACGACGAGCGCAACGTGGTGCTCGAGATCCGGGCCGGCACGGGCGGCGACGAGGCCACGCTCTTCGCGGCCGAGCTCTTCCGCATGTACACCCGCTACGCCGAGCAGCAGAGCTGGCGCATGGAGGTGATCGACCTCTCGGAGTCCGAGGTGGGCGGCGTCAAGGAG
Organism: Thermoanaerobaculia bacterium; assembly: GCA_035278895.1. Lineage (GTDB taxonomy): Bacteria > Acidobacteriota > Thermoanaerobaculia > Multivoradales > UBA5704 > DATARR01. The sequence continues at coordinate 466 of DATEIO010000581.1, read as the reverse complement.
GTGTCGGCTATCGTGGAAGGGCGCGGCGCCTACAGCCGCCTCAAGTACGAGGGCGGCGTCCACCGGGTGCAGCGCGTGCCCGCGACCGAAGCCGCGGGCCGCATCCACACCTCGGCCGTGACGGTCGCGGTGCTGCCCGAGGCCGAGGACGTGGAGGTCGACGTCGACGAAAAGGACATCCGGGTGGACCGCTTCTGCGCCTCCGGCCCGGGCGGCCAGGGCGTGAACACGACCTACTCGGCGGTGCGCCTGACGCACATCCCCTCGGGCGTCGTGGTCTCCTGCCAGGACGAGCGGAGCCAGATCAAGAACAAGGCCAAGGCCATGCGCGTGTTGAAGGCCCGCCTCTACGAGATCGAGCGGGAGAAGGCCGATGCCGCGCTGACCGAGGAGCGCCGCCGCATGGTGGGCTCGGGCGACCGCTCGGAGAAGATCCGCACCTACAACTTCCCCCAGAGCCGGGTGA
>DATEIO010000580.1:0-2067 GCA_035278895.1 Thermoanaerobaculia bacterium | reverse complement strand
TTCATGCTCGCCTTCCTGCTGTCGATCATCTTCATGTACCTGATCCTCGCGGCGCAGTTCGAGAGCTGGGTCCACCCGATCACCATTCTTCTCGCGCTGCCGCTCACGGTGCCGTTCGCGCTGCTCGCGCTGGTGATGCTCAACCAGTCGGTCAACATCTTCTCGATGCTCGGCATCCTGGTGCTCTTCGGCATCGTGAAGAAGAACAGCATTCTGCAGGTGGACCACACGAACGGCCTCCGGGCCCACGGCATGCCGAGGTTCGAGGCGATCATGGAGGCGAACCGCGACCGGTTGCGGCCGATTCTGATGACCACGCTCGCCTTCGTGGCCGGCATGGTCCCGCTTGTCGCCTCGAGCGGCACGGGCGCTGGCACGAACCGGGCCATCGGCTCCGTCATCATGGGCGGCCAGCTCCTCTCGCTGCTGCTCACGCTGATCGGAACCCCGATCGCCTACAGCATCTTCGACGACTGGCAGGAGGCCCGCGTGTTCTCGCGGATCAAGGGCCTGTTCTCCAGGAAGCCGCGCGTGGTGGGCGAGCCCCAGCCCGTCGCGGACTGATTCGGGCTTCGCGGGGCGGCTGAGGAGTACCGGCCGGCAAATAAACTCCCTCCCCAAAAACCGCCGGCCGGGGGGCCTCTTCTCGACCCGTTTTCATACCGCCCCGTTCCGGGTTTTCCCGGCGGGGCGTTTTCTTTTCACGGACACGTCGCAAACGCCCCGGTATCCTGAATCGGCCGGAAGGCGGTCCCCTGCGGATTGGTGTACGTCTTCGTCACCCCCTTCAAGGTGTCCGTGACGCGGATCTCGGTGCGCACGTCCGTCAGGCCTCCGGCGAAGACCCAGAACTTGTTGTTCAGGCCGCAGGCGTCCAGCACCTTGATCACCATCTCCACGTTCGTGTCGCTGAAGAACCAGAAGTAGCCCGTGTCCGCCGTCAAGGGAACGGAGCGGCCGGTTCCCGTTTCGCCGTTCGGTCTGGTCCAGCCGACCTCGACCTGGAAGCGGCCGTTGGCGAGGCAGAGGGTGGTGGAGCCCGGAACGCAGGGGGCCTTTTCGGCGGCAATCTCGACCTCCTCGGGCTCGGCCGTGGAGGCGGCGGCGTTGCAGGTGGCGAACGCGGAGGTGTCCTGGATCGGCTGGAAGGCGGTTCCCTGGGGATTGCGGTAGGTGCGGACGGTGTCGGTCCGGGTGTCGGTGACTGTGATGTCGGTCTGCACGTCCGTCAGGCCGCCGGCGAAGACCCAGAACTTGCCGTTCACGCCGCAGGCGTCGAGCACCTTGATGACCATCTCCACGTTGGATTCGTTGAAGAACCAGAAATAGCCCGTGTCCGCCGTGAGCGCCTTGGCTTGGCCGGTGCCGGTCTGGCCGGCCGGGGTGCGCCAGGCGACCTGGACCTTGAAGCGGCTGCCGGAGAGGCAGAGGGTGGAGCCGCCCGGGAAGCAGGACGCCGAGCCTCCCGCCTTCAAGGTGACTCCCCGGTAGGGGCTCCGGGCGTAGAGGCCGACGTAGTACGTCCCGGCCTTGGGCGAGGCGATGGTGACCTCGTCCTGATTGGTGGGGCTCGTGGACGAGCCGTCGTTCTGCGTCAGAGTGGGCGGCGCTCCGAAGCGGAGGAAGAGGTCCGAGTTCCCTGTACCGCCCGCGGCTGTGGAGATCGTGAGCGGCGGCGCCCCAGCGCCTACTTCGACCGTCCAGTAGACGAAGCCTCCCGGCCTCCGGTCATGAAGGTGGCTCAGGGAAGCGCCTACTTCCAGAGGCGCGGACGCCGCCTGGGAGCTCGTCCAGTTCCCCCCGACCTGCTTACTGTCCAGCCACTCGCGGAGCCAGTCCTCGGCGTCGGTCGCGAGGGCGTTGTTCCTGAGGTCCAATCCCCCGCCGTCCGTCAGCTCCACCAGCCCGGCGAGGCCGATGGGGACGGGGCCGGTGAAGCGGTTGCCGTTCAGCCAGAGGACCGAGAGGCCCTCGATGTTTCCGAGCGCGTCCGGAAGGCTCCCGCCCAGGCGGTTGCCGGAGAGGAGGAGCCCGAGGAGAGCGGTGGCGTTCCCCAACTCGAGCGGG
>DATEIO010000579.1:0-11065 GCA_035278895.1 Thermoanaerobaculia bacterium | reverse complement strand
GCGGACAAGACGATCCGGGCGATCCGGCTGTTCCAGGACCCCTCGGGCTGGACCCCGCAGTACACGGAGACGCGCGAGGAGGAGAAGTTCCAGCCGCTCTGCTTCGGCCCGAGTTATTTCCCGGCCCCGCGGGGGCTCTAGCCGGTGCCGCTCCCGGAGGGGATCGGGGCCATCCTGACCGACATCGAAGGCACGACGACCTCGATCTCCTTCGTCTACGACGTTCTCTTCCCCTATGCCGAGGCGCGGCTCGAAGCGTGGCTCCGCCGGCCGGACCCGGGGCCGGAGCTTCGCGACGCCATCGCCCGGCTGCGCCAGGAACACCAAGCGGAAAATCGCGAGGATTTCGGCGATGGCGTGGCCTACGCCCGCCGGTTGATGGCGCTCGACCGCAAATCGACGGGCTTGAAGGCTCTCCAGGGGCTGATCTGGGAGGAGGGGTACCGCTCGGGCGAGATCCGGAGCCACCTGTTTCCGGACGTGCCCGGGGCGCTCGCGGCCTGGGCCGGAGCGGGGGTTCGCCTGCGGGTCTTCTCTTCCGGGAGCGTGCAGGCGCAGAAGCTCCTCTTCGGCCACACGGAGCACGGCGACCTCTCGGGGTGGTTCGAGGGGTTCCACGACACCACGACGGGCCCGAAGCAGGAGGCGTCTTCCTACGCGGCGATCGCGGAGGCGTTCGGGCTGCCCACGGGGGAAATCCTCTTCCTGAGCGACGTGCGGGGCGAGCTCGACGCCGCGGCCGCGGCCGGGATGCGGACGGGGATGCTGGTGCGGCCCGGGAACCGCCCCGCGGATCCCGGGCCCCATCCGGTCTACTCCACCTTCAGCGAGCTGCTCCCTTCGCCGGCTCGAGCGTGAGCCGCTCGGCGGCCCCCTTCTCCACCGCCTCCTTCCCGAACAGCATGGGCCGGTATTCGACCCGGCCCCAGAGGGGGATCTGGTCTTCGCGGTGGCGGTGCCCGAGGTGGGCGCTCTGCCCGGAGCTGTTGATGGCCGGCGATCGAGTGAGGTCCTTCAGATCCACGATCAGGCGCTGGGAGACTCCGAAGGTCACCACGAAGGGGCGCCGCCCGGCCGGGGTCTCGGCGTTCACGGTGACGGCCTCGCCGGCGAGTGGCACGGGCTGGCCGTTGAACAGCTTCATGAGCGGCGGAATGCCGCTGTTGCCGAAGGGCTGGTGGACGAGGAGGGCGGTGTGGAGACTCCCCCACCGCCAATAGTCAGGGTTGTCCCCCAGCCGCTCTTTGAGCAGGTTGACGGCCTTGCCGAAGCTCCTCTGTACGATCTCCTCCCGGGTCTCGGTTTTGCCGGCGGTCCGCCGGTCGTCGAACCAGGGGTGCTTCGGATTTCCCATCACCCGGATGTAGAGCGGCGTCTGGCCGAACATCAGCCCCCGGAACTCGGCGAGCTCCTCGCCCAGCTCGTCGCTCACGATCTCGGGCAGCAGCGTCACGTACCACGCGTAGTAGATCGCGGCGCCAGGGCTGTCCACGTCGAAGTGGAGATCCCACGCCCGGACCTGTTCCAGGGCCTTTTTCTGGAGATCGTCTTCGGGCTGGACGGAGAGCAGGTACGGGCGCAGCTTCTCGGCCACGAGCGAGTAGTCGTCGGCCTGGAGACGCTTCATGTCGTCGACGGTGACGCGCCGGTTCGCGGCGAGCACGTCGGAGATCCGCTTCACGCGGTAGGGATCGGCGTAGTCGCGGGCGATGAAGTGGGGAAAGTCATCCCCCACGACCTTGTTGTTGGCGGTGGCGATGTAGCCCGCGGGTGGGTTGAAGGACGAGGGCATCTCCGCGAAGGGGATGAACCCTTTCCATTCGTTCGCGCCCCCCGCCGCGGGCGCCGGGGAGAGCCCCTGGAGCCCCGGGGCGCGGACCGGGAGCTTGCCGGCGCTCTGGTAGCCGATGTTGCCGTCGACGTCCGCGTAGACGAAGTTGAGGCTCGGCGTATCCCACAGCGAGAGGGCGCCGCGGAACGAGTCCCAGCTCTCCGCCAGGTTGAGCTTCAGGAGGGCGTCGAGCGTGCGGCCAGGGTCGAGCGCGGCCCAGCGCAGCGACATCCGGGGCATGCCCTTGTCGAGGCCCAGCGCCTCGTTGACGATCGGCCCGCGAGGGGTGATCTCGATGCGGAGCGGCTCGGTCTTGCCGCTTTTAAGCGGGATCTGCTCCTCGATCACCTGGACCTTGCCGCCGGGCTCCTCCACGAAGAGGTCCTGCACGTCTCCGTTCATGGCGGAGATTCCCCAGGCGATCCGGCCGTTGTGGCCGATCCCGACGAAAGGCACGCCGGGAAAGGAGAAGCCCACGACGTCGAAGCGGCCGCCGTGGAGGCCGTTCTCGTACCACTCCGACGGCATGCCGAGACCCAGGTGGGTGTCGTTCGCGAGCAGGGGGAGGCCGGTCGCGGTGCGGCTGCCGTGGACGACCCAGTTGTTGCTCCCCCGGGCGGTCGAAGGCTCGCCCAGGAGGTTGGTCAGGAGCGGATCGGAGAGCGGGCTCGGGGCCGGAGGGCCGTAGCCGCCGGCGCCGGGAGGCACGATCACGGGCGCGTCGCCGGGATAGCCGGGCATGAAATCGCGGACTCCCTGGTCCCCGTGTCTGGCGGCGATCCGGAAGCGCAGCAGCTCCTGGGTGTGGTTCTGCCCCAGGGAGAAAGAGACCATCTTGCTCCAGGCCAGCGTGTCGACCGGGGTCCACGGCTCGGGAGTGACGCCCAGGACCGTGCATTCGACCGGAAGGCTCCCCTCGCGCACGAAGGCGTTGACCCCTTCGGCGTAGGCTTCGAGGAGGGCGCGGGTGCCGGGCTCCAGAACCTCCCAGTCCTTCTGGGCCGCGCGGCGGATGCCCAGGGTGCGCATCGTGCGGTCGATCCCCAGGGCGGGCTTGCCGAAGAGGCGGGCGAGGTTGCCGCCGCTCAGGTGGCGGTTGATCTCCATCTGCCAGAAGCGGTCCTGGGCGTGAACGTAGCCCTGGGCGAAGAGGAGGTCGTGCTCGTTTTCGGCGTAGAGATGGGGGACGCCCCACTCGTCGCGGATCACCTGGACGGGAGCGGACAGGCCGGCCACGGCGATCGTGCCTTCGGTCTGCGGCCAGGCGCGGCGCACGATCCAGACGGCGGCCACGGCCAGGATCAGGAGCAGGGCCAGGAGCGACAGGCCGAGGAATTTGAAGATCTTCCGGAAACGTATTTTCACGGCTCTCCCTTTCTCGTCGAATCCGGCTGGGATGCGTCCAGACAGGCCCGCAGGCGCTCGGCCAGGACCCGGACGTGGGGCTCGGCGAGCAAGGTGACGTGGTCTCCCGGAACCTCGTGGACCCGGACGGGGCGCGGCGACAGGCGCTCCCACCCCAGGCCCGCGCCCAGGCTCGCGTCGAAGCCGCCGGCCTCGGCGCGGAACAGGGCGATCCCGCCCGGATAGGCCCGGGGGACGTAGGTCCGGAAGGCCCGGACGTTGGTGCGGTATACGCGCAGCAGGCGGCGGAGTTGCTCGACCGTGTCCCCGGCGTGCACGATCCCGGCGGCCTTCAACCGCTCGAAGAAGAGCCGGAGCTGCTCTTCGGGGTCCCGCGCGGCGAGATCCGCGGCGGTCACCCCCAGGTCTTTTCCACGGAGCCCCCGGATGTAGTCGGCGATCGTCAGGAGCCAGCGGGTGTGGTCCGACTCGTCTTCGAGCGCGGGGTCCGCGGGCGCGCCTTCCGGCAGGCCGGGGCCGGTGTCCAGAACCGCGAGGAGCGCGACCTCTTCGCCCTGCTCCGCGAGACGGCGCGCCACCTCGAAGGCGGCGAGCCCTCCGAACGACCAGCCGCCCACGAGGTAGGGGCCGGAGGGCTGGACGCCGCGGATCTCCTCCACGTAGCGGGCCGCCATCTCCTCGATCGTGGCGAACGGCTCTCCCCCGTCCTCCAACCCCCGGGCCTGGAGGCCGTAGAACGGCTGGTCCGCGCCCAGGGCCCGGGCCAGGGGGAAGAAGCAGAGCACGTCTCCGCCCGCCGGGTGGATGCAGAAGAACGGCCGCCGGGAGGCTCCGGGGGCGGCGGGCGTGATCTCGACGAGGCAGCGGGCGGGGGCGGCCGGAGCGGGCTTCGCGGCTCCGCCGCGCAGCCGCTCTTCGAGGCGCCGCCGCTTCTCGTCCGAGAGCTGGCCGCGGCGCTCTTCGAGCTTCGCCCGGCGGGACGCGGCGTCGTCGGTCTGGGTCATCGGTCTCTCCGGTCGGGCCGCCGCGGCACCGCGGCCGTCGGACGCGTGCGCGGGCACGAGCTCCGAGAGGCGCCGGCCGGGATCGGCCACGGCGGCTTCGAGGAGGTCCCGGTAGCGCGCGAGCAGGCGGTCGATCGTCGCCTCGTCGAACAGGTCGGTGTTGTACTCGACGCCGGTGAAGATCCCCTCGGGGGCGTCCACCACGAAGAGCGTCAGGTCGAACTGAGAGGTGCGCGTGCCCACGCCAAAGGGGACGATCCCCAGGCCGCCGCCAGCGGCGGGCTCCCCTTCCCGGGCGGTCTGGAGCGAGAACATCACCTGGAAGAGCGGGCTCCGGCTGCGGTCGCGCACCGGCTGGAGCACCTCGACGAGCTTTTCGAAGGGGAGGTCCTGGCAGGCGTAGGCGGCGAGCGCCATGTCCCGCGCGCGCTCCAGGAGGTCCCGGAAGGAGGGGTCTCCCGAGAGATCGCCGGGAAGCACGAGCGTGTTGACGAAGAAGCCGATCAGGCCTTCGAGCTCGGCGCGGTTGCGGCCGGCCCCGGGGGAGCCGGCCACGATCCTCTCCTGGCCGCCGCTCCACCGGTGGAGCAGCGCCTGGAAGGCGGCGAGGAGCGTCATGAACAGGGTGGCGCCGGAGCGCTGCGCGAGCCGGTGCGCCTCGCCCGAAAGCTCGGGCGAGAGGCGGGCCGAGCGGTAGCCACCCGGGTAGGTCTGCACGGCCGGCCGGGGCCGGTCGGTCGGCAGCGCGAGGGGCGGCAGGCTCGTTCCGAAGGCGAGCTTCCAGGAGGCGAGGAGCGTCTCGATCACGTCGCGCGTGAGCGAGCGCCGCTGCCACACCGCGAAGTCGGGATACTGGAGGAGAGGCTCGGGGAGCGGCGAGGGCAGGCTGGCCGCGAACGCCTCGTAGAGTGCCGCGAGCTCCCGGGTGAAGACCTCGGTCGACCAGCCGTCGGTCACGATGTGGTGCGCGGTCACGAGGAGGAGGTGCTCCTCCGGGCCGAGCTTCACGAGCGAGGTCCGCAAGAGCGGCCCGCGGGAGAGGTCGAAGGGCTGCCGGGCCTCGGCGTCCGCGGCGCGGAACGCCTCGTCCTCCCGCCGCTCCTCCGGAAGGGCGGACAGGTCAGCGACCGGCAGGGATACGGGGCCCGCGGGCTGCACGCTCTGGCAGGGGGCGCCCTCGACCGTGCCGAACACGGTGCGCAGCGCCTCGTGGCGGCGGACGATCTCGTCGAGGCTCCGCCGCAGGGCAGCCAGGTCCAGAGAGCCGGTCAGGCGCAGCGGCGACGGCAGGTTGAACACGGCCGTGCCGGGCTCCAGGGTGTCCACGAACCAGAGCCGGTGCTGCGCGAAGGAGAGCGGGAGGACGCCGTCGCGGGAGGCGCGCTCGATGGGCGGCAGGGGCACGCCGCGCCGGGCCTGGACCTCGCGCTCGATCCAATCGGCGAGGCCGGCCACGGTCGGGGTCTCGAACAGCCGCTGGAGCGGCAACTCGACGTGCAGGGCGGAGCGGATGCGCGAGGCCGCCCGGGTGGCGAGGAGCGAGTGGCCGCCCAGCTCGAAGAAGTTGTCGTCACGCCCCACCGGATGGCCGAAGATCTCGGCCCAGATGCCGGAGAGCACCTCCTCGACCGGGCTCCGCACCCCCGCCGGAATCCGTGGCGCCTCCGCGGCCTCGGGCGTTCCCATCTCGGCGAGCGCGGCGCGGTCGAGCTTGCCGTTCGGAGTGAGCGGCAGCGCGGGGACGGGCACGAACACCCCGGGGACCATGTACTCGGGGAGCCTCTCTTTCAGGAACGCGCGAAGGTCGCCCGGCAAGCCGGAGGTGGACGCCACGTAGGCCACGAGCCGTTGCCCTCCTCCCTCCCCTCCTTCAGGAAGAACCAGGACGGCGCTCTCCCGCACCTCGGGATGACGGGACAGGGCCGCCTCGACCTCCCCCAGCTCGATGCGGAAGCCGCGGACCTTCACCTGGTGGTCGAGCCGGCCCAGGAAGTCCAGCTCGCCGTCCGGCCGGAACCGGGCGAGGTCGCCGGTCCGGTAGAAGCGGGAGCCGGGCGGGCCGAACGGATCGGGGAGGAAGCGTTCCGCGGTCAGGTCCGGCCGGCCGAGATAGCCGCGGGCAAGGCCGGCGCCGGCCAGATAGAGCGCTCCGGGGACCCCGATCGGGACCGGCTTCAATGCGGCGTCGAGCAGGTAGGCCCGGGTGCCGGAAACCGGCCGGCCGATCGAGGGCTCGCCGACACCCCGGGGCATGCGGGCGAAAGTCGAGTAGGTCGTGTCCTCGGAGGGCCCGTAGAGGTTCCGGACTTCCACGTCCGGGCGCTCGTGGATCTGCCGCACGAGGACCCCTTTGAGCGGCTCGCCGGCCAGGTTGACCGTGCGCACCGAGCGAGGGAGGGCGTCCGATCGCACCAGCTCCGCCATGGCGGAAGGCACGGTGTTGACGAGCGTCACCTCGCCCGCCGCCGGGAGGTCCGGGAGCGCCAGGGCGTTCTCCGCGAGGATCACGCGTCCGCCCCAGGCGAGCGGCACGAAGATCTCGAAGATCGAGAGGTCAAAGCAGACGGAGGTCGCGGCGAGCACGCCGGCCAGGGCCTCCGGCGGGAACGCCTCACGCGCCCAGAAGGCGAAGGCGACCGCGCTCCGGTGCTCGATGGCCACCCCCTTGGGCACGCCGGTCGAGCCGGACGTATAAATGAGGTACGCGAGGTTTCCGGGGACCGGCGGGATCGTTGTGGCCGCCGCCGGGACCTCCGTCTCCCAGGAGGCGTCCAGGAACAGGGGGCGGGTGCCGGCGGGAAGGCTCTCCGCCCTCTCGCCCAGGAGGTCGCGCCGGGTGATCAGGACGGCGGCCCGCGAATTTTCGAGGAGGAAGCGGACGCGCGGCTCCGGATACGCCGGATCGATCGGCACGTAGGCCCCGCCGGCCTTGAGGATCGCGAGGAGGGAGACGATCAGATCCGCCCCCCGGTCGAGGAGCACGCCCGCCAGGACCTCCGGCCCGATCCCCCAGGCCCGCAGCCGGCCGGCGAGGAGCTCGGCCCGGGCGTCGAGCTCGTGGTAGGAGAGGCGCGCTTCGGGGGTGACGAGCGCCATCGCGTCCGGCGTGCGGGCGGCCTGGGCCTCGAAGAGCTGGTGGAGGCAGAGGGCGGGGGCCGGAAGGGGCTCCGTATCGTTCCACTCGCGGAGGATCTGGGTCCGCTCGGCCTCTCCCAGGAGAGGGAGCTCCCGGACCGGGCTCTCCGCCGTAGCCAGCGCCGCTTCGAGGACGGTGCGGAAACGCGCGAGCAGACGGACGATCGTGGGCTCCTCGAAGAGGCCGGTGTTGTATTCGAGGCCGGTCCACAGCTCCTCCCCCTCCCCCACGGCCAGCGAAAGCTCGAACTTGGCCGTGCGGCTCTCGCCGTCCAGAGGGACGATCCGGAGCCCGGCGGGGCCCGCAGCCTCCGGCCCGGCGTTCTGCACCGAGAGCATCACCTGGAAGAACGGCGAGTGCGAGAGGTCGCGTTCCGGCTTCAGCTCTTCGACCAGGGTTTCGAAGGGGAGATCCTGGTGGCTGTAGGCGGCGAGCGCTGTCTCCCGCACCCGGCGGAGCAGCTCGCGGAACGTGGGAGCGCCGGAGAGCCGCGTCCGGAGCACCAGGGTGTTGACGAAGAACCCGATCAGGCCTTCGGTTTCGGCGCGGTTGCGGTTCGCGATCGGGGTGCCCACGAGCACGTCGTCCTGGCCCGAGGCGCGCGCCAGGAGGACGTCCAAAGCCGCGAGCATCAACATGAAAAGAGTGATCCCCTCGCGGCGGCAGAAGGCTCGGGCCGCGTCCGAGAGACCGGCCGGGAGCAGGGCCGAGCGGCTCGCTCCGCCGAAGGTCCGGACCGCGGGGCGCGGGCGGTCCGTGGGGAAGTCGAGCGCCGTGGGGGCCCCGGCGAGCTGGCCGCGCCAGTAGGCGAGCTGCCGCTCGAGGGCGCCGCCTGCGAGCCATTGCCGCTGCCAAGCGGCGAAGTCGGCGTACTGGACGGGCAGCTCGGGGAGAGGCGACGGCCGCCCGGCCGAAAAGGCTTCGTAGAGCGCCAGCAGCTCCCCGAGGAGCACGTCAAGCGACCAGCCGTCCGAGACGATGTGGTGCATCCCCAGAGACAGCACGTGCTCCTCCGGCGCCAGGCGCAGGAGAACGGCGCGGAAGAGGGGACCCGCCGCGGGGTCGAAGGGGCGCAGGGAATCGGCCTCGACCTCGGAAGCGAGCTCGGCCCGGCGGAGATCCTCCGGCAGGCCCGAGAGGTCGGCCACCGGCAGCGGCACCGGCGAGGGCGGCGCGATCCTCTGCCAGGGCTCTCCCTCGACCGCGGTGAACAGGGTGCGCAGCGCCTCGTGCCGGCGCACCACTTCGGTCAAAGCGGAACCGAGGGCACCCGGATCGAGCGGGCCTTCGAGGCGCAGCGGCAGCGGAACGTTGTAGACCGCCGAGCCCGGGGAGAGCTGGTCCAGGAACCAGAGGCGCCGCTGGGCGAAGGAGACCGGAAGGAGCCCCTCCCCGCGAGGCACGGGCACGATCGGAGGCGCATCGAGCGCGGCACCAGCCCCCAGGGCCTCGTCCACGGCCGCGGCGAACGCGGAGACCGTGGGAGCCTCGAAGAGGAGGCGCAGGGGGAGCTCGACGCCGAACACGCTCCGCAGCCGGGAGACGACCTTCGTCGCCAGGAGCGAGTGCCCGCCCAGGTCGAAGAAGCTGTCGTGGGTGCCCACGGAGGAGAGGCCCAGCGCCTCGGCCCAGATCCCGGCGAGCACCTCTTCCGTGGCCGTACGGGGTGCGGAGGCCTCCCCCGCCTCCGGCCGGTCGTCCCCGGGCTCGGGGAGGGCGCGGCGGTCCACCTTGCCGTTCGGCGTGAGCGGCAGGGCGGAGAGGAAGACCCAGGCCGCGGGGATCATGGGCTCGGGCAGGCAGTCGCGCAGGAAGGCGCGCAGGTCCGCGGCGGACGGGGCGCCGGCTCCGGGGCGGGGGACGATCCAGGCCACCAGCCGGCGGCCGCCCGCGGGGTCCGGCCGCGCGGCCACGAGGGCCTCCCCCACCGCCTCGTGGGCCGCGAGCGTGGCCTCGATCTCCCCGGGCTCCACACGGAAGCCGCGGATCTTCACCTGCTGGTCGATGCGGCCGAGGAACTCGATCGTCCCGTCGGGCCGGAAGCGGGCGAGGTCGCCCGTCCGGTAGAGCCGGCCGCCCGGCTCGCCCAAGGGATCGGGGACGAAGCGCTCGGCGGTCAGCCCCGGCTGGCCGAGATAGCCGCGGGAGAGGCCGTCGCCCCCGGCATGGAGCTCGCCCGGCACGCCGATCGCCACGGGCCTCCCCCACCGGTCGAGCAGGACGGCCCTAGTGCTCGCGATGGGGCGGCCGATGGGGACCGAGTCGCCGACCCGGGACGGGTCGTCCATCGGGTGGCAGCAGGTGAAGGTCGTGTTCTCCGTGGGGCCGTAGCCGTTGATCACCCGGCAGCCGGAGTGGGCTTCGAGCACGGCCCGGACATGGGGGGCCGAGAGGACGTCTCCCCCGGCGAGGAGCTGGCGCACGGGCCGGAGCGCCGGGAGGGCCTGCTCGACCATGGGGTGGAACAGGCCTGCGGTGAGCCAGAGGGTCGTCACCCCGTGGCGCTCGATGGCCTCTCCCAGGGATTCGAGCGAAGGCTTCTCCGGCGGGAAGAGCACCAGCCGCGCGCCGTTCGCGAGCGCCCCCCAGATCTCGAGCGTCGAGGCGTCGAAAGACACCGGCGCGAGCAGGAGGAAGACCTCGTCCGGGCCGAAGCGGGCGTACCCGGTCTCGCGCACGAGCCGGGCTACGGCCCGGTGCGGAACGGCGACTCCCTTGGGCCGGCCCGTGGTCCCGGAGGTGTACATCACGTAGGCCAGCTGGTCCGCCGCGACCCGGGGCAGAGAGAGATCTTCCCCTCCTCCGATCTCGTCAGGCGAAAGGAGCACGGTCCGCGCTGAAGACTCGGGGAGCCGGTCGAGGAGGTGAGGCTGGGCGAGGAGGACCGGAGCGCCGGTGTCCGCGAGGAGCCAGGCCAGCCGCTCCTTGGGGGATTCCGGATCGAGGGGCACGTAGGCGCCCCCGGCCTTGAGGATGCCGAGGATCGCGACGATCAGCTCGGACGAGCGCTCGGCTGCCAGGGCCACCAGGGTCTCGGGGCCGACTCCCAGGGAGCGCAGATGGCGGGCCAGCCGGCTCGACCGCGTGTCCAGCTCGCGGTAGGTCAGGGAGGCGTCTCCGGAAACCAGGGCCACGGCGTCGGGCGTCTTCTCCACCCACTCCGCGAAGAGGTGGTGGATCGCCGCCTCCCGCGGATAGGGCGCGCGGGTGTCGTTCCAGGCGAAGGCTGCCTGGTGAAGCTCGGCCGCGGTCAGGAGGGCCAAGTCCGAGAGGCGGGTGCCGGGAGCGGCCACGGCGCCCGCGAGCAGGGTTTCGAGATGTCCCAGGAGGCGCGCCGCGGTGGGCGCCTCGAAGAGGTCGGCCGCGAATTCGAGAGAGAGCGCGAGCGCGGGCTCCGCGTCAAGCACCGTGAGCGTCAGGTCGAACTTGGCCGTGCCCGTGTCCACGCCCAGGGGGGAGATCCGCAGGTCCCGGGGTTGGACAGATTCGCGGCGGGCCGCGTAAACGTTCAACATCACCTGGAAGAACGGCGTCCGGGACAGGTGGCGCTCCGGGCGCAGCTCCTCCACCAGCAGGTCGAACGGGAGGTCCTGGTGCGCCGAGGCGGCGAGAGCGGTCTCCCGCACCGTTTTCAAGAGCGAGCGGAACGGCGGGTCGCCAGCGAGGCTCGCGCGCAGCACCAGGGTGTTGACGAAGAAGCCGATCAGCCCCTCGGTCTCGGCCCGGTTC
>DATEIO010000578.1:0-7883 GCA_035278895.1 Thermoanaerobaculia bacterium | reverse complement strand
CAATTCCAGGCGGTGACGTCGACCGAAGCCTCGGTGGGGCCGTAGAGGTTTTCGAGCCTCGCGGAGAGCCGCTCGCGGAACCTCCGGCGCAGCTCGGGAGAGAGGGCCTCGCCGCTCGCGACGACCAGGCGCAGGCCCGAGCCGCCGGACAGGTCGGGGTGGTCGAGGAAGACCTGAAGCATGGAGGGGACGAAGTGGGTGACGGTGACCCGCTCGCGCTCGATCAGCCCGGTGAGGTAGGCGGGGTCGCGGTGCCCTCCAGGATCGGCGACGACGAGGCAGGCGCCGGTGAGGAGGGGCCAGAAGAATTCCCAGACGGAGACGTCGAACCCGAAGGGGGTCTTCTGGAGCACCCGGTCGCTGGGAGTCAGCCCGTAGGCCTCCTGCATCCAGAGCAGGCGGTTGACGATGCCGCGGTGGGGGATCATCACCCCCTTGGGACGGCCGGTCGAGCCCGACGTGTAGAGGATGTAGGCGATGTTTTGCGCGCTCGTGCCGGAGGGCGGATCGGGCAGCTCCTCGGCGTCTTGCCCCCATCCCTCTTCCAGGCAGAGGATCGCGGCCTCGTGCACGGGCAGGCGGGAGAGCAGCGCTTCCTCTGTAAGGACGATCGGAGCACGGGATTCCGAAAGCATCCAGGCGATGCGCTCGGATGGGTGCTCGGGATCGATCGCCAGGTAGGCGCCGCCGGCCTTGAGGATGCCCAAGAGGGCCACGACCATCTCGATCGAGCGCTCCAGGAGGACGCCCACGGCCACGTCGGGTCCGCACCCCAGATCCCGCAGGCGGCGCGCCAGGGCGCCGGCGCGGGCGTTGAGCTGGCGGTAGGTCAGCCGCCGCTCGCCGAAGACCAGGGCGGGAGCGTCGGGTGTGCAGGTGGCCTGGACCTCCACAAGCTCGTGCAGGCCCAGAAGCTCCGGATACCGGGCCGCCGTGTCGTTCCACTCCACGAGGAGCTGGTGGCGCTCCCACTCGGGGAGGGGGTCGATTCCGGCGAGCGTCGCCTCGGGGCGCCGGGCCATGGCCTCGCAGATCGTCGCGAGCTCCACGTGCAGCCGGTGGATCTGGTCCGCGGAGAAGCGCGAGCGGTCCCAGAACAGGCTCAGGGTGAGCTGCCGGCCGGGCAGGACGACCAGGACGAGCGGGTAGTGGGTGATCTCGTGGGAGCCGACGTCGTCGACCGCGAGCCCGGGTCCGCCGCCTGCGGAGAGAGCCTCCTCGGCCGGATAGTTCTCGAACACGACGAGGCTCTCGAACAGCGGAGTTCCCCGGGGCACCGGGCTCCACCCCTGGATGTCGACCAGGGGCACGTGCTCGTGCTGCCGGGCCGCGGTCTGCCGCTCCTGGAGCGTGCCCAGCCAGTCGAGCAGGCGGGCCTGGGGAGGAACGGCCACGCGCACCGGGAGCGAATTGATGAACAGCCCGACCATGGACTCGATGCCTGGCAGCTCGGCCGGCCGTCCGGAGACGGTGGCGCCGAAGACGACCTCGGGATTGCCACTGGTCCGTGCAAGGAGCAGGGCCCAGGCTCCCTGAAGGAGGGTGTTGAGAGTGAGCCGGGAGCTCCGGCCGAGGGCCTTCAGGGCCGCCGTGGTCTCGGCCGAGAGCTGGAGGCGGTCCTGGCGGACCTCGGACGCAGCTCCCGGTCCGCGGTCCGCGGGCAGCGGAGTCGGTCCTTCGAGCCCTGCGAGCTCGCGTCTCCAGAACTCCTCGGCCTCCCCGGGCTGCTGCTGCAGGAGCCAGGCGATGTAGTCGCGGTAGGGAGGCGTCGCCGGCAGGTCCGGCTCCCGCCCCTCGCGCAGGGCGGCGTAGATTTCGAAGAGCTCGCGCACGACCGTGGCCTGGGACCAGCCGTCCATAAGAATCAGATGGGTGGTCCAGACGAGCCGGTGCTCCTGGTCGCCCTCCTTGACGAGGAGCAGGCGGATCAGGGGAGCCTGGCCGAGGTGGAAGTCCTGGCGCTCGCTCGCGAGCGGGATCTCGACCCTGCGGTGGACGACCTGGAGCGGCTGGGGGAGCCCTTCCCAGTGGAAGGAGGTGCGCAGAACGGGATGGCGCTCGATCAGCCGGCCCCAGGCCCCCAGGAAGGCCTCGCGATCGAAGTCGCCCAGGATGCGTCCGGAAAGCTCCAGGACGTAGCTCTGGGGTGCGAACAGGGTGTGGAAGAGCATGCCCTGCTGCATGGGCGACAGCGGGTAGATGTCTTCGATCGCGTCCTGGGCCGCGACGAGGGTGTCGAGCTGGCCCGCTTCGAGGCCGGCGAGCGGGAAGTCCGAAGGGGTATAGCCCCGGGTTTCCAGGGTGCGGCAATGATGGATGATCTCGCGCAGCCGGCCGGCCACGGCTGCGACGAGCCGCTCGACGGTCTCGCGGCGGTGGAGGCTCGTGCTGAAGGTGCAGGTGAATCCGAGCCGTCCGTTGAAAACGCTGCCATCGAAGGAGAAGAGGTGGCTGCGGCGCCGGCGCGGGCCGTGCAGCGGTCCCACGGACTCCCGTGCGGGGCGGAAGGGGGACCCCGCGGGCAGGGCCTGGTCGAGCTGGCCGAGATAGTTGAAAACGATCTCGGGCCGCAGCAGGCCATGGCCGAAGCCGCCCCGGGGGACCCGCCGGAGCTGCTCCTTGACCGCCTTGAGGCAGGCTCCGGGACCGCTCGCCTCGCGCAGGTCGAGCACCACCGGGTAGAGGGTGGTGAACCAGCCGACGGTGCGCGACAGGTCGACGTCGGGGAAGATCTCCTCGCGTCCGTGCCCTTCGAGGTCGACGAGGAGCACGGGCGATCCGGTCCAGTCGCAGAGGCCGCTCGCGAGCGCGGCCAGCAGCACGTCGTTGATCCGGGTGTTGTAGGCCCGGGGCACCTCCTGGAGCAGAGCCCGGGTCTCTTCGGCGTCGAGCGCGAGAGACACCGAGCTCTCGGAGGCCACGACGTTGCTCCCCTCGGGATGGTCGATCGGCAGCGAGGCCACGGCGCTCGCGGGGAGCTCGTCCTCGACGGCCAGGGTGGCCAGCCGCTCGGCCCACTGCCTATAGGACGTGGTCTTGGCGGGCAGCTCGCCCCCGTCGTAGAGGGCGGCCAGGTCTTCGAGCAGGATGCGCCAGGAGACGCCGTCGACGACGAGGTGATGGAGAGCCCAGAAGAAGCGTCCGGGCTCGCGCGGTCCGCAATCGATCCACAGGGCCCGGCCGAGCGGCCCCCGCGCGAGATCGAAGCTGGCCTGGGCCTCTGCGGCAACCGCCTCGATGGCCCGCGATCTGGTGGGCAGCTCCGTGAGATCGATCACGGCGAAGGCCGCTCCCTCGGGAGGCCCTGCGACCTGCCGCCAGCCGTCCGGCCCGGGGAAGAAGCGCATCCGCAGGGCGTCGTGGTGCTGCTCCAGGCGGTCCAGGGCAGCCTGGAGCAACCCCGGATCGAGCCGGCGGACGGTCTCGAACAGCACGGCCTGGTTGAAGTGATGGAGCTCGGCCGGATCGCCGGCGAAGAACCAGCGCTGGATGGGCGTGAGCGGCGCCGGTCCGGTGACGATCCCCTGCTCGGCCTGGATTACGGCGGTGGTGTTGGCCACCGCGGCGAGCTCGGCCACGGTCTGGTGCTGGAACAGCAGGCGGGGCGTGATGCGCACTCCGGCCTTCTGGGCGCGGGTCGAGATCTGGACGCTCAGGATCGAATCGCCGCCCAGGGCGAAGAAGTTGTCGTGGCGCCCGACCTTTGGCACTCGCAGGACCTCGGCCCAGAGCCCGGCGAGCACCTGCTCGACCGGGGTGCGCGGCTCGGCGTGAACGCTCCCCCCGGAAGGGGCTTCCGGCTCGGGCAGGGCCTTGCGGTCGACCTTGCCGTTCCGGTTGAGCGGCATCGCCGGGAGGGCCACGAAGGCGGCGGGAACCATGTACTGCGGAAGCCGCGCGGAGAGCCCCTCGCGCAGCGATTCCGTCGAGACCTCCTCTTCAAGCACCACGTAGGCCACCAGGCGCGGGGAAGACCCGTCCTGGCGGGCCACGACCACGGCCTCCTTCACTGCGCTCTGCGTGAGGAGAGCCGCCTCGATCTCTCCGAGCTCGACGCGGAAGCCGCGGATCTTGATCTGGTGATCGATCCTCCCCAGGTACTCGATCGCGCCGTCAGGCAGGTGGCGGGCCAAGTCGCCCGTGCGGTAGAGCCGCCCGCCGGCCGCGTCAGGGATGAAGCGCTCGGCCGTGAGATCCGGCCGCTGGCAATAGCCCCGGGCGAGCTGCACGCCGCCGATGCAGAGCTCGCCGGCAACCCCGATCGGGACCGGTTGCCAGGAGCGGTCGAGCAGGTGGATGGCGGTGTTGGCGACCGGCCGGCCGATGGGCACGACGCCGCCGCGCGCCTCTTCTTCACAATTCCAGGCGGTGACGTCGACCGAGGCCTCGGTGGGTCCGTAGAGGTTTTCGAGCCTGGCGGAGAGCCGCTCGCGGAAGCGCCGCCGCAGCTCGGGAGAGAGGGCCTCGCCGCTCGCGACGACCAGGCGCAGGCCCGAGCCGCCGGACAGGTCGGGGTGGTCGAGGAAGACCTGGAGCATGGAGGGGACGAAGTGGGTGACGGTGACCCTTTCGCGCTCGATCAGCCCGGCCAGGTAGGCGGGATCGCGGTGCCCTCCGGGATCGGCGACGACGAGGCAGGCGCCGGTGATCAGGGGCCAGAAGAATTCCCAGACGGAGACGTCGAAACCGAAGGGGGTCTTCTGGAGCACCCGGTCGCTGGGAGTCAGGCCGTAGGTCTCCTGCATCCAGAGCAGGCGATTGACGATGCCGCGGTGGGGGATCATCACCCCCTTGGGCCGGCCGGTCGAGCCCGACGTGTAGAGGATGTAGGCGAGGTTTTGCGCGCTCGTGCCGGCGGGCGGATCGGGCAGCTCTTCGGCGTCCTCTCCCCATCCCTCTTCCAGGCACAGGATCGCGGCCTCGTGCATGGGCAGGCGGGAGAGCAAGGCGTCCTGGGCGAGGACGATCGGAGCCTGGGATTCCGAAAGCATCCAGGCGATGCGCTCGGAAGGGTGCTCGGGATCGATCGCCAGATAGGCGCCGCCGGCCTTGAGGATGCCGAGGAGGGCTACGACCATCTCGACCGAGCGCTCCAGGAGGACGCCCACGGCCACGTCGGGGCCGCAGCCCAGGTCATGCAGGCGGCGGGCCAGGGCGCCGGCGCGTGCGTTGAGCTGGCGGTAGGTCAGCCGCTGCTCGCCGAAGACCAGGGCGGGAGCGTCGGGCGTGCAGGCGGCCTGGACCTCCACGAGCTCGTGCAGGCCCAGAAGCTCCGGATACCGGGCCGCCGTGTCGTTCCACTCCACGAGGAGCTGGTGGCGCTCGGTCGCGGCGAGGAGGGGCAGGTCCGAGATCCGCGCCTCCGGATGGGAGGCGGCTCCGGCCAGCAGGACCTCCAGGCGGCTCAGGAGGCGCTCAGCGGTCGGCGTGTCGAACAGGTCGGCGTTGAATTCCAGGGATGTCCCGAGCCCGCCTTCAGCCTCCCGGACAAAGAGCGTCAGGTCGAACTTGGCCGTCCCCGTTTCGACGGCGCCGGCCGAGAGCGGAGCGATTTCGAGACCCGGGAGCCGCGGGGCCGCTGGCGGCAGGTTCTGATAGGTGAGCATCACCTGGCAGAGCGGATTGACGCTCAGCTCCCGCGGCAGGTCGAGAGCGCTGATCAGCTTCTCGAAGGGGAGGTCCTGATGGGCGTAGGCCGAGAGCGTGGTCTCGCGCACCGCGGCCAGCGCCTCGGCAAAGGTTGCGCTCTCCGGCGTCCGGACGCGCAGGGCCAGGGTGTTCACGAAGAAACCGATCAGGCCCTCGATCTCCTCGCGGTTGCGGTTGGCGATGGCGGACGCCACCATCACCTCCGGCTGGCCCGAGCCGCGGGCGAGGAGGGCGCCCCAGGCCGTGAGGAGGACCATGAAGGGGGTGGCGCCCTCGCGGCGGGCGAGCGTCCGGACCGCCCGGCCGAGCTCCGCGGGCAGAAGGCGCTCGCGCTCGGCGCCGCGGAAGGTCGCGACGGGCGGGCGCGGGCGATCCGTGGGGAGCTCGAGGACCGTCGGGGCCCCTGCCAGCCGCTCCCGCCAGAAGGCGAGCTCGCCCTCCAGGACCTCTCCTGCGAGCCAGCTCCGTTGCCACACGGCGAAGTCGGGATACTGGATCGACAGGGGGGGCAGCGGCGAGGGGAGCCCCTCCGCGAGCGCCGGGTACAGCGCGGTCAGCTCGCGGATCAGCACCCCGACGGACCAGCCGTCGGAGACGGCGTGGTGGAGGACCAGGAGGAGCGCGTGCTCGTCCTCGGCCAGGCGCAGCAGGGTCGTCCGCAGGAGCGGACCGCGCGCCAGGTCGAAGACGTGCCGGGCCTCTCCGGCGGCGAGCCGGCCGGCCTCGGACCGGCGGCGGTCCTCCGGCAGAGCCCCCAGGTCCACCTGCGGGAGGGGCCACGGCCCGGGAGCCGCGATCCGCTGGACGAGCTGCTCTCCCGCGAGGTGGAACGTGGTGCGCAGCGATTCGTGGCGGGCCACGATCCGCTCGAAGCCGGCTGCGAGCGCGCCGCAGCTCAGGCTACCTGTCAGGCGCAGAGCCCCGGGGACGTTGTAGAGGGGGCTTTCGGGCTCGAGCTGGGCGAGAAACCAGAGCCTCTGCTGGCCGAAGGAGACCGGCAGGTCCCCGAGGCGCGGCACCGGCACCAGGGGCGGAGTGGCGGGCGCCGCGCTGCCGCGGCGGGCCTCTTCGACGGCGGCAGCGAGCTCCGCCACGCTCGTCCGCTCTAACACGGTCCGCAGCGGCAGCTCCACGCCGAAGACGCCGCGGAGCCGCGAGACGACCCGCGTGGCGAGCAGGGAATGTCCGCCGAGATCGAAAAAGCTCTCGTGGAGGCCGACCCGCTCCAGTCCGAGCAGCTCGGCCCAGAGGGCGGCGATCACCTCTTCGACCGGGGTGCGCGGCCCGGCCGGCGAAGATTCGCGCTCCGGCTCGGGCAAGGCCTTGCGGTCGACCTTGCCGTTCTTGTTGAGCGGCATCGCCGGGAGAGCCACGAAGGCGGCGGGGACCATGTACTGGGGAAGGCGTGCGGAGAGCCCCTCGCGCAACGCCTCCGTGGAGACCTCCTCTTCGAGCACCACGTAGGCCACCAGGCGCGGGGAAGACCCGTCGTGGCGGGCCACGACCACGGCCTCCTTCACTCCGCCCTGCGCGAGGAGCGCCGCCTCGATCTCTCCGAGCTCGATGCGGAAGCCACGGATCTTGACCTGGTGGTCGATCCTCCCCAGGTACTCGATCGCGCCGTCGGGCAGGTGGCGGGCCAGGTCGCCCGTACGGTAGAGCCGCCCGCCGGCCGCGCCGGGGATGAAGCGCTCGGCCGTGAGGTCCGGTCTCCGGCAGTAGCCCCGGGCGAGCTGAACGCCGCCGATGCAGAGCTCGCCGGCAACCCCGATCGGAACCGGCTGCCAGGAGCGGTCGAGCAGGTGGATGGCGGTGTTGGCGACCGGCCGGCCGATGGGCACGACTCCGCCGCGCGCCTCCTCGTCGCAATTCCAGGCGGTGACGTCGACCGAGGCCTCGGTGGGGCCGTAGAGGTTTTCGAGCCTGGCGGAGAGCCTTTCGCGGAACCGCCGGCGCAGCTCGGGGGAGAGGGCCTCGCCGCTCGCGACGACCAGTCGCAGGCTCGCGCATCCGGAAAGGTCGGCCTGGTCCAGGAAGGCCTGGAGCATGGAGGGGACGAAGTGGGTGACGGTGACCCGCTCGCGCTCGATCAGGCCGGCCAGGTAGGCGGGGTCGCGGTGCCCGCCGGGATCGGCGACGACGAGGCAGGCGCCGGTGATCAAGGGCCAGAAGAACTCCCAGACGGAGACGTCGAAACCGAAGGGGGTCTTCTGGAGCACCCGGTCGTCCGGGGT
>DATEIO010000577.1:0-6203 GCA_035278895.1 Thermoanaerobaculia bacterium | reverse complement strand
GGTGCTGCGCACCACCAGGACGTCCGCCTGCGTCTCGGCAATCGCCCGGGTCAGCGCCTCGTCCTTGAGCTCGGGCCGGTGGATCACACTGCATCCGGCGGCCTCGAGCCCTTCCACTCCACTCTTCTCGAAGTTGTCGGCGATCAGTACTTTCATGACAGATTCCCCCCCATCACCGCGTCCAGTATACAAGTCGCTGAGGGAGGACTTCGAAGACCTGCGGGTGGGTCTCCAAGTGACCGGAAGAATTGGAGGGTAAGCGGCGAGGCTCTACGCCACTTGGTTACGCCGAGTCACCACAAAAGACACGGAAGCGCCGGCATGACCGAGCATCTCGATCAAGCTGTCGACGCTGAATCGATCGATTTTCCCTCGCATGAGATCGCTGATCCGCGGTTGGGTCACTCCGAGGAGTTTGGCGGCAGCTTCCTGAGTGAGGCCCTGGGCCTCGATCAAGGAGGTAAGCTCGATCATCAGATCGGTCCGGATCTTGAGGTTCTCCGCCTCTTCTTCGCCAAAGCCCAGGTCCCTGAAGACGTTGTCGGAGGAACGTCGAATGCGGACAGCCATCTACCAGTAGCTTATCAGGCCTTGTCTCTAGTATACAAGTGCGGATATGATCTGCGCAAGGAACCAGGAAACGGATTCCGGGTACAATTTCTGGCATCATGCTTGCGCATCTCGCCGAAAGATCCGACGGCCCGCGGAATCTTCCGCGGGCCGTCGAGGTCTACAACGAAGCTCAGGCGGGTTGCGGGGCGCCTGCTCGAGCCTGCTGCTTCGCGCGCTTCTTCCGGTTCGCCGAGATCAGCCAGAAGAGGCCTCCCGCGGCCAGGACGAGGAGCGAGATCCCCAGGATCGGGCGGACCGCGATCCAGGCGATGGCGATGGTCACGAAGGTGAGGATGAAGCTGGTCACGAAGGCGAAGAAGCCGATGCCGACGCCCAGGAGGCTGCCGATGAAGGGGACCACGTCTCCCACGACGGAGAGGGGACGGAAGACGAGGAACAGGCCCAGGAACATGGCGAAGAATCCGGCGGCCCGGAGGATCCAGGTCAGCACCGTGTTCGCCGACTGCGCGGTCTGGAACATCTCGGCGGCGGTGTGGGGCCCCTCCTCCACCAGGAGGATCGAGTCTCCCGCTTCGGCCTGGTAGGCCGCGAAGGTCTCGCCGCTCTGCACGGCCACGACGCTCGCCTGCTGCGGGTCGACCACCTGGAAGGAGATGCGGACGTCCCCGATCACGGGCGCCGTGGGGTTCTCCCCCAGATAGAAGCCGCCGTTGGCGACCTGGGCAGCAAACCCTTCGGGGAGCGATTCGGCGGCAGCGGCGTCCACCGGGAGGCTCGTGGCGTCGTCGAGCTGGTCCACCTGCTCGGCGGCGAGGGTGAAGGCGCCCAGGCGCACGGGGTCGGCGACGAAGGTGCTGGAGGGCAGCGGGAAGGCGCCGGGGTTCTCGTGCCCGGCCGGCTCGTAGAAGGCGGAGGAGTCCACCGGGTCCGCGGACCAGGCTTTCTTGTAGTCGTAGGTGGTGACGGTCTCTTCCCCGCCGCCCAGCTTCTTCCGGGTCTCGGACTTTTTCTCTTCGATCCACTGGTACATTTCGACTTTGCGAATCAGCTTGACGGCATCCGCCTGGACGCCCAGCTCGTCGTCCGCGACCGGGCCGTCGGTGGCGATCGGGCCGGTGACGTGGACGAGCTTGCCCTCGTTGCCGGGCGAGACGGCGTCGGCAGGGACGGTCACCACGGCGCCGGCCCCCTCTTCCAGGCTGCGGGCGGTCTTGACCGCGCGCCCCTCGTTCCAGAACAGCAGGGGGAAGGAGAGGATGAACAGGATCAGGCCGATCAGCACGCTCTTGATCGACTCGCCGATGCGCGAAAACCACGACTTGCTGGTCGTCACGGTGATTCGGTCGGGCATGGGGCTCTCCGCAGGCTTCCGCCCGGCGCGGGATGCGCCGGGGTCGCGACAGGCTCGGGAACGTCCGGTGTGTCCCCGAATCGTAACACGGCGGCTGGTTGGGGGGAGCGGGAAAGGCCCGGGTCCTGATACTCTTGGCAGCCGGCGAGGCGCTCGGCCCGGTTCCTGGAGCGCAGTCGCCGGACGTTTTTTCGTACTTGGAGGTTTCGATGCCTGATTCCCAACCGAGCTCGTCGCATGTGCGGACGGCGCTCTTCGTCGATTTCGATAACATCTACCTGGGTCTCCAGCGGGAAGACCCCACGGCCGCCGAGCAGTTCGCTACGGACCCGACCCGGTGGCTGCTCTGGCTTCAAGACAATCTCCCCCACGAGAACGAGGAGGACGACCGCAAGAGGAAGGTTCTCTTCAGGCGGTGCTACCTGAACCCGTCCCAGTTCGGCCGCTTCCGCCCGTATTTCACCCGTTCGGCCTTCGAGGTGGTGGACTGCCCGCCGCTCACTTCCGGCGGCAAGACAAGCGCGGACATCCACATGGTGATGGACATCCTGGACACGCTCTCCCACCCGACCCGGTTCGACGAGTTCATCATCCTCTCGGGAGACGCGGACTTCACGCCGGTCCTCCTGCGGCTGTCCAAGCACGACCGGCGGAGCGCCATCCTCGCGATTGGCCCGGCTTCGGTGGCATACAAGGCGGCCTGCGACCTGCTCATCGACCAGGACACCTTCCTGGAGGAGGCGATCGGCGCCACGCTGACGCAGACCACCCGGGCGGCGGCGTCCCCGCAGACGACGGCGCTCGACGATCTTCTCCTCCGGATCGCGGACAAGGTCTATGAGCGGGCTTCGACGAGCGGCGAGCTGGTGGCCACGGAGCTGCCGCCCATCTTCCGGGAGTTCTCGGAGTTCACGTCCAGCACGAACTGGCTCGGGTTCAACAGCCTGCGCAACATGACGATGGCCGTGTGCCAGGCCCGGCGCGATCTCGCGATGATCGACGGCGATCCCTGGCGCGTGGGGCTCACGGAGGGCGATGTGGTGGAGATCCACGAGTCCTCCCGGACCCTGTCGGTCTACCGCTCGGCGCCGGCGCTGGACCGGACCGAGCTGATCGCCGAGATCCTTGGCTACGTGCGCACGGTGGTCGAATCTTCGGACGCGGCGGTGCCCATGGCGCGCGCGGCGCAGATGGTGATCAGCCGCTTCGGCGACCAGGTGCTCGCCTCCCGCTGGGCCGGGGCGGGCACGTTCCGCGATCTGCTCGAAGGGCGGGAGAACCCCGGCTTTGCCATTTCGGCGTTGAAGCCCGGATACATCTACGATCCCTCCCGCCACCAGCTCCCGATCGACGGCCGGCCCGAGGAGCTGGTGGGCGATCCCAAGCTGAACGCCCTGGCCTACCGGGTGCACCAGCTCACGGACACGCCCTATCTGACCAGCCGCGAGTACGCCCGGGTGTTCCGCCTGACCGCGGAGGAGGTGTCGGAGCACGGCTATTTCCTCACCCGGACGTCCAAAGCGGTCCGCGACCGCTGCATCGAAGAAGGGGCTCCGATCGCCCGCGCGAGCGTGAACTTCATCCTGCGCGGCATCACGTTCGGCGGCCACCGCTTCGGCCAGAGCGTCTCGGAAGACCCGCTTTCCCTGGGCAACTGCTTCTTCCGGAACGTCTTGAGCCTGTGCGACAGCGCCGGCCTGCCGCTCAACGAGAGCGAGCAGGACGTGCTCTCCGAGTGGATTCTGGGCGATCTCCGGCGCGAGCTTTCGGGAGAGGAGGAGGCCGTCTCCCTGGACGTCGCAGAGGAGCTCGACGCTGCGGCCGTTCCCGAGGAGGAGCCCGCGGCGCACGGAGGGAGCCGTGGTTAAGGAGATCGGGGCGTCGCTCCTGCTCCTCAGCTTGGCGTCGTCCTGCGTGCGGGAGTCGCCCGAGCCGCCTTCGGAGACGAAGCCCGCTTCTCTCCCCTCGGCCCAGACCCAGCCGGCTCCGCCGCTCGAGCCGCAGAAGCTCCCGCCGACCGTGGCCCAGCCGGAGCTTGCCGCGGAGCCCGAGCCGGGCACGGAGAAGGGTGCCCGCGCCTTCGTGACCTTGTTCCTGCAGGCACGCATGGCCGGCGACGACCGGCTCGCCCGCACCCACCTCTCCGCCATCGCCCGCGATCAATTCGACAAGGCTGAGGGGGGGCTCGCGCTGACCGCCCCGCCCGGCTCGCGCTTCGCCGGCTGGGACTTCGTGTCGGTCCAGGCGATCGACGCCAGCTCGTACGAGGTGAAGGTGACGGTCCGCGGGCCGGGCGGCGCCGCGCACACGGAGACGCTCTTCGTGGGCCCGGGACCGGATCTCAATGGCGCACAGAAGCCGTGGATCGTCCGCGGCGCTATGCAGGAGGTCTGAAAGGAGCCGTGGCTTTGACCTGGGAGATCGGAGAGGACGAAGCCCGCCAGATCCTGGCCCTCCCCGCGGAGGACCGCTACCGCTCCGTCCTCATGCTGCTCGCGGACTGGGAAGAGGCCTGGGGGCTCAAGGACGAAAACGGCTGGATCGTGCGGAGTGAAGACGGCAACGAAGCCTTCCCCCTCTGGCCGCACTCCACCTTCGCCGCCGCCTGCGCCCGCGGCGCCTGGGAAGGGGCAACGCCGGGCGCGATCTCGCTCGACGACCTGATGGAGTCGCTCCTTCCCTTGCTCGAAGAGGACGGCATTCTGGTGGAGATCTTTCCGACCTCGGAGGAGAGGGGGCGGGTGGTCGAGGCGGAGGTGTTTCGGAAGGATCTGGAGCGGGAGCTCGAGCTGGGCGGGTAGGGTGCGCTGCGCGCACGTCTGGCGTTTTCAAAGCGCGCCCAGCGCGCCGTTCGGATAGCCCAGGGTGGAAGCCCTGGGCTA
This sequence comes from Thermoanaerobaculia bacterium, assembly GCA_035278895.1. Taxonomy (GTDB): domain Bacteria; phylum Acidobacteriota; class Thermoanaerobaculia; order Multivoradales; family UBA5704; genus DATARR01. Next base: position 1,397 of record DATEIO010000577.1, on the reverse strand, counting down.
TCCGAACGACGCCCCAGAGGGGCGTTGTCATCCCTCCTTCGGCAGCCCCGCGCTCCTCCCCTTCTTTCCGCCCTTTTCCAGGCGATCCGGGTTTTCGATTCCCGATTTATCCGACGCCGCGCGGCGGTTGGGGTTGTTGGCTTCGGAGGAGCCCCTTTTGATTTCGTTGGGGGACTGGGCTCCGCTGTCTCGGTGGGTGGGTTGAAGCGGCTCGCGATCGGCCATGTGAGCACCTCCCGGGGTGTGATTCGCGTTCGTTCCCGCGGGGATTTCCCGCCCTTCCCTTTCGTGCAACGAGCGTACCGCTCCCCCACCCGAAGAGGCGGCCCGGGCGGACGCTCGGCCACCCCTCCGCGCGTGGCACATTTCGAGGGCTGCCGCTAGGCTCCAAATCAGCCAGAGGTTCAAGGCCGAAAGGAGTCTTCTATGAGCGCGCGGAGGAGAAGACAGCTTCGTGGAGCCCTCGTCGCGGGTCTTGCCGTGCTGGGTTTCCTGTGGATCTTCGCGGGCCACGCCGGGGGACAGACCAAGACGCAGAAGGATCAGATCGCCCGCGGCAAGCTTTCCTACCGGATCTATTGCCGCAACTGCCACGGCACAGAAGCCAAGGGAGACGGCAGCGTGGCGAGCCTTCTCAAGGTGCCGCCTCCCGATCTCACCACGATCCGCGCGAGAAATAGCGGAACGTTCCCCGAAGAGCGCGTGATCGCGATGATGGACGGCCGGGAGGAGGTCGCCGCCCACGGCAGCCGGGACATGCCGATCTGGGGTCAGGTGTTCCAGGAGGATCCCGCGAATCCCGGAGTCGTGAAGCCGGAGGCGGCCCAGGCGAAGATCAAAGATCTCGTCGAGTTCCTGAAGTCGATCCAGACGGACGCCGCGCCGGCCAAGCCCGCGCCGTAGGAAAGCCCCGTGGTATCGTCCGGGGAATGGTCAAAAAGCTCTCGATCCAGATCCCCGGCCCGGGCCTTCATGAGGTGACGGACCGCATTCGGGACGCCGTTCGCGAGAGCGGCGTCCCCGAGGGCCTGTGCACGGTGTTCATCCAGCACACGTCGGCGTCCCTCACCATTCAGGAGAACGCCGACCCGTCCGCCCGGCGGGACCTCGAAAACTGGCTGAAGCGCCTGGTCCCCGAAAACGATCCCCTCTACACCCACACGGCCGAGGGGCCGGACGACATGCCCTCGCACATCCGGGCGATGCTGACGGCGACATCGCTGTCGATTCCGGTGGTGGATGGCGAGCTCGGGCTGGGGACGTGGCAAGGGATTTACGTCTGGGAGCACCGGCGGCATTCGAGCTCGCGGCGGTTGCTGGTGCATGTGGCGTAGGGTGCGCTGCGCGCACCACAAACTACACGGTGTGATGGTGCGCGCAGCGCACCCTACGGGTAA
>DATEIO010000576.1:0-10779 GCA_035278895.1 Thermoanaerobaculia bacterium | reverse complement strand
AATCCGTCTCGTCATGAGCGATCCGAATCCGCCCGAAGTCTGGTTGCGCGGCCCTGTCCCCGGGATTCCTCCTCTGCTGCAGCCCGCCGCTCATGCGTTGCTCCAAACGGTGGAGGAGGTGAGCCGGGTCGTTTCTCCGCTTTCACCCGCCCTGCTCTGGGCCCGGCCTGGTGGGGCAGCTTCCGTGGGCTTCCACGTCCGCCATGCCTCGGGCAGTCTGGACCGGCTTTTCACCTACGCCCGCGGCGAGGGGCTTTCCGCGGAGCAGCGCGCCTTTCTCGCAGCGGAGGGGGAGCCCGGATCTCTGCCGGAAGAGGCCTCCTCGCTCGTCCGGGCCTTCGAGCTTCAGGTCGGCCGCGCCCTGGAGCAGCTCCGAGGCACGGCCGAGCCCACGCTCCTTGAACCCCGGGGAGTGGGCCGCCTCCAACTGCCCTCGACAGTGCTCGGGCTGCTGTTCCATGCCGCCGAGCACACGCAACGGCACGTAGGGCAGATCGTCACGACCGCCCGGATCGTGCAAGGCCTCGGAATTGTTTGAGTGAGGAGGGGGTATGGAGCAGCGAGTAAGCTTGCGGGAAGTCAACCAGAACCTAGCTCGCTATATAAAGGCGGTGGAAGCCGGGGAACGGATCGTCATCACAAGGCGTGGCAAGCCGATCGCACTTCTCTCTCCTTTGCCTCAGCAGGAGCGGGCTTTGAGCGCCGCTCAGGAAGCGGCTCTGGAACGTCTCCTGAGCCAGAGCCATCATCTCGGAGGCCGGGCCCCTTCGCGGGATGAGCTTTATGAACGTTGAGCGGCTGAGCCTCGACGCGAATATTCTGTTCTTCTGGGATGCGATGCAGTGGGCCGTCGCGAAGCAGGCCGGGGCAACGCTGCTGCTCAGTGAAGATCTGCAACACGACCGCGAATTGGAGGGCGTCCGATTCCGGAATCCTTTCCTGGTCGAGGATCCTTTCGCGGACGGGTGATGAGTCCCAAGCATCCGCCCGCCTGAAGCCCTGATTTCTCCGTTGCCCCCTCCCCGGTTTCCTCCTGGGATACCATCGTGTCCAATCTCCCGAGGGAGTCCACAAGGAGGGTCCATGGACCGCCGCGCTGCCCTTTTGGTCTTGCTGTGCCTGATGGCTCTGCCCGCCGGGGCGGAGCGTCTTCCCAAGGACCGGGTTCCCGAGCCTCTTCGTCCTTGGACGGAGTGGGCTCTTCGCGGTTATGAGGACAGTCTGTGCCCGTTCCTGCTCGGGTCCGGGGAGGCGGACTGGAGCGCGGCGGAGACGCGGTGCGCGTGGCCAGGGCGGCTGGCGCTCGATCTTGGGGAGCGGGAGGGGCAGTTCCGGCAGGAGTGGGCTCTGGAAGTCGCGGGGTTCGTGCCGCTGCCGGGCGAGGAGAGCCGCTGGCCGCTCGATCTTCGCGTGGATGGCCAGCCCGCGGCCGCGGTTTCGGGAGGGAGCGGGCCCGGAGTCTGGCTGCCGGCCGGCCGCCATGTGGTAGAGGGCGCGTTCCGGTGGGATGCCCTGCCCGAGTCCCTCGCGGTGCCTCCCGAGACGGGGCTCGTGGCGCTCTCGGTGCGCGGCACGGCCCTGCCGTTCCCGGAGCGGGATGCCCAAGGGCGTGTGTTCCTGCAGCGCTCGCGCTCGGCCGAGGCGGCGGAGGAGAGCCTGGAGATGGTGGTCCACCGGCGGGTGGTGGACGAGGTTCCGCTCCTCCTGATCACGCGGATCGAGCTTTCCGTCGCCGGCAAGGCCCGCGAGGTGCTCCTGGGCCGGGCGCTTCCGGACCGCTTTCTTCCGGTGGCGCTCGACGCGCCGCTCCCCGCCCGCATCGAGCCCGGCGGGCGTCTGCGCGTGCAGGTGCGGCCCGGCACGTGGACGATCGAGCTGACGGCCCGCCATGAAGGACCGGCCGCGGCGCTCACGGCGCCGGACCCGGGCGGTCCCTGGGCCACCGAGGAGGTCTGGGTGTTCGAGGCCCGGCCGAGCTTCCGCGTGGTGGACGTCGAAGGCGTTCCGGCCGTCGATCCCCAGCAGACCCGCTTACCCGAAGACTGGAAATCCCTTCCGGCCTACCGCGTGCGCCCCGGCGAGACAATGCGCTTCGCCGGGCGGCGGCGGGGCGATGCGGACCCGGCGCCGGACCGGCTGACGCTCGCGCGCGTGCTCTGGCTCGACTTCGATGGCGGCGGCTACACCTGGGCGGACCAGCTCACGGGAACGCTCGCCCGGAGCTGGCGCCTGGAGATGGCTCCGCCCGTCCGCCTGGAGCGCGTGGCCGTGGCCGGGCGCGAGCAGGTGATCACCCGCCGCCCGGGCACGGACCGGGCCGGCATCGAGGTGCGCCAGGGCAAGGTGCTCCTCGGCGCCGAGGGCCGGATCGAGGGGCGCGGCGCGCTGCCGGCCGTGGGCTGGGACCACGATTTCCAGCAGGTCTCGGGCGAGCTCCACCTGCCGCCGGGCTGGCGGATTCTGGGGGCCACGGGAGTCGATCAGGTGCCGGGAACGTGGATCTCCGAATGGACGCTTCTCGACCTGTTCCTCGTGCTGTTGATCGCCTTGGCCGTCCGCCATCTCTGGGGTACGCGGTGGGGGATCGTGGCGCTCGCGGTCATGGTCCTCACCTGGCAGGAGGCGGATGCGCCGCGCTGGATCTGGGTCGTGGTGCTGTCGCTCGAGGCGCTGCGCCGTCTGCTTCCCGGAGAGGGCTGGGCGCGGAGCCTGGTGCGCGTGGCCTCCCTGCTCACCCGGGCCGTGCTGGTCCTCGTGACGATCGGGTTCGTGGCGGGGCAGGTGCGGCAGGCGCTCTATCCGGCGCTGGAAAAACCCTGGTCCGCCGTGGGAGCCGGCGAGGTGGAGGACCGGACGCTCAAGGCCTCGCTCGGCGAATCGCTCTCGGTCTCCGTGCCGTCCCGAAGCGATGAGGAGGCGCTCCAGGCCCTCGGCTACGTGGATGGAGCAGTGACCCCGGAGCCCCAGGCCGAGGCGCCGGCCGGGGCCGTGGCCACGGAAGCTCCCCCGCCTCCGCCTCCTCCGCCTGCTCCGGGGACGAAGGACTCCCGAATCCGGGCTCTGCGCCAACCTCCGGAGGTCGACCCCCGGGCGGTGGTGACGACCGGCCCCGGCCTGCCGGAGTGGACGTGGACCAAGGTCGATCTGCGCTGGAACGGTCCGGTCGAAAGCTCGCAGCGGATGCGCTTCTTCCTTCTCTCTCCCGCGGCCGGCTTCGTGCTCACCTTCGTCCGCGTGGCGCTCCTGGCGCTGCTGGTGCTTCTGACGCTGGAGCTGCCCGGCGTGCGTCTCCCGTGGCGCAAGCTGCCGGCCGCCGCGGCGCTCCTCCTGGCCGTCCTCCTGCTCGGCGCAGCGCCGGGCGTGCAGGCGGAGGAGCCGCCCGTCCAACCCGAGGCTCCTCCGGCGAGCGTGCTCGATCAGCTCCGCGAGGCGTTGACCGCGCCGCCCGACTGTTTCCCCGAGTGCGCGTCGAGCCCGCGGCTGTTCCTGGAGGTCTCGCCGGCCGGCCTGCGGCTCCGCTTCGAGGTGGGAGCCGCCGCGGCGGTGGCCGTTCCGATTCCAGGCGGCGCGGAGCAGTGGGTGCCCGCTGAGGTGCGGGTGGACGGCCAGCCGGCCGGCGTGGCGCGGTCGGCCGACGGCCGCCTCTGGGTGCGCGTCTCTCCCGGCCGCCACGAGGTGCTTCTGACCGGTCCGCTCCCGGCGCGCGACGTGGTCCAGCTCCCGCTCCCCTTGAAGCCGCACCGCGTGGAGGTGACGGCGAGCGGCTGGACCGTCTCCGGCGTTCACGAGGACGGCGAGGCAGACGACAATCTCCAGCTCTCGCGTCAGGAGACCGCCGGACCGGCCGCGGCCGGCTCGCTCCAGCCGAGCGCCCTGCCGCCGTTCCTGGAGGTGGAGCGGACCCTGTATCTGGGCCTCGCCTGGAACGTCGAAACCCGCGTTTCCCGGCGCTCGCCCTCGAGCGCGCCGGCTGCGGTGGAGATCCCGCTCCTGCCCGGCGAGTCGGTCACCACGGCCGGCGCGCGGGTGAAGAACGGTGCCGTGCAGGTGAGCCTGGGGCCGGGAACGGACGAGTTTTCCTGGAGCTCGACGCTCTCACCGCGAAGCTCTCTCGTGCTCCAGGCTCCGAAGACCCTGGCCTGGACCGAGGTCTGGCGGCTCAATGCATCGCCGCTCTGGCACGTGGAAGCCCGGGGCCTTCCCACGGTGGTCGGGCCGGAAGACGCGGAGGTGCGGGTCCGCGAGTGGCGGCCGTGGCCCGGCGAGAGGCTGGAGCTTGCGATCACTCGGCCTGAAGGGATCGCCGGGCGCTCGCTCACGATCGTCCGCAGCGTGCTCGAGGCAAAACCAGGCCTCCGCTCGACGGACGTGAGCCTCACCCTCTCGGTCCGGAGCAGCCGCGGCGGCCAGCACACGGTGGTGCTCCCAGAGGGCGCGGAGCTCACGGCCGTGACCGTGGACGGCCGGGCGCAGCCGATCCGCCAGGAAGGGCGGAAGGTCACGCTGCCGATCCATCCCTACTCACAGACGATTGGGCTCTCCTGGCGGGAGAGCCGGGGGATCTCTCTCTTCCTCCGCACGCCCGCGGTGGACCTCGGAGCTCCGAGCGTCAACGCCCTGACCCAGGCCGAGATCCCCGCGAGCCGCTGGATCCTCCTCGTGGGTGGTCCTCGCCTCGGGCCGGCCGTCCTCTTCTGGAGCGTCCTCGTGGTGATCCTCCTCGCGGCCTGGGGGCTGGGCCGGGTGCGGCAGACGCCGCTTCGCACCCGCGACTGGGTCCTTCTGGGCGTCGGGCTCTCCCAGGTGCCGCTCGCCGCCGCGGCGCTCGTGGCCGCGTGGCTCCTCGCTCTGGGCGTCCGCCGGGAGAAAGGGAGCGCGATCCAACGGAACAAGGTCTTCGACCTCGTCCAGATCGCGCTCGTGGTCTGGACGCTGGTGGCGCTCGGCATCCTCTTCTGGAGCATCCAGCAGGGGCTCCTGGGGCTTCCGGACATGCAGATCGCGGGCAACGGCTCGACCGGAGGGAGCGTCTCGGGCGCTGCGCTGCGCTGGTACGCCGACCGCGCAGGGGAGGTGCCGCCCACGGCCTGGGTCTTCTCCGTGCCCCTCCTCGTCTACCGCGGCGCCATGCTCGCCTGGGCGCTCTGGCTGGCCTTGGCGCTCCTGCGCTGGCTGCGTTGGGGATGGGAGAGCTTGAATATGGGTGGCGGATGGAGGGAGTGGGAGTGGTTCCGGCCGCGGCCGGCCGCAGGGCCCCCGCCGCCCGCGCCGCCGGCAGCGCCCGCCGGATAACGCTGGGAGCGCCGGCATCCTTGCCGGCTCTAACTTTGCTTTTTTAAGGAGTTAGCCGGCCGGCAGGGATGCCGGCGCTCCAGCGTGGACGTGCTATCCTGAAGATTATTCGTCCCGACCCATCCGGGCCCCGACCTCCCCCAGCCCGGCGAAAGGTGAGCCATGAAACCTTCCTCCGCCTTCGTCCGCAGCTTTCGAATCCTTTTAATCATCGGCCTTCTTGTTCCGGGGGTGGCGGGTGCGGTGATCAACAATTCGCGGTGCGTGGCGAATCTCCAGTCTCCGCTTTCGCCCGGCAACAGTTGTACGGCGAACGACGTGACCTTCATCCTGGTCGGCCTGGGCGATCAGACCAACGGATGCGTCAGCACGAACGACACACTTTCGATTTATCTCGGCGCCAAGCTGCAGAACACGAGCGGCCAGACCCGCTACGACATTGGTCTTTTCATTTATAACGATACCGGCACGGGCGATCCCACGCCCAACGCCTACGCGGGCCGGCAGTGCGCCGTCGAAACGCTCAAGCCGCCGCATGCCACGCAGAACACCGGAACCTGCCCGCCCCTGGAGTTCACCGTCGGAAACGGCCCCTTCTTCAACGCGGACGGCAACGGCTGCGCCGACCTGGTCAAGGGGCAGTGTAACGGCGTGGACGTTTTCATGAAATTCCCCTCGCCGATCACGATCAAATGCACGGACGCCGTGGGCGCCGGCACCAGCACCTCGCCGGACGGCTTCGTGGACATTCCGACCTGCACGACCTGGGGCAACAACGCAGGACAGGTCGGTCCCAGCGGCGTGTGCTCGACCGAGGCGGACGTCCACCCGGGCACGGGCGCCAAGTGCAACTGCCAGATCATCAATTCGAACGTTCCCGTAGCCCGTCTTGCGCCCTCGTGTTCCTGCACGCCCACGGCGGTGCGGCCGGGCCAGTCCTCGGCGTGCACGGTGAGCTTCACCAACACGATCCCGAACTGCACGGCCGTCGCGTCCTCCTCTTCCTCGCCCGAGCGCTTCCAGTGCGGCACGTCGAGCTTCCTCCGCTTCAAAGTGGGCTACTCCTCGGCGCAGGGGCAGGTGCTCTCCTCGGGCTCGACCACGCCGGCAGAGAGCACGAGCGGCACGGTCTCCGTGGATACCACGAACCAGCAGGTGGTGTGGACTCCGCGCAACACCACGGCCTCCGGCACCAGCCTGGGCGTGATCGGCCCCAATGAATCGGGGAGCATGACCTATCAGTTTTACGTCAATCCTTCGGTCGCCTCCGGCACCACGATCAATCAGACGGTCACCATGTACTGGGCCGACACCTCCAGTTGGACGAGCGAGGTGGCGCAGCCGGTGACCGCGACCTGCAGCTTCCAGGTTTCGGATCAGGCCACCTGGGCCCGGGTCTCCTCCTTCACGGCCCGGGAGGATGACGGCCGCGTCGCCGTGCTCTGGGAGACGGCGGCCGAGGTCGGCACCGTGGCGTTCGAGGTCGAGCGCCGCGATCCCGCGACCGGCCGCTTCGTTCCGGTGGCGGACCGCGCGGTGCCGGCGGTCGAGCAGCTCCCCGGCGGCCGCTACCGGCTCGTGGACCCCACGGCGCCGCGCGGCCAGGAGCTTACCTACCGGCTGATCGAGATCGACCGCCAGGGACGGCGCGAGACCTTCGGCCCCTACAAGGTCGCGGTCGAGCGCGAAACGCGTCCGGCGGAGAGCGAGCGGACCTTCACGGCGCTCGAAAAGGCCGTGTCCCCACGCCTCACCCGCGCCGCACTGGCCCGGGAGGCGGCCTCCGCCAGCGTGGCACCGTCCCCGGCCGGCTCCCGGGCGCGCGTGGAAGTGACCCGGAGCGGCATGGCGCGGGTGCGCGCGGCAGCCGTCGCGAGCGCTCTCGGCCTGTCGGTGGAGGAGGCCACGGCCCAGATCCGCACCGGGCGCCTGCGCCTCTCCCGCGGCGGGCAGGACGTGGCGTTCCAGCCCGCCGCGGACGGCGACGGGCTCGTGTTCTACGCCGAGGCGGTGCGAAGCGCGTACACGAACGTCAACGTCTATTGGCTGGAGCGCGCGAAGGGCTTGGCCATGGCGACCGCCACGGTCCAGCCGGCCGCGGGCGCGCCCGCCGGCTCCTTCGCCGATGTCCTGCACCTCGAAACCGACGCCATCCCGGCGGTCTCGGCGCCGCTGCCCGTGGACGACTTCTGGATCTGGAAGAGCCTCTTCCCCGGCTATCCCGGCTACGACCGCGCGACCGTCACCGCAGACGTGCCCGCGCCGGCCCCGGGAGCGGCCACGCTCGCGGTTCAGCTCTACGGCTTCGCGGCCGTGCAGCGGGCCGAGGTCTGGGTCAACGGCCGGCGGATCAACGAGATCGCCTGGGAGGGGAGCGGCCCTGCCACGGCCACGGTCGCGCTGCCGGCGGACGTCCTGGTGGATGGCGCCAACTCGATCGAGCTGGTCGCTCTCGAAGCCGAGCGCGGCCTCTGGCTCGACTCCTTCGACCTCACCTATCCGCACCTCTACCGGGCGGTAGGCGACCGCCTTGCCTTCCGGGCCCCGGCGGGCGGAGCGGTCGCTCTCACCGGCTTCCGGAGCGCGGAGATCGCGGTCTGGGATCTCGCCCAGCCGCTCGCCCCGCGGCGCCTGGGTGGGCTCTCGGGCCAGCCGCAGGCGGACGGCACCTGGGGCGTCTCCTTCCTCGCTCCATCGGCCGGCCCCTTCCTGGCGGCGACGGGCAGCGCGCTCGACGCGCCCACCGTGCGCGCCAGCGCCCCGGCGGACTTGAAGAACCCGGGCCGCGGCGCCGAGTACGTGGTCATCGCCCCGGCCGCGCTCCGCGCCGAGTCGCAACGGCTGGCCGACCTGCGGGCCGCCCAGGGGCTCGCGACGATGGTCGTCGACCTCGCCGACGTGATGGACGTCTTCGCCGACGGCCTCTACGACCCGCAGGCGATCCGGCGCTTCCTCGCACACGCCGTGGCATCGTGGCCGACCCCGCCCCGTTACGTTGTGCTGGCGGGCAAGGGCACCTACGATCCGAAGAACCTCCTGGGCCTTTCCTCGAACCTGCTGCCCGCCTTCCTGGTGACGACGGAGGAGGGGATCGCGCCCGCCGACTCAGGCTACGCGGACTTCGACGGCCGCGGCGTGCCCGCCGTAGCCGTGGGCCGGATTCCCGCGGTGACCGCCGCCGAGATGCGAGCCTACGTGGACAAGGTGGCCGCCTACGAGAGCGCGCCGGACGGCGTCTGGAGCGGTCAGACCCTGCTCGCAGCGGACGACGCGGATTCCGGCGGCGACTTCGCCGCGACGAGCAGCACGCTGGCCGCGGCCCTGCCGCCAGGGCTTGCCCTCACCCGGGTCGACCTGGCCGGGCAACTCGCGGACAGCCGGACCCATCTCCAGGACGCTCTCCGCCAGGGGCAAGGGCTCTTCAACTACGTGGGCCACGGCGGCCTCGACCGCTTGGCCTCCGAAGGGCTGCTCCTGACCTCCGACGTCGCCGCGCTCGGCAACGCGCCCCGGGTGCCTGTCATGACGGCGCTCACCTGCCTGATCGCGCAGTTCGCGTATCCGTCCGTCACCTCGCTGGGCGAGGAGCTCGTGCTGCGCTCCGACGGCGGCGCCGCCGCCCTCTACGGCCCGGCCTGGCTGTCGCACAACGCTTCGGCCGGCGAGCTGGGCCGCCATCTCCTGCCGCGGCTCGCCGAGCCCGCCGGAGGCCGCCTGGGCGACCGCCTCCTCCGCGGTCTCGCGGACTACGCCGCCGCGGGAGGAGACCGCGACACGCTGCGGACCTACCTCCTGCTGGGAGATCCAGGTCTTATAGCAAAAATAAAATAATTTCAAGAGTTGATCTCCTGGCAGCCGAGAGTTACAGTTCGCGTGCTGCCCGCCACGCTGGTGGGCAGGAAAGTTGAAGGAGAAGTATCCATGAAGCGCATGAAGATGCTGGCCCTGACGTCCGTTCTCTGTACCGGCGCTCTCGCTCTCGCCACCCCTTCGATGGCCAACCACGGCGGCTGCCACAAGAACCCGAACCCCATCTGCACCCAGGAGTACGCTCCTGTGACCTGCTCCAACGGCAAGACCTACACCAACCAGTGCTACGCGAACGCTGACTGCGCCACCGGCTGCGTCAGCGCTCTGCCGGGCGCCTAAGCCCTTTCCCTCGACCTGACCGCTGGGAGCGCCGGCATCCTGCCGGCCTGAAGAAGCTCTTTGTACGAGGTCGGCGCTCCCAGCGTCTGGTTTTCTTCTGAGCCGTCCCCCACCCCGAAAACCTCACCCCCGGCCCCTCTCCCATCTCCCTCCCGCCGCCCGGGAGAGGGGGGACGCCGTCGAAGCGTCGGTGCTTGTAGGGTGCGCTTTGCGCACGTGTTGTTTTCCACCGCCCTCCCCGTGCGCAAAGCGCACCCTACGGCAAGACAGCCCGCAGGCGTTCCCCTCTCCCGGTGGAAGGGGGGGCGATGGGAGAGGGGACAGGGGTGAGGTTTCTATCCTCCGGTCCCCAACCACCCCGGCAGCCCCGCGATCGAATCCAGTACCACCGCCGCCGCCTCCCGCAGCCGTTCCTCGTGGGCCGGGCGGTACTTGCCCGTCCGGAGCGCCACCGGCTTCATGCCCGCGGCCTTCGATCCGAAGACGTCCGCCTCGGGATCGTCTCCCACCATGGCGATGCGGTCCGGAGGCAGGCCCAGCTCCTGGGCCGCGACTTCGAAGAATCCGGCGCTGGGCTTGCCGATCAGGGTGGCGGTCTTGCCGCTCGCGAGCTCCAGGGAGGCCACGAAGGCTCCGGCGTCCAGCATGGGTTTGCCTTCCACCCACCAGTAGGGATTGCGGTGGACGGCCACGAGATCGGCGCCGTCCAGAAGATTCTGGAAGGCCCGGTTCAAAGCGTCGAAGGACCATTCCTGGCCGAGATCCCCCACGAGGACGTGCTCGGGGGATTCGTCGGTGATCTCGAAGCCTGCAAACTCCTCTTGGGTCGAGCGCTGGAGGAGGAGCTGCACGCGCCGGCTTCCCTGGTTTTTCAGCCACTGTGCGGCGACGGAGGGTGCCGAAAGGATTTCGTCCCGGTGGACGGGGAGCCCCTGCGTTGTCAGCCTTTCTGCGAGGACAGTCCGGCTGGTACGGGTGATGTTGGTGGCGAAGCGGAAAGGAACCCCCTCCCGCCGTAGAGCTGCGATCGCCTCGACGGCACCCGGAATGGCCTTATCGTCCAGAATTACGGTACCGTCGAGATCGATCAGGCAGCCGTCCGCACGGCGGGAGGAATCCATCACGCCTGCGTCTCCGCCTCGACCTTGGCGCGGACCTCGGGCGGAACCACGTCCACCCGGCGCGCCCAGGGGCTCTCGGGATAGCGGGCACGGAGGTCGTCCCACCGCCGCACCACTTCCTTGAGACCGTGAAGCCGGTACCCCGCGGCCGCGCCCCAGAACAGGGCCTCGGGAGCGGCGCCCGCTTGCGGATAGCGCTCGGCCGCGCCGTCGAACC
>DATEIO010000575.1:0-3750 GCA_035278895.1 Thermoanaerobaculia bacterium | reverse complement strand
GATTCGGGAGGGGTACGCTCCGCGAGCAGGGCCCGCAGGCGAGCGAGCTCGGCTTCGGCGGCGTCGGCCCGCTGGCGCTCCGCATCAGCCCGCCGGTGTTCCGCGTCAGCCCGCTGCCCTTCCGCTTCGCCCTCGGTAGGGACCAGATGCCCGTCGGGGCGGAAGAGCCGGAGCCAGGGGTACGTCTTGCCTTTGACGGTCCCCTTCCAGAAGCCGAAGGAGACTCCGAGTTGCTCGCTCCATAGACGCCCCTCCCGATCGGGCGGGATCGGCTGGTAGGACGAGCCCACGAGGCGGAACCCTTCCAGGGTCTCCTCATCCGGATCGTGGAGGAAGTACTCCGCCGTGCGGAACACGTCCTGGTAGAGATCCTTCTTCTTGGTGCGGTCTTTCTTCGCCGTCTTGGGAGATAGGAGCTCGATGATGACGTCCGGGAGACGCCAGTCTTCCTCCCAGGAGACCCAGGCCTTGCGCTGGTGGGGGGAGACGCCGCCGACCCAGAAGACATCCGGACCGCGGAAGGCCGTCTTCTTCTGGCGCCGCTTCATCTCCTCTTCCCAGACCTCCCGCGCCTGCTGCTCGGAGTAGTAGACGAACATGTTTCCACCGACGTAGAAGTCGGTCCTCCCCTGCTCTGCCATGGCCTGCTGGAACAGCTCGAGGAGGAGGTTCAGCTCCCACACATGCCATTCGGTCTCCAAGGGCTCTCCATCGCTGTAGACGAGCTCGAAGGGCAGAGGCGCGAGCGCCGAGAAGGCTGGCTGGCTCATAAATGGTCCCTTTCGGAGTCGTGTTTGGCGAGGAGCTTATTCCGCATGACCGGTAAAGGGAAGAGGGTTGGGGATCTTCATGTCTTCCTCTTCGATGACAGGATAGCACGGTCGCCGGACTTCAGCCCGGCCGCCACCACCGCCCGGGGAGCAGCGCGAGCGTCCGATCCGGAATGAAGCCTTCGGAGACGGAGCGGACATCCGAGACGGAGACGAAGGCCGTGGGGTGGGAGGAGCGGACGATCTCCATCAGGCGGTCGAAGTCTTTCCTGCGGATGACGGAGAAGATCAGGCGGACGTTGCCGGAGATGCCCCGGGCGGCGAAGTCGGTGGCTCCGAAGCGCTGGGTGCGGAGGTTGGCGATCAGGTCCGTCGCGTCTTCCGGGGTGATGATCTGGACGGAGAGGAGACCGAGGGCCAGGCGGCGCTCGATCGAGATCCCGACCCAGGTGCCGGTGGCGAAGCCTGTGGCGTAGGCCACGAGGTTCACCCAGTTGTCCAGGCGCTGCATGACCTGGCTGATCGCGAAGAGCCAGATCAGCACCTCGAAGAAACCGATGAAGGGAGCCAGTTGCCGCATCCCCCGGGAGACGAGAATGATCCGCAGCGTCGAGAGCGACACGTCGGCCATCCGGGCGCAGAAGATGAGGAGCGGCAGGGTGATGGCGGGATAGGGGAGGGAGAGGTCCATTCAGCCGAGGTCCTCAGAGTAGCGGACGTATTCGTCGAGCACGCGGTCCATGGACGTCAGCTCCTTGACCTCACGCATCTTTTCGAGCCCCTGTTTCCAGAGCGGCCCTCCGAAGCTCGCGCGGGCGCGGTCGATGGCGGCGGCGAGGCTCTCGCGGGTCGGCTCGCAGTAGAAGGGGTAATCCGGCCCCAGGAGCTCGGCGGCGCTCTCGTCCCGCGTCGTCACGAGATTCGCCTCGCAGGCGGCGGCGGTCGAGACCTTGCAGTTGGGTTTGTAGAGGAAGTCCCGCCCGGGCTCGCGCATGGAGAGGTGGCAGTTGAAGCGCAGGCCGTTCTCGAACCAGTTGGACGAGAAGCTGGGGATGTCCGGCCTCCGGGCCCACTCGGGGGAGGAGCGCGGGTCTCCCAGATAGCCGATCTCGAAGTGCGAGAGTCCCACCTCGTTCGGCCGGTAGCGCGGATCCCACTGGTGGTAGATCACCCGGCAGAGCTTCCGGGGGCTCCCCAGGTCTTCGAGCTGGCGCCGGTTCTTCAGGATCAGGCCGTCGAAGAGCCAGCGGTTCTTCAAGTGGCGCTTGAAGACGATCGTATCCTGGACGTCCAGGACTGTGCGGTTGCCCCGCCGCTTGGCGCCCACGAGGTCGGGGAGCTTGGAGGTCTTGATGAAGATGAGGATCGCGTCGCGGATCCCCGGGAGGTCTTTCGGATAGACCGCCCGGCTTTCGAGCCCGCGCGCGCGCAGGCCTTCGCTGATCTGGTCGCCCCCCATGAGGGTCGACCCCTTGTCGTAATACTTGACGAAGTAGATGGGCCTCATCACGGATTTTCCGGCTCTAGGATATCGTTCCTGGCCATGACCAGAACCCACAATCCGTACGACCTGACGGGCAAGGTGGCGGTGGTGACCGGAGCCTCCCGGGGCATCGGCGAGGCGATCGCGACGGCGTTGGCTGCCGTGGGTGCCCGGGTGGTGCTCGCGAGCCGGAAGATCGACACGCTCGAAGCCACCGCGAAGCTTATCCGCGACAACGGCGGCGACGCTCTGGCCGTGGCCTGCCACGCGGGCCGGGAAGCGGACGTCCAGGCCCTCCTGGCCCGCGCCCGCGAGGAATATGGCGGCGTGGACATCGCGGTCAACAACGCGGCCACGAGCCCCCACTTCGGTCCCATCCTCACGGCCGAGGAGAGCCACTGGGACAAGACGTTCGAGGTGAACGTGAAGGGCTACATGCACGTGGTGCGCGCCGCGGTGCCGCTGATGAAGGAGCGCGGCGGCGGCTCGATCGTGAACGTGGCCTCGGTCGCGGGGATGGTCCCCCACTCGGGGCTGGGGGTCTACGGGGTGAGCAAGGCCGCGGTCATCATGCTCACGAAGACGCTGGCGATCGAGCTCGCGGGGGACAACGTCCGCGTCAACGCCTTGGCCCCGGGCCTGATCGAGACCCGCTTTTCGGAGGCGCTCCGGTCCACCCCCGAGATGCTCGAGCGGGCGCTCCGTTCGATCCCCCAGCACCGGATCGGCCAGCCGGACGATCTCGTGGGTGCCGTGCTGTACCTCGCGAGCGACGCCTCGCGGTTCACGACTGGATCGGTGCTGGTGGTGGATGGGGGGCAGACGTTGAATCTGGCGTATTGAGAAGCCCTGCCACCTCGCGCAGGAACGCGTCCGCCTTTTCCTCGAGCCAATTTTCCTCGAGATCCGCGAACAGCCGGTCTCTCCGGGCCCGGTTCAGGCGGGCCAGGGTGATCAGGCCGGATTCGTTCGCGCGGCGGCCGGCCGCCCGAAGCGTCCTCTCGTCCGCGGTCCCTTCGAGGGAGAGGGCGAGGAGGTGGCGGGCGCGTTCGGCGGCGGCGGTGTCGACGGCCTGGGCGAGCTCGGTTTCGAGAACGTGGGCGTCGTGGAGCTCACCCAGGAGGTCCTGAACGGCCTTGAAGCGCTTGACGACGGGAGGCGCGTCGGGGATCTCGCTGGCCAGGGGCTCCAGCAGATAGCGGATGCGCTTGGCCTGGATGCGGGCCTCGTGGGCCTCTTCCACATCCGCGGGGCCTTCGATCTTCGCGAGGTGCTTTTCGAGCCCGGCCACCTCGTCCGCGAGGATCTTCGCGGTGACGTCTCCCAGGGTGACGCGGTGGGGGGAGCCGTCCAGATGGATCTCGGTGTGGAAGACGGAGAGGCGCCGCCGCAGGTCTTCCTCGGTTTCCACGAACTCGCGGGCGAGCTCGGCCTCCATTTCGGAGTAGGCGGCACGCATTCTCTCTTCGAGCCGGGCGAGGAGCCAGTGGAGGCCGG
>DATEIO010000574.1:0-15373 GCA_035278895.1 Thermoanaerobaculia bacterium | reverse complement strand
GGCGGCAGCGGCCAGGGCAACTACGGAGGCGTGGACGCCGTGCCCATTCCCATGCACGAACGTACCCACTCGCTCACGGTGACGTTGCCGCCTCTGGGGGTGGTCTTCTTTCAGCGGGAGGTGGGGGAGGAGGAGGAAGTGGCTGAGCCCGAGGGGACGAATACGGACGAGGACACGGACGAAAACACGGACGAACAGCAGGAAGACCCGGTAAGGTTCTTGTAAGCGAAATTCCTTCCCCTCTTGGGATCTTCCGGGAGGTGATGAAGCACTGTTTTGGAGGTTGTCTTGCCGGATCTGGGTTGGGAGCCGAGCCTCGGGGCCATCTATCTAAGAAATCAGCGTTGCCGTTTCCGGGTCTGGGCTCCGAAGGCCCGGGCGGTCGAGGTCGACGTGTGCGGGTCGCGCCGCGTCCCTCTGGAGCCCTGGGAAGACGGGTATTTCGAGGTGGAGCTCGACGGCGTTCCGCCGGGGACGACCTACTCCTACCGGCTGGACGGCGGCGAGCGGCGCCCTGATCCGGCGTCGCGGTTCCAGCCCGACGGCGTCCACGGCCCTTCGGCAGTCGTGGATCACCGGTTCGAGTGGACGGATGCGGCGTGGGCCGGCCTCTCGCTTGCGGAGCACATCCTCTACGAGCTCCACGTGGGGACGTTCACTCCCGAGGGGACGTTCGACGCCGTGATCCCGCACCTCGACCGGCTGGTCGATCTGGGCGTCACCGCGGTCGAGCTGATGCCGGTGGCCCAGTTCCCGGGCTCGCGCAACTGGGGGTATGACGGGGTGCAGCCCTACGCCGTCCAGAACAGCTACGGCGGCCCCGAGGGGCTGAAGCGGCTGGTGGACGCGTGCCACGCGCGAGGGCTCGCGGTGGTGCTGGACGTCGTCTACAACCACCTGGGGCCGGAGGGGAACTACCTTTCCGAATTCGGCCCCTACTTCACGGGGCGGTACAAGACTCCGTGGGGGCTCGCCTTGAACTACGACGGGCCGGAGAGCGACCCGGTCCGGCGCTACTTCCTCGACAACGCCCTCTCGTGGATCGTCGACTACCACGTCGACGGCCTCCGGCTGGACGCGGTCCACGCGATCGCCGACAACTCGGAGCGGCCGTTCCTCCAGGAGCTGGGGACGGAGATCCGGAACCTGGCGGACCGGCTCTTCCGCCGGGTGCACGTCTTCCCCGAGAGCGACCTGAACACCCTCTTCTACCTGCGCCGGCCGGAGCGCGGTGGCTGCGGCTTCGACGCGCAGTGGACGGACGACTTCCACCACTCGCTCCACACCCTCCTGACCGGCGAGCGGAGCGGCTACTACCAGGATTTCGGAGCGCTCGGCCCGATGGCGAAATCCATGGCAGATGGCTTCTTCTACACCGGGCAGTACTCGCCGTATCGGAGGCGGCGCCATGGCGTGCCGGCCGGCGAGATGAGCGGGGAGCGCCACGTCGTCTGCATCCAGAACCACGACCAGACGGGCAACCGGATGAACGGCGAGCGCATCGCCTCGCTCACCGATTTCGAGAGCCTGAAGCTCGCGGCTGGCGCCGTGCTCCTCTCGCCCTTCCTCCCGCTCCTCTTCATGGGCGAGGAGTACGGCGAGACCGCTCCCTTCCTCTACTTCGTGAGCCACTCGGACGAGGACCTGATCCGCGCCGTCCGCGAGGGGAGGAAGGAGGAGCTCACGGCCTTCGGCTGGACCGGGGAGCCGGCGGACCCGCAATCCCCGGAGACTTTCGAGAGGTCCAGGCTGAACCATGAGCTGCGGGATCAGGGCCGGCACGCGACGCTCGAAGGCTTCTACAAGGAGCTGATCCGGCTCCGGAAGACCGTTCCGGCTCTCGCCCGCACGATCAAGGAAGACGTCGAGGTCACGCCAGTGGAGGCGGACCGCGTGATCCTCGTCCGGCGGCGGGGTGGAGAAGGGGACGTGCTTCTCGCCTTCAATTTCGCTGAGGAGGAGAAGCCGCTGGCGCTCCCCGAGGGGGGCCCCGAAGGGGGCTGGAAGAAGCTCCTCGATTCCTCCGGCGAGCGCTGGGGCGGGCCGGGAGAGGCGGGGGAGGGATGGATCGGAGGGCGGGCGGTGGTGGTCTGGGGGCGCCAAGATGGGGCGCGATGAATCGCGCCCCTACAACCTCCGGCAGCCGTTGTAGGGGCGCAATTCATTGCGCCCTTGGGGCACGGGCGGTGGTGGTGCTCGGGGTCTGATACGATCCCTCCGCCCAATGAATCGCTATCTCTGTATCCACGGCCATTTTTACCAGCCGCCGCGGGAAAACCCTTGGCTGGAAGCGGTCGAGCTTCAGGACTCGGCCTATCCGTACCACGACTGGAACGAGCGCATCACGGCCGAGTGCTATGCGCCGAACAGCGCGTCCCGCATCCTGGACGGCGACCGGCGGATCGAGCGGATCGTCAACAACTATGCGCGGATCAGCTTCAACTTCGGCCCCACGCTCCTCGCCTGGATGGAGACGAAAGCCCCGCGGGCCTATCGCCGCGTGCTCGAGGCGGACCAGGAGAGTGCGGAGCGGTTTTCCGGGCACGGCTCGGGTGTAGCGCAGCCGTACAACCACATCATCCTGCCGCTCGCCAACCGGCGAGACAAGAAGACCCAGATTCTCTGGGGCGTGGCGGACTTCGAGCGCCGCTTCGGCCGCAAGCCCGAGGGCGCCTGGCTCCCCGAGGCGGCGGTGGACCTCGAAACGCTCGATCTCCTGGCCGAGGCGGGAATCCGCTTCACGATCCTGGAGCCCCACCAGGCGCGGCGGGTTCGTCCCAAGGGAAAGAAGAAAGAGGAGTGGCGCGACGTTTCGGGCGGGCGGATCGACACGACCTGTGCCTACGAGGCCGCGCTCCCTTCGGGCCGCCGGATCGCCCTCTTCTTCTACGACGGCGGGATCTCCCGAGCCGTGGCGTTCGAAGGGCTCCTCTCCTCGGGCGAGCGCTTCTCCGACCGCCTGCTCTCCGCCGTGCCGGAGAACCCCGACCGCGACCGGCTGATCCACATCGCGACGGACGGCGAGACCTACGGCCACCACCACCGCTACGGCGAGATGGCCCTCTCCTACGCGCTCCACAGGATCGAGTCGAACGGCTGGGCGCGCCTCACCAACTACGGCGAATACCTCGCGATCCATCCCCCCGAGCAGGAGGTGGAGATCGTCGAGAACACCTCCTGGAGCTGCGTCCACGGCGTGGACCGCTGGCGCGAGGACTGCGGCTGCCACACCGGCGGCAATCCCTCGTGGAACCAGGCATGGCGCGCGCCGCTCCGCCAGGCGCTCGACTGGCTGCGGGACGAGATCGCCCCGCGCTACGAGAATGCGGCCAAGACGTTTTTCTCCGATCCCTGGGAGGCCCGGGACCGCTACATCGCCGTCGTCCTCGACCGCTCGCCCGAGACGATCGAAACCTTTTTCGGCGGCAAGCCTCCGCAGGGAGAGGACCGCGTGCGGGCGTTGAAGCTCCTCGAGCTCCAGCGCCACGCCATGCTCATGTACACGAGCTGCGGCTGGTTCTTCAACGACCTTTCCGGCATCGAGACGATCCAGGTCCTTCGCTACGCCGGCCGCGTGGTGCAGCTCGCCGAGCAGCTCTTCGAAAACGGCGTCGAAGCCCGCTTCCTCCGCCTTCTGGAAAAGGCGAAGAGCAACGATCCCGCGGCGGGCACCGGACGCGACCTCTATGAGCGGCACGTCCGGCCGTCGATCGTGGACCTCCCGCAGGTCGCCGCGCACTACGCCGTGGCCTCGCTGTTCGAGGACTTCCCGAACCCCGCGCCCGTCTACTGCTACTCGGTCGAGCGGGAGAACGGCCGCACCTTCCGCGCCGGCCGCACGCGGCTGACAATCGGCCGGGCGCGGGTCACCTCGGGGCTGACGAGCAAGACCGGGCAGTTCGCCTTCGGAGTCCTCCACTTCGGCGACCACAACCTGAACGCAGGGGTGGGCCGCTTCGAGGACGCAGAGTCCTATCACCAGCTCCTGGCCGAGGCCGGAGGAGCGTTCGAGCACGGCGATCTCGCCGGAGTCGTCCGCATCCTCGACCGCTACTTCGTGAACGTCCCGTATTCGCTCAAATCGCTCTTCCGGGACGAGCAGCGCCGCATCCTGGATCTCATCCTCGCCTCGACCCTGGACGAGGTGGAGGACGAATTCAGAGACATCTTCCAGCACCATGCCCCGCTCATCCGTTTCTTGAACAGCTTGGGAACGCCGCTCCCGAAGGCTTTCCGGGCCGCCGCCGAATTCGTTTTGAACGTGGATCTGAAGCGCGCTTTGAGCGATGGTGCGGCCGATCCCGAAGAGGTCCGCCGCCTTCTGGACGAGCAGGAGGCACTCCAGGTGGACCTGGACACCGAAGGGCTCTCCTTCGCCCTGGGCACGGCGCTCAAGGAGCTCGTCGAGGCCCTCCACCAGCGGCCGGAAGACCCGGACCTGCTGCGGCGCATGGACGCGATCGTGAGCCTCACCCGCTCGACGCCCTTCAAGGTGGACCTCTGGCGCGCCCAGAACCGCTGGTACGAGCTGCGCCAGACCGTCTACCCGCGCCTCAAGGCGGAGGCGGAGAAGGGGGACAGGAAGGCGGCGGAGTGGGTGGAGCTGTTCAAGCCTCTGGGGGAGAAGCTGTTCGTGCGGGTGGAGTAGGTGGCCTACTGATTGCAGCTTCCTTCCGACCGTGCCCCGGTACCCGCTTTCCACCTACAGAGTCCAGCTCCGCCCCGAATTCGGCTTCGACGACGCCGCAGGTGTCGCCGACTACCTCGCCGCCTTAGGGATCTCGCACCTCTACAGCTCACCGTATCTCCAGGCGGCCCAGGGGAGCACGCATGGGTACGACGTGGTCGATCCCACCCGGGTCAATGAAGATCTGGGCGGGGAGGCGGCCCACGCGCGGTTCTGCCAGGTGCTCGGGGAGAACGGGCTCGGGCAGGTGCTCGACGTCGTGCCCAACCACATGTCGATCACCGAGCCGCGCAACGTCTGGTGGTGGGACGTGCTGGAAAACGGCCCGTCCAGCCGGTTCGCATCCTATTTCGATGTGGACTGGGAGGGGCCGCAGGAGCGGCTGCGCAATACGGTGCTGCTTCCGATCCTGGGCGATCACTATGGCCGGGTTCTGGAGGCGGGAGAGATCTGCCTCGTGCGCCAGGGAGAGCGGTTCGAGATCCACTACTACGACCACCGGATGCCCGTGGCCCCGGGGTCGCTCGACGATCTGCTCAGCGAGCTCACCGTCGAGGAGATCAACGCCGATCCCGACCGGCTGGACGAGCTCCTCCAGCGGCAAAACTACCGCATCGCCTTCTGGCGGACCGCCGGGCAGGAGCTCGACTACCGCCGGTTCTTCGACGTCCACACTCTCGTGGGCCTGCGCATGGAGGACGAGCGCGCCTTTGCGGACACCCACGCTCTCGTGCTCGACTGGCTCTCCCGGGGCATGCTGGATGGCCTGCGAATCGATCATCCCGACGGCCTGCGCGATCCGAAACAATATTTCGAACGTCTCCGGGCCGCGTCCTCGCGGGCGTGGGTGGTCGTCGAAAAGATCCTGGAGCCCGGCGAATCGCTGCCGGGAGACTGGCCCGTCCACGGCACCACGGGCTACGACTTCCTGGGCCGCGTGGGCGGCCTGTTCGTAGACCCGGCCGGCGAGGAGCCGCTGACGCAGCTCTACGCGGAGCTGACCGGGGAGCCGACCGACTGGGAGGTCCTGGTCCGAGAAAAGAAGCTCCTCGTGCTCTCGGAGCTGCTGGCGAGCGACGTGAACCGCCTGGCCGAGGTCTTCCTCCAGGTCTGCGAGCGCCACCGCCGGTTCCGCGACTACACCCGCTTCGAGCTGCGGCAGGCGATCCGCGAGGCCGTGGCCGTGTTCCCGGTCTACCGCACCTACGTGCGCGCCGAGGCCGGGGAGGTCTCGGAGCAGGACGTGCGCGAGGTCAACGCGGCGATGGAGAAGGCGAAGGAGCACCGGCCCGACCTCCCGCCGGACCTCTTCGATTTCTTCCGCTCGCTCCTCCTTCTGGAGGTCCGCGGCGAGGTGGAGAGCGAGCTCGTGATGCGCTTCCAGCAGCTCACCGGCCCGGCCATGGCCAAGGGGGTGGAAGACACCGCGTTCTACAACTTCCACCGGCTGGTGTCGCTGAACGAAGTCGGCGGAAGCCCGGGATGCTTCGGGATCTCCATCGAGGACTTCCACCGCGACAACGCGGAGGCTCAGGCGCGCTGGCCCCGGGCCCAGCTCGCCACCTCGACGCACGACACCAAGCGGAGCGAAGACGTGCGGGCGCGGATCGGTCTGCTTTCGGAAATCCCGGAGCGCTGGGGAGAGGCCGTGCGGCGGTGGATGGCGGCGAACGAGAAACACAAAAAGGATGGGCTGCCGGACCGCAACGCCGAGTACCTTTTTTATCAGACGCTCGCCGGCGCCTGGCCGCTGTCGGTCGAGCGAGCGACCGCCTACATGGAGAAGGCCGCGAAAGAGGCCAAGGCCCACACCGCGTGGACGCGCCCGAATCCGCAGTACGAGGAGGCTTTGAAAGGTTTTGTGACGGCCGTCCTCGAAGACCGGAGCTTCGTCGCCGACTTCGAAGCCTTTCTCGCCCCCCTGATCGAGCCGGGGAGGATCACGTCCCTCGCCCAGACGCTCCTGAAGCTCACGGCTCCCGGCGTGCCCGACGTCTATCAGGGCACGGAGCTTTGGGATCTTTCCCTGGTGGACCCGGACAACCGCCGGCCGGTGGACTACAATCTTCGGCGTCGACTTCTTGCAGATCTCGAAAAAGGGATGACGCCCGAGGAGATCCTGGCGCGAATGGACGAAGGGCTTCCCAAGCTCTGGGTGATCCGCCAGGCGCTTCACCTGCGCCGCCGCCGCCCCGAGCTGTTCGGTCCCCAGGGGGACTACCGGCCGCTCGCGGCACGCGGTGGAAAGGCCGGGCACGCCGTGGCCTTTCAGCGCGGGGACGGCGCGATCGCCGTGGCCCCCCGGCGGGTGATCGGCCTCGGCGGGGATTGGGGGGATACGGCTCTCGATCTCCCGGCCGGCCCATGGCGCAACGAGCTGACGGGCGAGGAGGTCGAAGGCAACGAGACGCGCCTCGCGGATCTCCTTGCGCGGTTTCCGGTGGCGCTTCTGGCGAGGTGAAATAAAGGTTTATGGACCCTTCCGGCGCCATCCTCCTGCTTCTCTCGCACCTCTCCGAGCACGGGGCGACCCGGCCCTCGTTCGGTGACGAGATCGTGGTGACGGCCTCGCGGGTGGAGCAGCGGGCGGGGGAGGTTCCGGCGCACGTCACCGTCCTGACCCGGGAGGACGTGGAGCGCTCTCCGGCGCGCACGCTCGACGACATGCTCCGGCAGGTGCCGGGCTTCAGCCTGTTCCGGCGAGCGGGGAGCGTCGTGGCCCATCCCACCACGCAGGGCGTGTCGCTGCGGGGGATCGGTCCGAGCGGCGGCAGCCGCACGCTCGTGCTCGTGGACGGTGTCCCGTTGAACGATCCCTTCGGCGGCTGGGTCGCTTGGAGCCGGGTGCCGCTCGCGAGCGTGGACCGGGTCGAGGTGGTGCGCGGGGGCGGGGCGAACCTCTGGGGGAGCTCGGCGCTCGGCGGCGTAATCCAGGTGCTCACCGCGAGCCCGGAGAAACGCGGGCTCCGGGCGGAGGCCGAGATCGGCAACCGGGGCACGGCGTCGGGCGCGGTCATGGCCGGGCACCGGACGGACCGGCTCGGCGTCTCCGTCTCCGCCTCGGCTTTCGATACGGACGGCTATGAGGTCGTCCGCCGCGACCAGCGGGGGGCGATCGACGTTCCCGCGTTCTCCAGAAACCGCGTCCTCTCCGGCAAGCTGGAGGTCCCCGGCGCGCGCTCGCTCGTCACGGTGAGCGCCAATCTCTTTACCGAAGACCGGGGAAACGGCACGCCTCGGACGGAGAACGGGACCGACGCGGGCTCCGTGGCCGCGAGCGCCGCGTTCCAGACGAGGACCGGGGACTGGCAGGTCTCGGCCTTCTCGCGTCGCCAGACCTTCCACAGCACCTTCTCCTCCCAGGCGCCGGACCGCTCGTCCGAGCTGCTGTCGCTCGACCAGTTCGACGTTTCGGCGGACGAGACCGGGGCCGGGGTGCAATGGTCGCGGAAGGTTTCGGAGCGGCACCTCTGGACGGCCGGGGCGGACGCCCGCCAGGTCCAGGGGGAGAACCGGGAGGACTTCCGTTTCGTGGGGGACCGCTTCACGGCCCGCCGCGCGGCCGGGGGAGAGCAGCGGCTCTCGGGGATCTGGCTCCAGGAGATCTTCACCCCATCCCCGGCCTGGCAGGTCACGGCCGGCGGCCGGCTCGACCTGTGGCAGAGCTTCGAGGGCTTCCGCCGCGAGCGGAGCCTCGAAACCGGCGAGCCGCTCCGCGGAGAGACCTTCGCGGACCGCGACTTCCTGGCCTTCCATCCCCGGCTGGGCGTGCTCTACCGCGCGAGCGAGCGCCTCGCTGTCCGCGGCTCCGTCTACCGGGCCTTCCGCGCTCCGACCCTCAACGAGCAGGTCCGCCCCTTCCGGGTGAGAAACGACATCACGGAGGCCAACGCGGCCTTGAAGCCGGAGCGGCTTCTGGGCGGCGAGGCGGGGCTCGATCTCCGGCGAGGCCCGGCGTCGCTCGGAATCACCGGCTTCTGGAACCGGGTGGAGGATTCGATCGCCAACGTGACCGTGGGCACGGGACCCGGGCCTGTTGCTCCTTGCGGCTTCGTGCCCGCGGGTGGGATCTGCCGGCAGCGGCAGAACCTGGGCACCTCGCGGGTGCGCGGCGTGGAGGTCGAGGCGCGCCACCGGCCGCTCCCGTTCTGGGAGATCACGGCGAGCTACCTGTGGAGCGACGCGAGGATCGCCGGCCGGTGGCTCGCCCAGGTCCCGGAGCACCAGGCCGTCCTCACGGTCGGCTACGACCGCCCCGGGCGGATCGGCGCCGCCCTGCAGGGGCGCTACGTCAGCCGCCAGTTCGAGGACGACCTGAACACCCTCGCGCTCGACCCATTCTTCGTGCTGGACCTTTCCGTCTCGCGGGAGATCCGGCCAGGCTGGGAGGTGTTCCTGGGGGCCGAGAATCTGCTCGGGGAGACCTACGAGGTGGGGAAGACCGCCGAAGGGCTGGTCACGGTGGGGGCCCCGGCCCTCGCCCGCCTGGGGATCCGGGTGAGACCCCACGGCGGGGCCGCCTTGCCATAGAATGCGAGGCGATGACTGACGAGTCGGATCTGCCGCCGGAAGATGCCGCCGATCTCCTGGAGCACCTCGAGGATCTCGAAGAAGAGGAGTATCTCGCGGGCCGTCCTCCCACGCCCCGGCCTCTCACCCGGGTGGAGATCGACGGCCTGGTCAACGAGACGCTGGACGAGGAGCTGGCGAGGAGGCGCGGTCCGGGCTCCCCCAGAAGCGGGAAAGAATAGCGGCTCCCCTGCCTCCGGGAATCTTCGCCCGTTCCTCCCGAAGCGTCTCCAGAACCTTCCGGCACGCCCCGGAAATGGCGCCGTCGTAGGCCGCTTCTTCTTCCTGCGTCGGCGGATGCACGAAGCCCCGGGCGCTCAAGATCGCCGTGGCCAGCGGCTCCATCGAATTCCGGCACTCCTCGCAGCCGTGGAGCAGGTGGCCGATCACGGCCTTCGCTCTCGCGGGAGCGAGAGCCCCCAGAAGGAAATCCGTAAGGGTTGCGGGGTCAGGGTGCTCGATCATGGCGTCTCCTCCGGATCCCTGAACCATTATTTCAGACATTCATTGAGAGTGTCCATCTCAATGGTCGATCTGTCCTCTGTGCGAAGCCAGGGTGAGCGCCGCCACCTCCACCCCGGCGAGGGTCTGGTGCTCCAGCAACTCGACGGCCGTGCCCAGGGGAATGTGCCCGCGGCGCTGCACGACGTCGACATAGTGGCCGACCTCGCGCAGGCGCTGGCCCGCCTCGGCCATCTGCTCGGCGAAGACCTCGTCCGGGGCGGCACAGCCCCGGGCCACGGCCGCGGCGGCCGAGAGCGCGGCGGCCTCGAGGCGGGCCGCGACGCCGTCGGGGTCTGCGGACGGGATCTGGTGGACGGCTTCGTGAACGGCCAGAACCAGCTCGTGGGCGTGTTGATAAGCGGCAAGTGCGCGATGGTCTCTCATGAAATGTCGTCTCCGAGGCGTTCTCGTTGTTCTTCCTGGGCCTCTTCCATCAGAAACGGACTCTCTCGGCCGGTCCCCTCACGGCCCCGTGGCCGCGGTGCCTTCCGCGGAGGGTGAGGGCTCGTCCACACGGGCCAGATATTCACAATCCCCGAAGCGGCCCTGCACGGAGCCCTTGCCCGCGTCCCCGCCATAGATCCCCTTGAACGATCCGTCGAGGAGGAGCGCGTCCGAGCCCTGGGCCACCTGCTGATCGACCTGGACCTCCGCCTCGCCCAGCGAGCGGACGAGGGCGCCCGTCCGGTTCCGGCCGGTGACGAACAGCCGGGCGCGGTAGGGGCCGTCCCCGTGGAACTCCTCGATCCGGACCGCGACCGCCGGAATATCGGGGTCTCCCGTCCGGAAATTGATCTGCAGCCCCTTCTCGTCGTGGAGCACACAGCGGAACGCGGTGGGACCCGCGAATTTCTGCCGCCCCACGGCCTCAAGCACGGCACCGTGCAACTCCGTTTTTTTATCGAGATGAGAAGACGTGGGCTCCAGCCGGGGACCGGAGTCGGTCAGGCGTGGCGGGCTCTCCGCACCGCAGCCCGCGAGGAGCGGAAGGCCGACCAGCAGGATGGAGGCTCGCCCGATCCGCACCATAGCTCCGTCAAGGGTGGATCGAAAGGGCGACCGCCTGGACCGGCTGCCCGGCGCTCAGAGCGGAAGCCCCGCCCCCGCTCTCCACCCCGCCGTCCCGGGCCGCGAGGATCAGCAACGCGAGCACGATCAACAGGACGGCCGACAGAAGCGACCGGTAGCGGAAGGTTTTCGGGATCGGCGAAATCGCCACGTCGTTCACTGCATTCTCCTTGGAGCCGTAAGGCCACTCGCTCCACCTTTTGGAGATTGCAGGAAGAATGCCAGGAAGAGAAAAACCGTTACCGTTTCCCCAAAGTCCCGTATAGAAAGGCAAATCCGGAGGCCAGGAGGAGCCACTCTCCGTAAGGAGCGGCGGGCTTGTCGGCTTCGAGCATCACACCTGCGATCAGGAGGGCGGCGGCGATGATCATCCAGGCGGTTTTCTGGATGGAGCGCTCGAGGCGCTGGATCACCTTGCGTGCTTCGGGCGAGAGGGAGGACTGGACCACGAGCGTTCCCCGCTCGGCGCGGGAGAGGAAGGCGTCGACCCGCTGCGGCAGCATCAGAAGCGTCCGGAGCTGGGTGAATCCCTCGCGCAGCAGCTCCCGCCAGTCGGTCTTGAGCTCCTCGGTCGCCAGGCGCTGGGCGAAGGGGAGGGTCTCGGCCCAGGGATCGAAATCCGGATCGAGATAGGTGGCAATGCCCGCGAGAAGGCCCACGGCGCGCGAGGCAAAGAGGAGGTCCACCTGCACCTGGAAGGGGATTTCGTAGAGGAGGTCCCGGTACTCGCGGAAGAAGTAGCTGGCTTCGGAAAAGGCCACGTTCCGGAGGTTTCCGATGCTCACCCCCCAGAAGCGCTCGAAGAGCGCCTCGTGAATCTCTTCCAGGCGCTTCAGGTCCGCTCCGGGGAGGAGCACGCCCGCGGCTACGTAGGAGTGGACGAGCCGGGCCGCGTCCCGCGTGCCGAGCCCGATCGCGTACTCCCGGAGCGCTCCCCGCAGCCGCTCGGGGATGACCGCGACCATGCCGAAATCCACGAACACGATCTGGAACGGCCGCTCGGTTCCGGCCGGAGGGGGCGGCACCGGATCGCCCGGGGCGAAGGGGCGCTCGCCCTCGACCGGCAACGGGCGGACGAAAAGGTTTCCCGGATGGGGATCGGCGTGCACGAAATGGTGCACGAAGATCTGCTGCATGTAGATCCGGTAGAGGTTCCGCGCCACCTCGGCCCGTTGGATGCCCGCGCGCTCGATCCCTTCGAGGTCGCTCATCTTGATGAAGCCGACGTTTTCGAGCGTCAGGGTGCGGCGGGCGCTCCGCTCCCAATAGACCTTGGGGATGTAGAGCCGGTTGTCCCCCGAGAAGTTCTGGGCGAAGCGCTCGGCGTTTTTCCCCTCGGCCACGAGGTCGAGCTCCGAGCGGGTGACGTCCGTGATCTCCCGGGCCAGGCGGTCGAGGTTCACCCGCATCCGGATGCGGCGGAAGAACTTGAGCAGGCGCAGGGCGAGCCGCGCCGAGGCGAGGTCGGTCTCGACCAGGACGTCGATGCCCGGCCGCAGCACCTTGACGACGACCGGCTCGCCGGTCAGGAGCCGCGCCTGGTGAACCTGGGCGAGGGACGCGGCGCCGATCGGCTCGGGGGAGATGCCGGCGAAGATCCGGTCCAGGGGGAGTGCGAAATCCTCCTCGATCTGGCGGGCGATCTCCTCGAAGCGCTCCGGCGGCACCTCGTCCTGGAGGCCCGCGAGCTCCCGGGTGACCTCGGGAGGCAGGATGTCCACCCGGGTCGAAAAGAACTGCCCGAGCTTGATGAGCACGCCGCCCATCTCGGCCGCGAGCGAGCGGTAGCGCCGGGCGATCTCCTGCCACCGCGCGGTGGCGGGACGCCGGAACCGCCGCAGCCCCGGCACGTTCAGGACGACGTCCCACCAGAAGACGTGGAGGAAGACGCGGATCACGAAACGGCGCGCTTTGCGGTAGCGCCGGAAATCGATCCCCGCCCTCGTCATGCGAGCAAAGATACCGCAGGAGGCGGCCCGGCCCGAGTTATGGCAAGATCCCCCTCTACCATGACCCCGCCCACCTCCGCGTCGACCGCCCCCGACGGCATCGTCTTCCGCTCCCTCTCCTCTCTGCCCGACTACGACGCCTGCATCGAGCTCCAGCGGGTGACGTGGGGGCGGGATTTCTCGGACGTGGTGCCGTCGAGCATCCTCAAAATCGTCCAGAAGTCCGGAGGGATCGCGGCCGGGGCGTTCTCTCCCGAGGGGCGGATGCTCGGCTTCGTGCTCGGGCTGGCCGGCGTCAAGGCGGGGAAGGTCTTTCATTGGTCCCACATGCTGGCGGTCGACCCGGAGGCGCGGGACCTGGGGCTCGGCACCCGCCTGAAGCTCTACCAGCGGCAGGTGCTCCTTGCAGAGAAGGTCGAAGAGGTGCAGTGGACCTACGATCCCCTGGAGGCGCGGAACGCCAACCTGAACTTCAACCACCTGGGCGTCGGCGTCGCCGAGTACGTGGAGGACATGTACGAGGGGGAGCTGTGGAGCGATCTCGCGAAAGGGATCGGCACGGACCGCTTTATCGTCTCCTGGAAGATCGCGAGCGAGCGGGTGCTCCGTGCCCTGGCTGGCGAGCGGCCGGACTCTTCCCGGTTCCGGGAGGCCCCGGTGGCGAACCCCGGGGCGGAAACGGTCGAGCTGCCCGACGCCCCCTGCGTGCGCATCGAGGTCCCAGGGAGCATTCAGGACGTCAAGACGGAGCGGCCGGACGAGGCCGCCGCCTGGCGCATGTCCACCCGCCGCGCGTTCGAGCACTACCTCGGCCGCGGCTACCGCGTCGACGCCTTCTACCGCGACCCCGGAGCGGGGCGCTGCTTCTACGGACTGGAGATCCCATGATCCGCATCCAATCGATCACGTTGCGCGAGATCCATCTCGCGTTGAAGGAGCCGTTCCGGATCTCCTCCGGTACGCAGACCCGGCGCCGCATCCTGCTCGTCCAGATCACGGACGCGGACGGCACCGAGGGATGGGGCGAGTGCACGGCCGGCGAGTATCCCAACTACGGGCCGGAAGCGGCGGACACGGCGTGGATCGCCCTCCAGGAATGGGTGGCGCCCCGGGTGCTCGGCCAGACCTTCGTGGGCCCCGAGGAGATCCACCCTGTGCTCGAGGAAAACTTCCGGGGCCACAACATGGCCAAGGCCGCGGTGGAGATGGCCGCCTGGGAGCTCGCCGCGCGCCAGGAGGGGATCTCGCTCTCCAAAAAGCTCGGTGGCACCCGGGATCACATCGAGGTCGGAATCTCGCTCGGCATCCAGGCCTCTCCCGAGGCGCTGGTGGAGAAGGCCCGGGCCGCGCTCGAACGGGGCTACCGGAAGGTCAAGATCAAGATCAAGCCAGGCTCGGACGTCGAGTACCTGCGCGCCGTCCGCGAAGCCGTCGGTCCCGAGCCGCACCTGATGGCCGACGCCAACAACGCCTACACCCTGGCGGACGCGGACCGCCTGGCCGAGTGGGACGAGCTGGGCCTCCTCATGATCGAGCAGCCCCTGGCGTGGGACGACCTGCTGCGCCACGCCGAGCTCCAGAAGCGTTTGAAGACCCCCCTCTGCCTGGACGAGTCCATCACCAGCGTGGATCGCGCGGAGGACATGATCGCCCTGAAGAGCGGCCGGATCATCAACATCAAGGCCGGCCGGGTGGGCGGCTTCACGCAGTGCCTCGCCATCCACGACCTCTGCCAGGAGAACGGCATCCCGGTCTGGTGCGGAGGCATGCTCGAAAGCGGCGTGGGCCGGGCGCACAACGTGGCCCTGGCGTCCCTCCCCAACTTCACGCTGCCGGGAGACACCTCCCCCTCGGAGCGCTACTGGGAGAAGGACATCGTGACTCCGGAATGGACCATGGACCGGCAGGGGCGGATGAAGGTCCCCGTGGACCAGCCCGGGATGGGAGTGCAGGTGGATCTGAACCGGGTGGAGGATTTGACGGTCCGCCGGGCGGATCTGCGGGCCTGATCAATGCTCTACCGCCTCCTCGCGGACTTCGTCGTCGTCCTCCACTTCGGCTTCGTCCTGTTCGTGGTCCTCGGGGGGCTCTTCGCCCTGCGTTGGCCGCGGGCCGCTTGGTTCCATCTGCCGGCCGCGATCTGGGGGGCAGGGATCGAATTCCTCCAGGGGATCTGTCCGCTCACTCCGCTCGAAAACCATCTGCGCAAGCTGGGAGGGGAGGGGGGCTACGCAGGCGGGTTCGTGGAGCACTACGTGCTGCCCGTGCTCTATCCCGCAGGGCTCACGCGGGGCGTGCAACTCGCCCTGGGGATTTTTGTGGTGGGCTTCAATGTGGCGGTGTACGCGGTCGTGTGGCGGCGGCGCGCTAGCTGACGCGGCCCCGCCTCCGCAGGAACACCCCCGCCCCAACCCCCAGCACCAGAAGCACCCCGGCGGCCAGCGCCCAGGGGAACGGGCCTCTCTTCCGGCCTCCGGGGAGAGGCACCACGTCGCCGTCTCCCAGAACCACGATGCCGGCCCAGGCGGCGGCGGGGGCTCCGGCTTCGATGCGGTCCTGCTGGGCGGCGTGGAGCGCGGCGGCTACGGAGAGGCCG
>DATEIO010000573.1:0-6799 GCA_035278895.1 Thermoanaerobaculia bacterium | reverse complement strand
GGTTTTGCCGCCGCACGACGCCAAGATCGTCTTCCTGGGCGAGGAAGAGGAGGGTGGAGACTTGGCCGTCCCGGCTCCCGGCTCTCTCGCCTACCGGATCTACACCTCGGGCACCACCGGCAAGCCCAAGGCCGTCGAGGTCGAGCACGGCATGCTCGCGGCCACCCTGGCGGCCACCCGCGAGAAGTTCGGATTCACGGCCGGCGACCGCATGGCCTGCCTGGCGGCGCCCACGTTCGACATCTTCTTCTTCGAGCTGCTGTCGCCGCTGCTCTCCGGCGGCACAGCCGTGTTCTTCCCCCAGACGCCGAAGCTGGACGTCGAGCAGGTGGCGGGCCATCTGAGCGAGCTGACCCACCTCCACGCCGTCCCGGCTCTGATGCGGAGCCTCCTCGACGCGCTCCCGGAGAACGGGAAGCTGCGTCAGATCTTCACCGGCGGTGACGCGGTGCCGGCCGATCTGCTGGAAGACCTGCGGCAGACCTTCCCGGCTGCTCAGGTCTGGGTCCTCTACGGGCCGACCGAGGCCACCATCCTTTGCTCCGCGCACCCGGTGCCGCCCGAATCGGCGCGGCCTCTGCTCGGGCGGCCTTTGCCGGGTGCGGTGCTCCACGTGTGCGACGCGGCGGGAGAGATCCTGCCGATCGGGGTCCCGGGCGAGCTGTGGATCGGCGGCCCGGGGGTCACCCGCGGCTATCTGGGCCGGGAGGAGCTGACGGCCGAGAAGTTCGTGCGGCGCGGTGGCGAGCGATTCTATCGGAGCGGCGACCGCGTGCGGCGCCTGGCGGACGGGACCCTGGAGTTCCTCGGCCGCCTGGATCATCAGGTCAAGATTCGCGGCTTCCGC
Organism: Thermoanaerobaculia bacterium; assembly: GCA_035278895.1. Lineage (GTDB taxonomy): Bacteria > Acidobacteriota > Thermoanaerobaculia > Multivoradales > UBA5704 > DATARR01. The sequence continues at coordinate 5,952 of DATEIO010000573.1, read as the reverse complement.
ATCGAGCTGGGCGAGATCGAGGAGGCGCTCTCCGAGCTCGAAGCCGTGCGCGAAGCGGTCGTCGTGGCACGGGAGGACCGGCCCGGCAACCGGCGGCTGGTGGCCTACGTGGTGGGCGACACCGCCGTCGAGGAGCTGCGCCAGTTCCTGCGCGACCGGCTGCCGGAGTACATGGTACCGGCCGCCTTCGTGATCCTCGAAGCCCTGCCCTTGACGGTCCACGGCAAGGTGGACCGCAAGGCCCTGCCGGCTCCGGAGCAGCCCGTTTCCGGGAGCCTGCTCGCGCCCCGCACGCCGGTCGAAGCGAGGCTCGCCGGGATCTGGGCCGAGGTTCTCGGGCTGGAGAAGGTCGGGGCGGACGATCACTTCTTCGAGCTGGGCGGCCATTCGCTGCTGGCGACCCAGGTGATGTCGCGCCTGCGCGGCGCCTTCGGCGTCGAGCTGCCGCTGCGCGATCTGTTCATGGCGCCACGGCTTTCCGATCTGGCCGCCCGGATCGAGGGTGCGGGCGCGCAACCGCTTGCTCCGCCGCTGGTCCCGGTGTCCCGCGAAGGGGACCTGCCCTTGTCCTTCGCCCAGCAGCGCCTCTGGTTCATCGACCAGTTGGAGCCGGGGAGCCCGCTCTACAACATGCCGGTGGCCCTCCGCGTGGAAGGCCCGCTCGACGCCGCGGTGCTGGCGCAGAGCCTCGGCGAGATCGTGCAACGCCACGAGGCGCTCCGCACGGTGTTCGCCGCGCCCCAGGGCACGCCGGTGCAGGTGATCCGGCCGGCGGAGCCGTTCGAGCTGCCTGTCGTGGACTTGTCCGGACGGCCGGACGCCGAAGCCCTCGCCCTGGCCCGCGAAGAGGCCGCCCGTCCGTTCGACCTCGCACGCGGCCCGCTGCTGCGCGGGCTGTTGCTGCGTCTGGGCGAGACGGACCATGTCGTCGTGCTGACCGTGCACCACATCGCGAGCGACGGCTGGTCCATGGGCATCCTGGTGCGCGAGGTGGCCGCCCTTTACGGGGGATCGCCCTTGCCTCCGCTGCCGGTGCAGTACGCGGATTTCGCTGCGTGGCAGCGCTCGTGGCTGCAGGGCCCGGTCCTGGAGCAGGAGATCGCCTTCTGGCGGAATCAGCTCGCCGGGCTGCCGCCGGTCCTGGAGTTGCCCACGGATCGTCCTCGCCCCGCGGCCCAGAGCTACCGGGGCGCCGTGCGGCCGGTGCGGCTGGCGCAGTCGCTGGAGGCGCTGGCCCGACAGGAAGGGGCGACGCTCTTCATGGTCCTCCTGGCGGGCTTCCAGGCTCTCCTGGGCCGCTGGAGCGGGCAGGACGATCTCGCCGTGGGCTCCCCCGTGGCCGGCCGCAACCGGGTCGAGACGGAAGGCCTGATCGGGTTCTTCGTGAACACGCTCGTCCTGCGCGGCGACCTTTCGGGCACGCCCACGTTCCGCGAGCTGCTCGGGCGGGTGCGCGAGACGGCGCTCGCCGCCTATCTGCACCAGGACGTGCCCTTCGAAAAGCTCGTCGAGGAGCTGGCTCCGGAGCGGAGCCTCGCCCACACCCCCTTGTTCCAGGTGGTGCTCGTCCTGCAGAACACACCGTTCGAAGACCTGGAGATCGACGACCTCCGCCTGCGGCCGGTGAGCCTTGAAGGAGCCACGGCGAAGTTCGACCTCACGGTGAACCTCGCGGAGCACGACGGCGGGCTCGTGGGCATCGTGGAGCACGCCACCGATCTGTTCGACGCCTCGACGATCGAGCGGCTGTTCGCGGGCTTCGAGCGGCTGCTCGCAGCGGCGGTGGCTGAGCCGGATCAGAAAGCCGCAGATCTGCCGTTGCTCAGCGCGGCGGAGAAGCAGCAGCTTCTGGAGTGGGGAGGAATCCGGGAGGAGTTTGCTGCGGCGTCGACGCTCCACGGCCGCTTTGCCGAGCAGGCCCGGAGGACCCCGGACGCTCCGGCTCTGACCTGCGGCGACGTGACGCTGACCTACGGCGAGCTGCATCGGAGGTCCAACCAGCTCGCCCACTGGCTGTGCGGGCAGGGTGCGGGCCCCGAGAGCCGCGTGGGTCTGCGCCTGGAGCGCTCCGTGGACCTGGTGATCGGCATCCTGGGCGCCCTCAAGGCCGGTGCGGCCTATGTGCCGATCGATCCCGGCTCTCCCAGGGAGCGGACGGCGTTCGTGGTAGAGGACGCGGAAATCCGGATCGTTTTGGAGCATCTCGAGCTGGAGGGCCTCCCGGACCACGATCTCCCGGTTGGTGAAGCTTCGAGCCTGGCCTACGTGATCTACACGTCGGGCTCCACGGGCCGTCCCAAGGGGACTTTGATCACCCACGCCAACGTCACGCGGCTGTTCGACGCCACAGAAGCCTGGTTCGAATTCAACGAGAAGGACGTGTGGACGCTGTTCCACTCCTACGCCTTCGACTTCTCGGTGTGGGAGATCTGGGGCGCTCTCCTCTACGGCGGCCGGCTGGTGGTCGTGCCGTGGGAGGTGAGCCGCTCGCCCGAGCTGTTCCTGGATCTCCTGGTGCGCGAGCGGGTCACGGTGCTCAACCAGACCCCCTCGGCCTTTGCCCAGCTCGCGCAGGCGGACGTGGAGACCGATCTGCGGCTGGTGATCTTCGGCGGCGAGGCGCTCGATCCGGCCATCCTGAGGCCGTGGTTCGAGCGCCATGGCGAAACGCGGCCACGGCTGGTCAACATGTACGGGATCACCGAGACGACGGTCCACGTCACCTACCGGCCGTTGACCGCGGCGGACACCCGCAGCGTCATCGGCGTGCCCATCCCCGACCTGTCCCTGGCGGTGGTGGACCCGAGCCTGAATCCGGCCCCCATGGGGGTTCCGGGCGAGTTGGTGGTGGGCGGGGCGGGATTGGCCCGCGGCTATCTGGGCCGGCCCGAGCTGACGGCGGAACGGTTCATTCCAGCTCCGGGGGGAGCGCGGCTGTACCGCTCGGGCGACCTGGGCCGTTTCCTGCCCAATGGCGAGGTGGAGTACCTCGGCCGGCTGGACCACCAGGTGAAGATCCGCGGCTTCCGCATCGAGCTGGGCGAGATCGAGGCCGCGCTGTCGGCGCACGCCGGAGTCCGCCAGGCCGTGGTGATCGTGCGCGAGGGGCAGTTGGTAGCCTATGTCGTGGGCGGCGCCGCGGTGCCGGAGCTGCGCCAGGCCCTGCGCGACCGGCTGCCCGACTACATGGTGCCGGCCGCCTTCGTGACGCTCACGGAATTGCCTCTCACGGTGAACGGCAAGGTGGACCGCAAGGCCCTGCCGGCTCCGGACCAGCCGGGGAGAGAGGAGTACGTCGCGCCGCGCACGCCGGTCGAAGAGGTCCTCGCCGGCATCTGGGCCGACCTCCTCGGGCTCGAGCGGGTCGGGGCGGACGACTGCTTCTTCGACCTGGGCGGGCACTCGCTGCTCGCGACGCAGGTGATGTCGCGCCTGCGCGAGGCCTTCGGCGTCGAGATGCCGCTCCAGGACCTTTTCGAGGCTCCGGGGCTCGCGGATCTCGCCGCCCGCATCGAGGAGGCGCGACGGACCGGCGCGGTCCCGCCCGCTCCGCCTCTCGTGCCGGTGCCGCGGGGGGGAAACCTGCCCCTGTCGTTCGCCCAGCAGCGGCTCTGGTTCATCGACCGCGTCCAGCCGGGCAGCCCGCTGTACAACGTCGCGGCGGCGCTCCGCGTCGAAGGACCGCTCGACCCCGAAATCCTGGCCCGCTGCCTCGGCGAGATCGTGCGCCGCCACGAGGCACTGCGCACCGTGTTCGCCGCGCCAGAGGGCGCGCCGGAGCAGGTGATCCTGCCGCCCGCGCCCTTCGAGCTGCCCGTCGTGGACCTTGCCGGGCTGCCGGAGGCGGAAGCCCTGGCCGGCGAGGAGGCCGCCCGACCGTTCGATCTCGCCCGCGGCCCGCTGCTGCGCGGCCTGCTGCTGCGCCTTGGGGAGAGAGAGCACGTCGTCCTGCTGACGACGCACCACATCGCGAGCGACGGCTGGTCCATGGGCCTCCTGGTGCGCGAGATCACGGCCCTCTATCCGGCCTTCGCCGCGGGCCGGCCCTCGCCTCTGCCCCCACTTCCGGTGCAGTACGCGGATTTCTCGGTCTGGCAGCGCTCCTGGCTCGCGGGCTCTGTCCTGGAGCAGGAGATCGCCTTCTGGCGGGAGCAGCTCGAAGGTCTCCCGCCGCACCTCACGCTGCCCACCGACCACCCGCGGCCCGCGGTGCTGAGCCCCCAGGGCGCCACCTGGCCGGTGCGCGTGCCGGCCGAGCTCTCCCGGCAACTGGAGACCCTGGGGAGGCGCTCCGGTGCGACGCTCTTCATGGTCCTTCTCGCCGGCTTCCAGGCTCTTCTCGGACGCTTAAGCGGGCAGGACGAGATCGCGGTGGGCTCTCCCGTGGCCGGCCGCAACCGGGTGGAGACCGAGGGGCTGATCGGGTTCTTCGTCAACACCCTGGTGCTGCGCGGCGATCTGACAGGAGCCCCGGCGTTTTCGGAGCTTCTCGGCCGGGTGCGCGAGACCGCGCTCGCCGCTTGGCAGCACCAGGACGTGCCGTTCGAGCGCTTGGTCGAGGAGCTGGCGCCGGAGCGCGACCGCAGCCGTCCCGCCATCTTCCAGGTGGTGCTCGCCCTCCAGAACGCCGCGCCGGACCGGCTGGCGCTTCCGGGTCTCGCGATCGAGGAGGTTCCGCTCTCCTCCGGCACCGCGAAGTTCGAGCTGAGCGCCGTCTTCGGCGAGTCCGAAGACGGCCTCGCGGGGGTGATCGAGTACAGCCGGGACCTGTTCGACGCTCCCACGGTCGGGCGCTTGGCCGGCCAGCTCGTGCAGCTTCTCGCCGCGGCCGTGGCCGATCCCTCCCGGTCCCTCCGGGAGCTGCCCCTCCTCTCGCCGGGCGAGCGCCACCAGCTCCTGTCCGAATGGAACGACACGCGCGCGCCGTTCCCGGAGACGGTCCTGCTGCACCAGTTCTTCGAGGCCGCGGTGGAGAGGGCTCCGGAGGCGGTCGCGGCCGTCTGCATGGGCCGCGAGCTGACCTATGCCGGGCTCGAAGCGCGGAGCAACCAACTGGCGCGGCTGCTCCGCGACCGGGGGGTCGGGCGCGGCACGCCGGTGGGGGTCTGGGTCGAGCGCTCGCTCGACATGCTCGTCGCCGTCCTCGGAACCCTCAAGGCGGGCGGTCATTACGTGGCCCTGGACGAGGCCTGGCCGGCCTCCCGGGTCGAATCGATCCTCGCCTCGACCGGCGCGCCCGCGGTCGTCGTTGGAAGCGGCCTGCTCTCCGCGGTCGAGGAGATGCGTTGGCGGCTGCCGGCGCTGTCTGACGTGGTCTGCTTAGGGGTAGCCGATCCGGAGCCGCTGGCCGAGCCGCTCGACTCCGGGAGCGTGGCCGAGCTGTGGGACGTCGTCGCGGAGAGGGCGGTCGACCGGGTGACGGCGGGCGGCTTCGTCAGCGCCTTCACCGACGAGCCGATGAGCGAGGCCGAGGTCGACGAATACCGCGACCGCGTCCTCTCCCTGGCCGGCCCCCGGCTCCACCGCGGGGCGCGGGTGCTGGAGATCGGCAACGGCTCGGGCCTGCTGCTCTGGGAGATGGCCTCCCGCGTGGCGCACGCGACCGGCATCGACCCCTCGCCCTTGACCCAGGAGCGCAACCGCGAGCACGCGGCGCGGGAGGGGATCGCGAACGTCGAGCTGCGGACCGGCTTCGCCCACGAGCTGGACGCTCTGCTCGACGAAGACGAGCGCTTCGACCTCGTCCTTCTCGCCAGCACGGTCCAGTTCTTCCCAGGTCCGCGCTACCTGGAGCGGGTGGTCCGCCAAGCGCTCGGCCGGCTCGCGCCGGGCGGCGCGCTGCTCGTCGCCGACGTGCTCGACGCCCGGCGGCGGGAGGAGCTGCGGGAGGCGGTCGAGGAGGAGAGGAGCCGCCGAGGCCTCCCGGCCGCGGCGCGGCGCCAGGAGCTCGAC
>DATEIO010000572.1:0-12717 GCA_035278895.1 Thermoanaerobaculia bacterium | reverse complement strand
GCGAGGGCGGCGCCCGGGTCCTGGCCCTGCTCGAGAAGGGCCTGCGCAAGGCTCCTCTGCGTGAAGCCCAGGTTGTAGTGCGCGTTCGCGTAGTCCGGCTTCACGGCCAGGGCGCGCCGGTAGCTCGCGGCGGCGCGCTCCAGGGCGGCCCGGGGATCACTCCCGCGGGCGAGCTGGTAGTCGCCCAGGGTCAGGTGGGCATTGCCGAGGCTGGTCAACGCCCGCTCCGAGCGCGGGTTCAAGCGCGACGCCCGCTCCAGGGCCGCGACGGCCCGGCCTACGGAGACCGACGGATCCTGTCCGCGGGACACTTCGAGCTCGGCCATGCGATGCCAGACGTTCCCCAGATTGGCATTCGCAGGAAAGCTTCGGGGATTGATCGCGAGGGCCTGGTTGTAGCTCGTGGCGGCGTTTTCGAGCATCTTCGACGGATCGACGCCGCGCCGTTGCTGGCTCTGGGCCATGGCGAGGTAGGCGTTGCCGAGCGTGGCATGGCGCACAGCCAGCCGGGGCTCGATCTCCACGGCCCGGCGAGCGGCGGAGATCCCCTGTTCCAGGGCGGGGACCGCGTCGAGCCCCCGTGCTTCCTGCCAGTTGGCGAGGATGCGCCAGGAGATCGCGAGGTTGTTGAGAGCCTGGGCTTCCGTGGGATCGAGCGCCAGGGCCCGCCCGGCCGCGCGGATCGCGGCTTCGAGGTGGGCGGTCGGATCTTCTCCGCGGCTGCTCTGCCCCTCTCCCTGTCGCCAGAGAATCGCGGCCTGGACGGTGAGCGCCTCGGGCATCTCGGAATCGATCTCCAGGGCCTCCTCACAAAGGCCGAGCGCCGCGTCCACCTCCGCGCGGGAAGGGCTTCCGGTGATCATCGCGACGCCCAGCCGGCGGGCCGCGAGGGCACACCCGCGGGTGTAGAGAGAGGAGTCGCTCGGCGCCCGTGCCCGCAGGCCCCGGTAGATCTCTTCCGCCTGCTCGAAGAGGCGAACGGCCTCCTCGTACTTCCCGGCGTCGGCCGCGTCATCCCCCTGGGTGCCGTACACGTCGGCTTCGAGTTGGGCCGCCTCGTAGAGGTCGGGAGCCCGGGCGTAGGCCTCGCGGGCGTGGGCCACGGCTTCCGAATAGCGCTTCTCGTAGAAGGCGATGAGAGCCGAGAGATACGGTGATCCCTGGCCGTTCCGGGCCGCCTCCTTCAGATAGTCGAGGGCCGGCCGGCGGTAGGTGCGCTCGATCTCCTCGCGCGAGGCGCGCTTCTCGTTGAGGCTCTGGGTGCTGCGGGCGGCGTCCGCCATCGACCGTTCGTAGGAGAGCCCCAGGGCCCGGCCGAACGCCTCGGCCACCTCCGGGCTCCGCTCTCCGGCGTTCCAGGCTTCTTCCAGGTGCTCGCGGGCGGGCTCGACCTGGTGGAGGGCCAGGTGGATCTTCCCGAGCGCGTAGTTGCCCGGCCCCTCGGCCACGCGGCCCAGCCGCTCCATCTCGGCGCGGATGCTTTCGAGCTCCCGCCGCAGCTTCCGCTTGTGCGGGGTCACGTCGTGGCGGGGGAGGAGGACCTCGTAGCGAAGGCTCGACTCGAGGCTCCCCACCCGCTGGCCGAAGCGTTGCGCGAGCTCCGCCCTCTCCCTCGCTTCCCACTGCGCGCGCAGGCTCGCGCCGCCCTGGACGAGGAGCGCCACGGCCGCAACGGCCGAGACCGCGGCCACTGCCCGGTTCTTGCGGACCTTCTTGCCCGCCCGGTAGAGCCATCCCGTGGGGCGGGCGAGGATCGGCTCGCCGTCCAGAAACCGGTCGAGGTCCTCGGCCAGGGCCCGGGCCGAGTCATAGCGGCGCTCGGGCTCCTTTTCCAGGCACTTGGAGACGATCGTCTGAAGGTCGCGCGGAATGGCCGGATCGGCCCGGGAGAGCGGAGGCGGGTCCTCGTGGACGATCCGCACGAGGATCTGGGCGAGGTTCGAGCCGGTGAAAGGCTGCAGGCCCCCCAGGATCTCGTAGAGGACCACGCCCAGGCTGTAGACGTCCGTGCGCGGGTCGAGCGGCTTGCCCTGCGCCTGCTCCGGCGAGATGTAGGCGGGAGTGCCGCTCACCATGCCGGTGCGGGTGAGGCTCGTTTCGCTCTGCTCCTGGGCGAGGCCGAAGTCCACGACATAAGGATGGATGGCCCCGGACTCGTTGCGGGCGAGCAGGATGTTGCCCGGCTTCAGATCCCGGTGGATGAGGCCGGTCCGGTGCGCGGCGTGGACGGCACGGGCCACGTCGCGCATCAATTCGACCTTGCCGCGCAGCGGGATCTCCTCGCACAGCTCGGCGAGGCTCCGGCCGTCGAGGTACTGCATGGCAATGTAGGGCCGGCCCTCGACCTCGCCGACCTCGTACACCCTGCAGACGTTCGGATGATCCACCCGCGCCTGGGACCGCGCCTCGCGGAGAAAGCGCTCGGTGAGCTTCGGGTCGTTTCTGTGGAGAAACTTGAGCGCCACCGCGCGGCCGAGCGTGGGGTCGAACGCCTTGTAGACCGACCCCATGCCGCCCGAGCCCAGGAAGCGATCGATGCGGTACCGCGTCCAGTCCGCCAGGAAGCGGAGGTCGGGAGGGAAGAGAAGGTCCTCGGGAGACGGGTCGGGCCGGCCCGTCCGGGAGGGCACGAGCATCTCCGGCGTGAGGTTCTCCTGCTCTCGCAGCAGCTCGGTTTCCAGCTTCGCGATGTCCCGGGAGGTCAGAAATCCGGACGCCACCAGCGCCTCGATCCACGCCGCGGCCCCTTCCCCCTCCAGGGGGAGGTCGTCCGCAACAGAATCGAGGTCCTCCCAACGCAGGAGTCCCTTCGCAATCGCGAGGCGCAGCAGCCTGCTCTCTCTGGGTGAGGTCATGGTCGCTGGGGGTCTTCCCCAGTGTACCGCCATACCCGGGGTGTGCGGGAGGGGGAATGTGTTTCAGAACCCCCGCCCGCCCGACCCCACCGGCATCGCCAGCCCCGAAAGGAGATTCCGCAGCACCATGGGCTCCACGGGCTTCACGAAGTGGTGGTGGATGCCCGCTTCGTGCGAGCGCCGCCGGTCTTCGGGCTGGCCGTAGCCGGTCATGGCGACCAGGAGGGCGTTGTCGAGCTTCAGGTCTTCGCGCAGCTTGCGGGCGACCTGATAACCGTCGAGGCCGGGGAGGCCGATGTCCAGGAGCACGACCTCGGGCGGATTCTTCCGGGCGGCTTCGAGCGCGGCCCGGCCGTCGTGGACCACGGTGACCTCGTGGTTCCAGATCCGCAGCAGCGAGGCGAGGCTCTCGGCCGCGTCGATGTTGTCCTCGACGACCAGCACCTTGAGCCCGCGGACGGGCGAGGCGGCGGGGGAGGGCTGCGGCACCGGAGACGGAGCTTCGACCGGCACTCGGGCGGGCAGGCGGATCACGAACTCGCTCCCCTGGCCCAGGCCGGGGCTGTGCGCCTCCACCCGGCCGCCGTGCATCTCGACCAGGCTCCGCACGAGCGTGAGCCCCACGCCCAGGCCGCCGTCGGAGCGGGCGAGAGACCCGTCGGACTGCACGAAAGGCTCGAACACGCGCTCCAGGACGTCCGGCGGGACGCCGATCCCGGTGTCCTTCACCCGGATCACCGCCTCTCCGGGCTCCAGCCGCGCCGTCACCCGGATCTCCCCACCCGGCATCGTGTACTTGGCGGCGTTGTTCAGGAGGTTCGAGATCACCTGCTCCAGCCGCGTCGGATCGGCCTCCAGGCGGATCGTCTCCTTCGGGAGGTCGACGATCAGCTCGTGGGCGCGGCTCTCGATGAGCGGCCGCGTCCCTTCGACCGCGCGCTCCACGATCGTGCCCAGCTCCACGATCTCCTTCCTCAGGCGGATGCTCCCCCGGGTGATCCGGGAGACGTCGAGCAGATCGTCCACCAGCCGGGCCAGATGCTTGACCTGACGCTCGACCATCTCGCGGGAAGGCTGGAACGTGGGATCGACCGTCTCCACCTGGCGCATCAGCTCGACGGCGTTCCGGATGGGGGCGAGAGGGTTCCGGAGCTCGTGGGCCAGCATGGCGAGGAACTGGTCCTTTCTCCGGTCGGCTCCGATCAGCTCCTCGGCGCGCTTGCGCAGCTCGTCCTCCAGCTTCTTCTGCTCGGTCACGTCGAGCTGCGTGCCCCAGACGCGGGTGAGGTGGCCTTCTTCGACCATCCCCAGGAGGTTGTTCAGGAAGAACTTGGGGCTCCCCTCGGCGTCCGTCTCGTGGGACTCGGCGCCCGTCAGCCGGTAGCCCGAGCGGATGAAATTCCGGAGGTAGTTGATGTTGTGCGGATCGGTCGCGGGCAGGAGATGGCCCAACCGGGCCCCGAGGATCTCCGCTTCGTCCTCGAATCCGTACATCCTCGCCATGGTCCGATTGCATTCGGCAAGCACGCCGTGGCGAAAGAAAAGGTCCACCTGCTCGTCCTCGGGGAGGTCGATCGAGACCGGCTGCTCCAGCTCGAAGCGCCAGATCCCCTCGGAGCTCTGCTCGATGAGCGCCCGGTAGCGCTCCTGGCTCTCCCGGAGCGACCGCTCGGCCTTCAAGCGCCCGGTCACGTCGGAGAGGATCAAGACCGCGCCGGCCGGGCCCCCCGCCTCGTCGCGGAGGGGCTCCACCGTCACCTCGACCAGCCGCTCCCGGCCGTTGTTGATCACGAGAAGAGGGTGCCGCGCCACCGTGCCGGCCGCGGCTCCGTCCTGGAGGGGGATCTCGACCGGCCGGCGCGCGGTCTCGTCCAGAAGCTCCAGAACGTCTTTGACCGCGCGGCCGCGCGCCGAGTCCGCGCTCTCGCCGGTCAGGCGCTCCGCAGCGGGATTCATGCAGGTCACGCAGCCCACCGCGTCGGCCGCGATCACGGCATCGTGAATGCTTTCCAGCGAGACCCGCAGCCAGTCGCGGGTGGAGGGATTCTCAGGCTCTGGCATGATCAAGGCTTCCTCCGGGCTCTCGGGTTTATGCGAGTTGCGCGCCAACCGGATCGGCCGCTCGTGATCGGTCAAAGCATAAGGTACACCCTCAATGCCAGGGGAGTCTCTCCCCCTGCGGCACCGCCGTCGCCCGGAAGTAGGGGAGGAGCCCCACGGTCTCGTCCCAGTACGGCGTGCGGCGGTACCACCAGGCGTAGCGCGCCCGCGCGTCGGCCGCGAATTTCTCGTCCTCGAGCGCCGTCTTCCACTCCGCGGCGATCTTGGGGTCTTTCAGCATCTCGGTCACGAGGCCGTCCAGCACCCGCGGATCGATGTACTCCTTCTGCTCGAAGACGGAAGACAGCATCCCCCATGCCAGGAGCGAGTCGGCCGCTTCGGGCTCCAGGAGCTGGACCGCCACCTCGAAATCCGGCTGGTCGGCCGGCACCCAGAGAGTGCCTGCGGGGATACGGCGCCGCTCCGTCTGCCGGGAAACCTGCGGCGTCACCTGCACCATTCCTTGATAGGAAGCCGGAGCGAGCTTGGGAGCGGAGACCCGCATCGTCTCGACCTCCATCTCGAAAGGCGCGGTGATCTTCTGGACGGTCAACCCGTGGCCGCGCAGCCGCTCTTCGATCTGCGGCCAGCCGGGGAGCACGAGGTAGCCGCGCGGCCGGGGCACCGTCTTCGCCACCTTGGGGTGGTGATACCAGGGGACCTCGATCTCCGCCACCTGGCCGCGCTTGTAGAAGAGCGTCGGCTGACCCGAAACGGCCGAGGGCCGCATCTCTCCGGCGTAGACCGGAAAGCGGATCGGCTCCGAGACTTCGCTCTCCTCGAAGCTCACGACCACGTCGGATGGCGGAGCGCCCGGCTTGCCCGCGGCGACCGTGGCCGCCTCGGCGTCCGCCACGGCCTTGGTGAGACCGGCGGGGTCCTTCGCCACCTCGGCGAAGAGAGAAAGAAGGAAATCCCGGGTCGCGAGCACCCGCTCCTTGTAGGGCTTGTACGAGTGCGTCTCGACCAGCACCGACGGGCGGTTCCGGAGCGGGTAGTAGCCCGAGGAGTAGCGCGGCTGGCCCACCCAGGAGCTGAATCCTTTTGCGGGATCGTTCCCGTCCCGCAGATCCACGTAAGGCCCGTTGGGATGCCCCGCCTTGGCCGTGGCCGCGAGCGCGGCCGGCAGGTGGGCCTTCATCCACGCGTCGACGGGAGCCGCCAGCTGCGGCGCCTCGGGATACGCCCAGGTGAGCACCCACGCATGATCCACGCCGTCGGTCACGTGGTTGTCCACGTGGAGGTGCGGGCGCCAGTCGTTGACCAGCGCGATCAGGGCCCGCGCCTCTTTGGAAACGATTTTCAGATGGTCGCGGTTGAGATCCAGCCCCGCCGTCGTGGTCCGGAAGCCCATTCCCTTCTTCGGGCCGTCCTGGTTCGGGCGGTTGTACGGGGAGATCCGCTCGTGGCCGTCCACGTTGTAGATGGGGAGGATCACGAGCGTCATCGCGTCCAGCAGCTCTTTCCGTTTCCCGAGCGCCAGGTCGCGGAGGATCATCAGCGACGCGTCCTTGCCGTCGATCTCCCCGGCATGAATGCCGTTCTGGATCAGGAGGATCGGCTTGCCGTTCTTCCGCGCCCGGCGGCCGGTGAAGGCCTTCTCCTTCGACACCACCACGAACGGCATCGGCCGCCCCTCACCCGAGCTGCCATAGAAGCCCAGGTACATCTCCGGAAGCCGGGGCTGCAGTTTCTGGAGGAACGCGAGCGTCTCCTCATACGTGGGCGTGGCCTCGAAGCCCGCCACCTCTGCAGGGGTCAGCCACTCGCGGGGGACCGCCTCCTCGGCTCCGGCCACGGCCGGCAGGAGGAGGGACAGGAGCAGGAGGATCAGGATGCATACGCGATCGTGCATAAATCTCCCTTGAGGAAGGTAAACTTTACCACTCCCCGGCCGCCAATCCCCCTCGCCCAGGGTTTCCGCCTGGGCAGGGACCCCTGACGGCAATGTCAGGTTAGTAGTGGCACTACTTATGCACGGGACCGGTTTTCGGGAAGGGAGAAATGGGAATCCCAAGAACAGCCCCCTAGGAGAGGCAATGAAAACCAACCTGTCATCCCCGCGCATCCTTTTCGTTGTTTTCCTTGTCACAGTCAGTCTGTTGACCGGCGCCGCCTACGCGGCCAGCCCGTCGTCCGGAACGGTTTCGCAGAGCGCCACCCAGGCGAGTTGGACGGGCGGACCCGGCCTGCCCACGGCCTCCGCTACCTGTGGCGGCCCGAGCAACACGGCCTGTGACAACTACAAGCTGAACGTCGTACCGCCGTCCTACGCCTTCAAGATCGAGATCACGCTCACCCCGAAGCCCACGGACGACTACGACCTCGAAGTCTACGGTCCGGACGGCGCGCTCGTCGGCAGCTCCGGCAACTCGGCGGGCGGAGCCGAGAAGGTGACGCTGAACAACCCCGCGGCCGGCGTCTACACCGTGAGCGCCGCAAACTTCGCGGCGATCCTGGCCTACAGCGCCAACGCCAAGCTCTCCCAACTGCCGGCCCAGCCCGGCACCTCCACGGAAAAGCCGCCGGTCTACACCACCTACAACCCGACGGGCGGCCTGGGAGAGAGCGCGGGCGAGCCCACGCTTGGCGTCAACGAAAACACCGGGGCGGTCATGTACATCGCCTTTACCGAGACGCTGAAGGCCGACTTCGACGACTGCTCCTCGCCGGCCAGCGCCACGTGGAACGACGTGAGCGCCACGCTGACGTCGCTCGAGAGCTTCGATCCGATCCTGTTTACCGATCAGAAGACGGGGCGGACCTTCGTGTCGCAGCTCCTGCCCACCAAGATCAGCCTGATGGCTTACACGGACGACGACGGCGAGACCTGGCAGCCGAGCCAGGGGGCCGGCATCAACTCCGGCGTCGACCACCAGAGCGTGGGCGGCGGCCCCTTTGCCTTGGGCCCGCTCGGGCCGCTCACCAGCTATCCCAACATCGTCTACTACTGCTCGCAGGACATCGCCCTCGCCCAGTGCGCCACGAGCCTGGACGGCGGCCGGACCTTCGGGGTGGCGGTGCCGATCTACAACCTGACCCAGTGCAACGGCCTCCACGGCCACGTCAAGGTCGGGCCGGACGGCACGGCCTTCGTTCCCAACAAGAACTGTGGCGGCGAGCAGGGCCTGGCGATCTCGCGCGACAACGGCCTCACCTGGGGCGTCGTCCACGTTCCGGGAAGCACCGCGGGAGAGACCGACCCCTCGGTCGGCATTGCCACGGACGGCACCGTCTACTTCGGCTGGTCCAACGGCGACGGCCACGCCTACACGGCCGTCTCCAAGGACGGCGGCCGTACCTGGGGCCACATCCAGGACGTGGGGAAATCCTTCGGAATCAAGAACAGCGTCTTCCCGGTGATGGTCGCGGGCGACGGCAACCGTGCCGCCTTCGCCTTCCTGGGCACCACCACCGCGGGGGCTGAAGTCTACGGCGAAGATCCGGACCTCCCGGCCGTCTGGCACCTCTACGTGGCGCACACCTACGACGGCGGCGCCACCTGGGTGACGGTCAACGCCACCCCGGGCGACCCGGTCCAGCGCGGCACCGTCTGCACAGCCGGCACGACCTGCGGAGGCACGAGAAACCTCCTCGACTTCATGGATGTGACCGCCGACGCCAAGGGCCGCGTGCTCGTGGGCTACGCGGACGGCTGCATCGGCGACTGCGTCAACGGCGGGCCCAACAGCGGCACGGACCTGGCCGCGATCGCCCGCCAGACGACCGGCAAGGGGCTCTACGCGCAGTTCGACCAGCCCCTCTCCGTGCCGGCGTCCCCGCTCGTCTCCGGATCGATCACCGGCGGCGTCGCCCACGTCACCTGGTCGACGCCGGACGACCGCGGCACGCCGATCACCGGCTACCGCATCTACAGAAGCCAGGGAGGCGGCGTCTTCGAGCAGATCCAGGGCGTCGCGGCGACCGTCCACGCGTTCGACAACCCCGTTCCGGCCGGGTCCACGTATTCCTACAAGGTCACTGCAGTCAACGCCCAGGGAGAGGGCGTGGCCTGCCGCGACGTGTCCTTGTCGAACTGACGGTCTCCTCGCGCGTGCGGCGCAAGCCGTAAAGCGCCTTTGCCCGGGGGTGTGTAGCCATCATGCTCCCGGGAATTTTTGTCTATGGATGGGCGCAGGTCCGCCGGTTGACGAGCTTGCCGGGGGGGCGTATGCTCTCCATCATTCGCTGTAAGAGAAGGGATTTGCCGGGGAGCTCGAGGGCTGCGGGTCATGAAACCTCATACAAGGTAATCGTCAGGCGTATCTCGAAGGGGGGAAAGGATGCGTAAGCTCAGGCACTTTCATATCCTTGGCGCGAACGTGGGAGAGGTCCTGGACGAATTCAATGAGCGCCGAGGGGACTTTCGAGTTCACGAGGCCGACATCGTGAACGTCCAGGTCCGGTCTCCCAAGGGCCACAGAATCGAAACGCTGAGGGGCACGGAGGAAGCCCAGGTCGAGGTGCTCATCTTCTACTGGGCTGAAGATTGATTGTAGGGCCTGCGCGAAACTCGGGGCCATCACCACCGGGGTTGCCGGCTCGGTGTCAAGTCTCTAGGGAGGAGTGACCATGCCTTTCCAATGGCGAATCACCATCAGCAGGACTGCCCAAGGGGTCGTCTTCAATCCCGATCCCCTCCAGGCAAAGACGCGGGATCAGATCTTCTGGACCAACAACGACACTGAGGCGCACTGGCCCGGCCTGCTCCAGAGCGACGGGACCATCAACACGACGTTCTTCATGCCGAACCAGATCGCACCGAATGGCGGCACGTCGTCGACTTTTTCACCGAGTGTGCCGTCTTCTTTCAAGTACGCCTGCTCGCTTCACCCGAATGAGCAGGGGACCATCACCGTGACCTAGCCAGAAACCCCAGAGAACGCGTCCGCGAGGACGGAGGATGCCATGCGATTCATGTCGAGCGCGGTATTCGCCTTGGCGACGATGCTTACCTCACTCCCGGCAGGCGCGCAGACAGCCGACTGCACGCCAGGACGGGACCTCATCTCCATCCCCGAAATCAAGAGTCAGAACGGGCGTCTCCAGGGAGTGATCACACTCAGCGACGAGGAGCGCTCCCTGTCGGAAGACGCCGCTGGCGCCGGATGCCAATCGCAGCAGCTCCGGTTCTTCAAGGGCTACAGCACGCAAGAGCCGCAGAAGCCCTGGCCGTCCACGGGGGACCCTATTCCGGGACCGACGCTGCGGGCGCGGGTCGGCGATCTGGTTCAGCTCACATTCCTCAATCAGGTGGATCTCAGCAAGTTCCCGAACACCCTGGACCAGGGCGAGCAGGGCAAGACCAATGGCTGCGACGAGGCAACGGCCCAGCGTGTGAACTCGCCGAACACCACGACCCAGATCTACCCGCGCAATGACAACTATCCCAACTGCCTGCACGGCTCGAGCACTGCGAACCTCCACTTCCATGGTACGCACACCACGCCGAGCACCACGGGCGACAACGTCCTGCTCTTCGTCCGTCCGGCCCTCCGGCAGGGAGACAAGATCGAGCCCGAGGACTCCTTCGTCATGGCTCAGTTCAAGGAGTTCTTCAATTGGTGCGCGGCCAACGGCACACCACAGAAATGGACGCAGATGCCTTCGGCCTGGCAGGCCAAGCAGAAGGAGCTCCTCGAGACCTACGACAAGACCGCTCCCTACAAGGGCGTTCCCGGGGACCTGCCTCCCGAAATGCGGCTATGGCCGAGAAACGAGGCCCAGCTGCAGCAGGGGCTGTGGCCGCAATACAACGTCGGCGCTTTCCCCTACTGCTTCAGCCTTCCGGTTTACGACCCGGCCAAGGTGAAGATGGGGCAGTCGCCGGGCACGCACTGGTACCACGCGCACAAGCACGGCTCGACCGCGCTCAACGTGGGCAACGGCATGACCGGCACGTTCGTCATCGAAGGCGCCTACGACGACGCGCTGAGGAAGTTCTACAAAGAGACGCCCTCCCACAAGAACTGGGGCCTGCAAGAGCAGGTGCTGGTGATCCAACAGCTCGAAACCTCATTGAACCTGCTCAGCGGCACGAACAAGGGAGGGCCCGCCCCGCTGTCGGTCAACGGGCGGTTGAACCCGGTCGTGACGATGAAGCCCGGCCAGGTTCAGATGTGGCGGATCGTCAACACCGCCCCGCGCAATTTCGTGCAATTCGATAGCTTCACCCAGAGAGGCCAGGGCGGGCAGAGCCCCGCCTGGCGGCAGATCGCCCAGGATGGCGTTCAGCTCTCCTACACGAACTATCAGCGGATCGGGACCGTCAACGCCAAGTTCAACCTGGCGGCGGCGAATCGCGCCGACCTGCTGGTCCGGGCACCGGTCCAGGAAGGGGAGTACGAGCTCAAAGTCGTGGAGTCGATCAGCGATCTCCCCTCGGGCACGCCGACGACTCTGCTCACGGTCCGGGTCAAGGCGGACGCGAAGCCGATCGATCCGCCCATGGACTTCATCGAGAGGGAGGCGGACTTCCCTGAGCTCCCCGCGTTCCTCGCGGACATCACCGAGCCCATCTACATGAAGCGGGAGCTGCACTTCAACACCAATCCGAGCTCGGCCCGCGCGGGCAAGGGTCAAATGCCGCTCCATGAGATCAACGACAAGCTCTTCGATGGTCATCACGTCGACCAGACGATGATCCTGAACACGACCGAAGAGTGGACGTTGTTCAACGAGACGACCAACATCGCGCATCCGTTCCACATCCACATCAACCCCTTCCAGATCGTTGAGGTGTTCCAACCGAACACCTCGTCCGCCAAAGACACGAGCAGCCCGTGCTACGCGGATCCGACCAAGCCGGCGACCTGGAAGCCCTGCCAGAAGCTCGCGCCCCCCTTCGTCTGGTGGGACGTGTTCGCGATCCCCACCGCCCGCCAGGACAAACTGCCGACCTCCGTCTGCACTACGCTCGACCAGTGCCCGGAAGACATCCAGCAGTACACTGCATGCACGGGCGGCACCTGCACGGTGACCATTCCCGGGTATTTCAAGATGCGGAGCCGGTTCGTGGACTTCACCGGCCAGTACGTGCTTCACTGCCATATCCTGGCGCACGAAGACCGGGGAATGATGGAGCTGGTGGAGGTCATCCCCAGGTCAGAGAGCTACTACAAGCATCACTAGACCGGGCTCAGGGAGGAGCGGATCGACAGGAAGATCCTCTCCTCCCGCATCCGATCGCTGTATGTACCTCATCGAGTCGGTCCTGCCCGTCCTTGAAAGCCTCGACGGCAACGCGCTCTCGCCGGACGCTTTTGCTTCGGCCTGCACGGCGTCTGGATGGAGTGAGCCGACCGCTGACGGGATCGGTTTGTGGGAAGCGGAGCACCCAGCGGACGGCACGCGATTGATCCTCGACACGATGACGAAGCCGACAACCGTGATCTGCTGTCTGGATGCCCATGACGACTACGAGCCCGAGGCTCTGCTCGTGGGCGAGCTTCGTCGCGTGTTTGATCAGAATTTCTTCGCGTGCGTCGAGGTGTTGAGATCGCGCTTCCCTTGTCCGCTCGGCGCCGGGACGTACGAACCTCCGTACAACTGGCGGTTCGCTCATTTTCAAGGAAGGCGCTCGCGAATCGCGCTGGAGCAGAGTTATTACGACCCCATCCTGGGAGTCCAACTGCTTCTCCTTCTGCAGCCTCTTCCCGCCGAGGCCGATCTCTCAGGCTCGGCGATCAGTGCTTCCTGGTAGCAGACCCGGAACGCCTCGATCTGATGAACCGGTCCGGTGCGTGGGTGCACAGCCTATGGA
>DATEIO010000571.1:0-10106 GCA_035278895.1 Thermoanaerobaculia bacterium | reverse complement strand
AGGTCGAGGGGACGATCGCCTACCGTCTCCTCACCCGGTTCTGGGCCCTGATGCGACTCCTGTTTCCCGAAGGGTCGCGCCGCCGGGCCCTCTACCGCGGAGTGCGCCGCGCCGTGGGCCGGCTGGTGGGGAAGGGAGCCTCCGCGCCGTCTGCCGCGGGCGGCGGCGGGGCGGGAGAGGCGGCCGCAGGCGCCGCCCAGGCCGTGATGCCGGATCCCAGAAGCGACCTCCTCCATTTCGAGGACCAGGTGCGCCACAGCGGGGCCACCCGGGTGGTGGCCCTGTTCTCCGCCACCCAGCTCCTGGAGAGCGAGGGGCAGCGCCCGACGCAGCTGGCGCTCACGCTCTCCCGGCGCGGCATCCCCGTGGTCTTCGTCTACTGGCGCTGGTGGGACCACGAGTGGATCCCCCAGAACCGTCTGGGCGAGGGGATCGTCCAGATCCCCATCGACGTGATCGCCAAGCAGCCCGAGATGTTGACCAGCGCCTTCCGTGGGCTCGAAAAGATCGCGCTCTTCGAGTTTCCGTGGCCCGGTTTCTTCGAAACCCTGGCCGCGGCGAGCTCCGCGGGGTGGATTACGCTTTATGATGTTCTGGATGACTGGGAGGAATTCCACCGCGTGGGCCAGGCGATCTGGTATGACGAGGAGTTCGAGCGCCACATGATCGGAGCCTCGGACGCCGTCTTCGCCATCAACGAGGTCCTGGCCGGCCGCATCCGCTCGCTGGGCGGCGACGGGGTGGAGATCGTGGGCAACGGCCTGAAGCCGGGCCTCGAGGCCGTGCGCGAGGCGAAGCCTCTGGAGCGGGGCGAGATCACCGTGGGCTACTTCGGCTACCTCGCGGGAGCGTGGTTCGATTGGGAGCTGATCGCCGAAGCGGCCCGCCTGCGGCCTTCCTGGCGCTTCTACCTGATCGGCTACGGCGGCAGCCCCGACGGGGTCCGCCTGCCGGACACGGTGCACCTGCTCGGCAAGCAGCCGCAGCGGGATCTCGCCGCCTACGCCGCCAACTGGGACGTAGCGATCATCCCGTTCAAGCCGGACCGCCTGGCCGCGGGCGCCGATCCGATCAAGACCTACGAGTATCTGGCCATGGGGCTGCCGGTGGTCGCCACCGGCGTCTATCCTCCGTCCGGAGGAGAGGCGTTCGTGCTCCGGGCCGAGGGCGCCCAGGGCTTCGTGCGCGCCCTCGAAGAGGCGGCGGGCCGCAAGGAGCCCGGCGAAGCCGACTCCCGCCGGGCCTTTGCGGCCTCGTGCACCTGGGACCACCGGCTCGACGCCCTGCTGGCCACGGTCGAGCAGGGACGCCAGCGCGTCGGGGAGAAACGGGCTCTCTTCGGCAGCCTTTCATGAAGGTCCTTTTCGTCTATAAATATCTGACTCTGGGAGGAGTGGAAGCGGTTCTGCGCGCCCGGCTCGCGGGCCTGGAGGGGCTGGGGATCGGGGCGCACGCCTGGTTCTTCCACGACTACGGGGGCCAGCCGATCTTTGCCGGCCTGGAGGACCGGGCGCACGTGGGCAGCGTCCAAGACTGCCTGCGCTTCGCCCGCGAAGGAGGTTTCGATCTGCTCTGCTCGATCGACACCGAAGAGATCCTGCCGGGGCTTGCGGGAGGGCCGGAGAGGCCACGCCTCGTCTTCGAGTGCCACTCCGCCTACCTCGAAAACATCGAGTACCTCCGCGAGCTCGCGGGGCATCCTCCGGCCGCCGTGTTCACGCCGTCCGAAGGCCAGCGCGGGCTCGTGCGCGAGAGGCTGGGCCCGGAAATCGCGGTGCGCGTGGTTCCCAACCCGCTGCGGCAGGAGTTCGTGGAAGAGCCGGTCCCGTTCCCGTCCCCGCCGCCCCGGCCGGTGCTGGCCTGGATCGGCCGCCTCGACGCACAGAAGAACTGGGAGGGATTTCTGGAGCTTCTGGGGCTCCTCGTCCGGTCCGGCGACCCCGTGGAAGGATGGATCATCGGCAAACACGTGGAGAACGATGAAAAAGCGCGGTTCCAGAAGCGGGCTCATGACGAGCACGCCCTGGGACGGCTGCGCTGGTTCGGCACCCTGCCCTCCTGCCGCATTCACATCCTTCTGGACGCCGTCCGCGACTCGGGAGGCGTTCTCGTCTCCACGTCCCGCGGCGAATCCTTCGGCCTTACGGTCGCGGAGGCCATGGCCCGGCAATGCGCGGTCGTGGTGCCGAACCAGGCGCCGTTCACCGAGTTCGTGGAGGAGGGGGTGAGCGGAAGCCTCTTCCAGCCGGGCTCTCCCGAGTCCGCGGCCGGCTGCGTGCGCGGGCTGCTCCGCGACGCGGAGAGACGGCGCGCGTGCGGCCGGCGCGGCCGGCAGACCATCCTGGCCCGCTTCGCTCCGGAGCCGGCCCTGGCCGTCCTCGCGAGGGAATTGGAGCTCGCGGCGGCGCGATGAGAGTCCTCTTCGTCTACCGGTTCCTCACCTTGGGCGGGGTCGAGACGGTCCTGCGGGCCCGCCTGGACGGCCTCGCGCGCTGGGGCATCGAGGCGCACGCCTGGTTCTTCCACGACCTGGGCGGCCGGCCGGTCTTTTCCGGCCTCCGGGACCGCGTGCGCGTCGGCCGGCCCGAAGCCTGCCTCAAGTACCTCGCCCAGGGCTTCGACCTCGTCGGCTCGATCGACACCGACGAGATCTTCCCGGCCTTTGCGGAGCCGCGCCGGCCGCGCCTCGTGATCGAGTGCCACACCCCCTATCTCGCCAACCTCGAATACCTGCGCCACCTGGGGCCCTGCCGGCCGGCTGCCTTCTTCGTCCCCTCGCGCTACCAGCGGGAGATCGTGCTCGAAAGAGTGGGGGAGGGAGCCGACGTGCGGGTCGTCCCCAATCCGCTCCGCCCGGAGTTCACCGGGGAGCCGACCCCCTTCGGCGCCCGGCCCGCGCGGCCCGTCGTGGCCTGGATCGGGCGGATGGACGACCTCAAGAATTGGAAAGGTTTTCTCCGCCTCGCGGGGACCCTCGAAAAGCAGGGCGTAGACGCCGAGTACTGGATGGCCGGCACGTTCGTGGGGAAGGGTGGAGCCGAGGAGCTGCTTTCCCGCGCGCGCCAGGAAGGCATCCTCGGCCGCCTCCGCTGGTTCCGCGGCCTTCCGCACGTGCGGGTGCCGGCCTTCCTCGACGCGGTCCGCGACTCGGGCGGCGTCGTGATCTCGACCTCGCGCGGCGAATCCTTCGGCATGACCGTGGCCGAGGCCATGGCGCGGGGGTGCGCCGTGCTCGCCCCGAAGCGGCCTCCGTTCACCGAATTCATCGACGACGGCGCGACCGGCGCCCTCTACGCTCCGCCGAACGGAAGCGATGTCTGGGAGCCCGTGGCCGGCTGCATCCGGAACCTCCTGGCGGACGTCCGCGGCCGCGAGCTGCTGGGCAAAGCCGGCCGGGAGTCCGTGCTCCGCGACTACTCCCCGGAGCCGGCCCTCTCCGCGCTCGCCCGCGAGCTCGAAAGCCTCGCCGGAAGCTGACCCGCCACCGCCGCGACCGCCAGCGCGGCGCAGAGGAGGAGAAGGTCCATCGTGGCCCAGCGGTATCTCGTCGAGCCGTGGAACACGGCCGTCACCAGGGGGAAATAGGCCGCGCTGCCGAAAAGCACGGCAAACTGGGCCGCAAGCCGGCGCGACCTCCGCCGCGCGGCGAGGCCCAGGAGGACCGCGAGGCCCGCGAGGCCGAGGGTAACGACCGCCCAATGGGCGACGTCGAGCCCCATCTCCAGCATTGCGCTCTGATCCTTCAAAAGATGGGGTCCGCCGATCACGGGCTTGCTCGTCTCCGGCGGCGCAAACCCCGAGCCCGTGGCCAGGTAGTGCACGATGTAGCTCTCGTCTCCGAGCAGAATCCGGTCGAGCTTGCGGACGTAGAGCCCGGCCGCCTTCCGCGGGTTTTCGCGCATCCACGACCGCGCCGCACGGCCGGCCGCGTCATCCACCTCGAACACCCCCATCCCGGGCAGCCGGGGCTCGATCTTCTCGAGCTCCGGGCGCCAGTTGTACCAGTCGCCCGTCGCCCCCTCGCTGTTGCCGATGAAAAGGTCGATTCCGCCCACGGAATTGAGCACCGTGAAGCGTCCCAGCGTGACCTGGTTGCGAACGGCCCAGGGGAGCAGGACCGCGTGCTGGGCGAGGAGCACGATCGCCGTCTCGGCCAGCACCGCCCGCGCCTTCTTGCCCGCGAGAAGCGCCGCCACCGGCCAGAAGAAGCCGAGCAGCCAGGCCACCGAACGGGTGAGGGTCATGACGCCGAGGATCACTCCCGCGGCCATCGCCGTAGAGGCCACCCGTGGGCGGTCCCAGGAGACGGCGAGAAGGAGGAGCCAGCCGAAGAGGAGAGGAGCGAAAAGGTTTTCCGACGCAAGAATGGCCGGGAGCACGGCCAGGCGAGGGACGAACGCCGCGAGGGTCGCCGCCGCAAGGCCTGCCCAGGGCCCCCACAGCCGCCGCGCCAGAAGGCCGGCGAGGACGATGAACGCTGCGCCGAGCAGGCAGTTCAGGAGCTTCGCGATCCCCAGCTCGTGAGATGGGGCCGCGTGGGCGATCGTCAGCAGCAGGGGATAGGCGGGCGGATAGCTCGCGTCGAGATAGCCGGGGAGCGGCCCGTACTGATGGAGATCCCAGAGGAGCCGCGCCCGTTCGAAATACGACCAGAAATCATCCACCGGCCGTGTCGGCACCCGGAGGACGACCAGCAGACGGGCGAAGAAACCCGCCGCCGTAATCAGCGCCAATCCGGGAAGAAAGCGCCGCTGAGCCTCTGGCTCTCGCTCTGCCATAGAGTCGCAGATCATAGCGCGAGAGCAAAGACACCAAGGACACCAAAGACACCAAGGACGTCTAAGCTGGTTGTCCTTGTTGTCCCTGGTGTCCTTGTCCTTCCTACCGGAACGGAGAGGGGTGGCAGCCGCAGACCGTCTGGCCCGAAGAATTCACATAGGGCCCGCAGGTGTAGCCGTCGAGGCAGCGGACGATGGCGCAGTAGGAGGTGCACGAGGCGGCGGCCGCGTTCCCGGCCGTCGCCGCAAGGGTCAGGGCGAAGGCCGCGAGCGCGAAGAACAGTCTGGCTTTCATGAATTCTCCTTCTTCTCGAAGAGAGGGGAAGTCCTCTCGCCTCTAGAGGTGCGCCAGACCCGCTCGACCGTGTCTCCCCCTTTCAGGTCCGCCGCACCGCCTCCGCGATGAGATGCCGCACCACCGGCCGCTCCGGCCCGAGGTGGAAGACGCGGGCGCGGGCTTCGAGGTCGCGGTCCGAAACCGTGACGCGCTCGTGCTGGCGAAGGTGCTCGATCCAGGATTTGACGAGGAAGATCTCGGTGTGGAGGCCGGGGTCCGCCGAGTCGGTGAAGAGGCCCCACTGCATGGCGCCGTCGCGCAGGCGGATGCGGCGGACGTCGCGCATGGCCTCCGCGAACTCGGCCGCGCGCGCCGGGTCGACCCGGTACTCGACCGTGACCAGCACCGGACCGCGCTCGGGCTCCAGCTCCACGTCGTCGTGGATGATCGGCGCCGGCCACTGGCGGGACGGCGCGAGGTTCAGCCCCTCGCCGGCTTTCAGGCTGAAGCGGAAGGTGGCGAGGAGGCCCAATCCCATGCCGATCGCCGAGGCGGTCAGCGCCTGCGGAACTCCAAACCTCTCGGCCACCGCTCCCCAGAGGGCGCTCCCCATCGACAGCCCCCCGAAAAAGACCAGCATGTAGACCGACAGGGCCCGCGCCCGCACCCACGAGGGGACGACCGTCTGCACCGCCACGTTCAGGCTCGAAAGCAGCGAAAGCCAGGCACCGCCGGCCAGCACCATGGCCCCGAACAGCAACCAGAACTGGTGGACGAAGGCGAGGGCCACCGTGGCGCCCGCGAACACCAGCGTCGCGACCGCCACCACGCCGTCCGTCGAGTTGTTCCTCCGCAGGCGGGGGAGCACCATCGCCCCTGACACGGCGCCGATCCCCAGGGCTCCCAGGAGAAGGCCGTAGCCCGCGGGCCCCGAGCGGAGCTCCGTCCGCGCGATCACCGGCAGGAGCGCCCAGAGCGAGCTGCCGCAGAGCACGAACGTCGAGCCGCGCAGGAGAGGAGCCAGGATCTCCGGAGCGTGGCGAACGTAGCGCACGCCGGTCGTCATGGCCCCCAGGAACCGCTCCGCCGGAAGCACCGACTCTTCCACGGGCCGCCGCCACAGGTAGACGACGATCACGACCCCCACGAACGAGACCGCATTGAGAAGAAACGTCACCGCCGGTCCCGCCGCAGCCACGACGAGGCCGGCGAGCGCCGGGCCGGCCGCGCGGGCGATGTTGAACCCCACGCTCCCCAGGGCCACCGCCGCGGGAAGCTCCTCCCGCGGCACCATCTCCGGAATGCTCGACTGCCACGCCGGCCCGTTCACCGCCGCCCCCAGCCCCAGAAGGAACGTGAACGTGAGGAGCGTCCACGGCGTCGCGATGCCGATCCAGGTCAGAACGCCCAGGGCCGCCGCGGAAAGCGCCATCCAGCTCTGGGTGACCAGGAGCACGCGCCGCCGGTCGAGCACGTCGGCCAGCGCCCCGCCCGGGAGCGACAGCAGGAACATGGGAAGGCTCGTCGCCGCCTGAACGAGCGCCACCATGGTGGTCGACGCCGTGAGCGTCGTCATCATCCACGAAGCGCCGACGTTCTGAAACCAGGTGCCGACGTTCGAAGCGAGGCTCGCGATCCACAGCCACCGGAAGACCGTATGGCGCAGCGGGCTCCAGGGGGAGCGGGATGGGGGAGCGGCGGAGTCAGGCGGGGGAGTCTGCGGCACGTCCTTCCTCTCTCGGCTCGATCGAGCCGAGGGGGAGTTTATCGTTGACCAAGAGGAAAGGGTAAGTTCGGGGACTGAGGAGGGACGGGTTGTCTATTTACGCAAGCATACGCACTATAGATACCGCACCTCTCCAACTCCGTGGAATCGCCGTTCGCGGCGATGACATCGACCAAGAAATACCAGACCTTGCGCACTATCACGCGCCCAGACGGGCAACCAATTTCGCAGGCCAGCGCGCGAAACTGCGTATATTAATAAAATTTTGACATAAACTTAGAAAGGTGAGAAACTACGGCCTGGATGTCTCCATCTCGCGGAGACCCTATGGAAAGGAGACCTCGATGAAGCGACTTGTCCTCTGTGCAGTAGCCACTCTTCTTACCTTGGGTGCCCTTGCCGGCAACAGACCCGCCTACGCCTCTCTCTGCCCTCCAAATCCTGATTGCGATTCTTGTGAGTACCTATGCCTTCGGAACGGCTATGAGGGCTTCTTCTGCAATCAATGCACAGGCGCGTGCAGGTGCTTTTGACCGGCTGTAACTCCGGGCTCCACCGATAGGTGCCACCCATTAGAAGGCTCTTGTCAAGGCCCCAAACCTCTTCCCTCTCCCTACTGGGAGTGTTCGGCTCGGAAGAACGGCTCGGACCGGCAAGACGAGTTCCGTTGGCGGGTTGCGCGCCCGTAGTCTCTGTGCTCCGGGTGCGGGATCCGCACCAGCCACCCATCGGGATCAAGGCGGAGAGGAGGCAGTAACCCCTCCTCCCCGCCCCTGGCACTGTTCTCGTGCCCCCAGAAAATCTTCGGTTCCAGGTCGCGTCCAAGCGGAAGTTACTTGGCCCCAGCCGCCGACATTGCCCTGTTTATGAGACCGGTTCTAGGCTCCGGTACTGGCGCCTCGGTCAGGCGGGAGGGCGAGGATCGGGTGGTGTGAACCCTGCGGTACTCCATCTGCGCCCCGGGTCGTCCGAAGTGCCAGTGCCTCATCGAATCAACCCCGGGGTCCGCGGTCGCGAGCCCCGGCTCGGAATCTCAACAGGACTGGGCGCAAACGATGACAGTGCCGCCGTTGCAACGGCAGCAGGAGAAGCAGTCAGCTCCCCCGGATTGGGAGCACTCGTAGCAGGAATCCTCGATGGTGCAATTCGGGCAGTAGGTGGTGTGCCATCACAGGTGATATACCCCTTCTGCGGACAGTCGCGGTCCACCCCGGAGCAGGAAGTGCTGGAAGTATTCGAGAAGCAGGAGAGGCTGCCGAAACGGCCGCAACTGACCGTCACGGTACAGAGACTCTTCTCCTGAGCTGCACCCTGCCGGATGGACCCGGAAAGCCTTCGCTCTCGCGCACGGCGCAGGAGCCGGTGACCGGGGAGCCTCCCAGGATTGCGGCGATGTCGATCGGGGGAGCACTTGGAGTCTGGGAAAAACTGGTGACTGGAGCGAGGACCAGAAGACAGAGGGCCAACCAGGCTTTCTTCATATCGACCTCCTTTATCTTGGGTATACTCTAGATAGCTCTTCTAAACCTCGCCGCGCCTCTCCGAATCCTGGAACGCTTCACAGAGTTTGGGAGCCCAGTCCAGAAGATTCAAACGGCTCCCGGAGCCTTGGAAGACACCACAGAATCCCGCAGCGCCTTCCCGAATCCTGGGACGCTTCGCAGATTCCTGTGGAGCGATCCAGAATCCTCGAGCGGCTCTCCGAGTCTGGAAACGCTCTTCCAAATCTGGCAATGCCTCAAAGAGATTTCGAGCGGCTCCCAGAATTTTCCGGCGCGGCACAGAATTTTAGGGCGGTGCGCAGAATTTAGCGGCGCTTCCCAGAATTTTCCGGCGGCTCCGGGAATTTTGCAGCGCGCTCTGGAATCTTCCAGCGCCTCGCGGAATTTTCCGGCGGCTGGCAGAATTTTCTGCGCATCGTCCTTGAATTCCAGGGCGCGGCAGAATTCTCCAGGAACCGCCGGAAAATTCTATGGTTTGCCGGAGATTTCTGCGAGGCTCGGAAAAATTCGGGGACTCGCCGGAAAATTCCGCGGGCAACGGGAGAATTCTGTGGGCGGCGGTAGAATTCCGCGGCGCTCGGGAAGATTCCGCAGATCTCGGGAAAATTCGGGAGCGCGCTGGAAGATTCCGGGAGGCGCCGGAGAATTCTGGAAAGCTCGGTAAATTTCTGGAAGCCGCCCTTAAATTCTGTGCGGCGCTGGAAGATTCTGCGAGCCGGGAGAAAGCTTCGTGGCGTGTCCTGGAACGAGACAAGACGTCAAAAAACTCGGAGAGGCGTCACGGACGAAGCGGTTCTGCTTTAGAATTCCGCTCGCGATGCCCACCTCCGAGATCGACCTGCCGAGCCTGCCGGGCGTGATTCCCTTCCCATGAGCCGAAGGCGTTCCGGGTTTGCGGCGCTGGGGTGTGCCGGCGTTCTGGGGCTATCTGTCGCGGCTCTCGCCTTTCCCGGGCTCCGGCGGACCCTGCCGGAGACGCCGCCGATCCAGTCCCTCGGCTCGTTCGAGACGGCGGGCGCGGGGGACCGGCTACGCCTGACGTTCGGGTTTGCCGATTACGACGGGCGGCCCCAGCGCGTCTCGTGCACGATCCGCCGGGAGGATTACCTGCGCGAGGTGGCGGCGTTCGGATACGTGGAACGGGAGATCTGGGACCAGCTCGACCGGCAGGTGCGCGATCTGGTGCTCCGCGAGGTCGCGGCGCGGGGGCTCGCGTCCTATTTCGAGATCGACGTCTACGGCCAGACGAGCTACCGCTGGCAGTGGAGCCTTCCGGGCAACCTTCCGCGCCGGGAGGAGGCGCGCCTCCTCTTGGAGATGGCGAAGCTCGACACCTGGTTGAACGGCGAGCTCCGCGGCCGGATCGACGGGCTGACCGACGCGGCGCTGCGGGAGCGGGGGTTCCGGCTGCGGGGAAACCGGATCGCGGTGGACTACGAGCAGGTCGCCCTCCGGGGAACGGGGCCACTCGCGGACTGCTTCGAAGCCCTGCGGCGGGCGGGACGGGGCCTCGACGAGGAGCATCTGCTGAGGCTCTTCGTGGCCTTCTTCCAGGAGCTGCCGTACCAGGTGCCGCCCGAGGAGGAGGGGGGACGCCGCATCCACGGCTTCTGGGTGCCCACGGCGGTCCTGGCGCGCGGGGGCGGAGACTGCGATTCGAAGTCGATCGCCTTCTGCTCGCTCTGGCGCAATTTTCCGCGCAGGGTCCTCTTGATCCTGGTGCCCGATCACGCGCTGGTAGGAGTGGAGGAGCGGCCCGGGCCGGGCGAGGCGTACGTGCGCCTCGGCAACCGCTACTTCGTGCTCTGTGAGGTGGCGGGGCC
>DATEIO010000570.1:0-2927 GCA_035278895.1 Thermoanaerobaculia bacterium | reverse complement strand
CCACCTCGTGCCGTTCGGGGAATACGTCCCCTTCCGCGGCGTTTTCGGTTGGATGGACAAGCTGGCGCGAAACGCCGGGGAGTTCCGGCCCGCCGACGAGCTCACCCTGCTGCCCTGGGGCGACGACAAGATTGGCATGTCGATCTGCTACGAGATCGTGTTTCCGGACGAGGTCGTGGATCTCTCGAAGGCCGGAGCGACGCTCCTCGTGACGATCACGAACGACGCCTGGTACGGCGACACCGCGGCGCCCTGGCAGCACTTCCGGGCCGCCCGCTTCCGCGCCGCCGAGAACCGGCGCACGCTCCTGCGGGCCGCCATCACCGGCGTCTCGGCCCTGGTGGAGCCGGACGGTGGAGTCCGCGCCCAACTCGGGGTCTTCAAGCAGGGCGTGATCCGCACGCGCGTCGCGGGCAAGAAGGGGCTCACCCCCTACGCCCGCGCCCCCTGGCTCGTGCCCGTCCTCTCGACGGCGCTGGCGGCCGTTGCGGTATATTTCGCCAGGAGAAGGAGCAAGACGTCATGATCGCCTACGAAACGCAGCAGCGTATGGATTCCCTCTCGGAGCAGCTCCACAGCCTCCGGGGGTATCTTTGAGCAGGCCGACCTCGAACGAGAGCTGGCCGAAATCGACCACCAGATGCAGGATGCCGGGTTCTGGGACAACCCGGCCAAGAGCGCCCCGATCCTCCAGCAGCGCCGGAGCTTGGAAAAGCGCCTGCAGACCCTGAAGAAGCTCCGCGCGGATTTGGACGAGCTCGAAACCTGGCGCGAGCTCCTCTCCGAGGGCGAGGCCGACCCCGAGTTCGACCGCTTCCTGGAGCGCCTGGAAGGCGAGCTCGGCAAGCTGGACCTGGAGCTCAAGCTCTCCGGTCCCGACGACGACAAGCCCGCCATCGTCACCATCCACCCCGGAGCCGGCGGCACCGAGTCGCAGGACTGGGCCGAGATGCTGCTCCGCATGTACCTGCGCTACACCGAGCAGAACGGCTACGAGGTCGAGATGCTGGACCGCCAGGACGGCGAGGAGGCGGGCATCAAGAGCGCCACCTTCGCCGTGCGCGGCGAGCACGCCTACGGCTACCTGAAGAGCGAAGCCGGCGTCCACCGCCTCGTGCGCATCAGCCCCTACGACTTCCAGGCGCGGCGCCACACCTCCTTCGCCTCGGTCGACGTCTACCCCGAGGTGGACGACGATGTGGAGATCGAGGTGCTGGACAAGGATCTGAAGATCGACACCTTCCGCTCCTCGGGAGCCGGTGGCCAGCACGTCAACAAGACCGAGTCCGCCGTGCGGATGACCCATCTCCCCACCGGCATCGTGGTCTCCTGCCAGAACGAGCGCAGCCAGATCAAGAACCGGGCGATGGCGATGAAAATCCTCAAATCCCGCCTCTACGACCGCGAGATGCAGAAGCGGGCGGCGGAGCAGGCCGAGCGCGAAGGCAACAAGAAGGACATCTCCTGGGGGAGCCAGATCCGGAGCTACGTCCTCCACCCCTACCGCCTCGTCAAGGACCACAGGACCGGCGCCGAGGTGGGCGACTCCAACCGGGTGCTCGACGGCTATCTCGATCCCTTCATCGAAGCGTATCTGAAGGGCCAGATCGCGACGGGCAAGGACGAGCTGGACGTTTAAACCGGACCGGGGGGCGCCGTGAAGATCGACTACGTCTCCCCCCTCCCGCCCGTCCGCTCGGGGATCGCCGACTACAGCGTCGACCTCCTGCCGCATCTCACGGAGCGGGCGGACGTGCGGGTGATCCGCCTGCCGGACCTGCCCATCGATCCGGAGCTGGAAAAGCTCTGGCCCATGGCTCCAATCGAGGAGACCGGGGCCGGCGGACGGCTTCCGCTCTACCAGATGGGCAACAACCGCTACCACCGCGGAGTGCTGGAGCTGGCCCTGCGGCTGCCGGGCGTGCTCACGCTCCACGACGTGCTCCTGCACCACCTGCTGATGGACGACACGCTCGGCCGGCAGGAGCCGCGGTCTTTCTGGGACTACAAGGACCGCCTGACGCGGGACCACGGCTGGGTGGGCGAGGCCACGGCGCTCGCCAAGCGCTGGAACGCCTGGGGCGAGGCGCCCGTGTTCGCCCTGCCGGCCCACCGGGCTCTCCTGCGGCGCCAGCGCGGCGTGCTCGTCCATAGCCAGTGGGCCGCGGAGCTGCTCGCCGAAGAGGACCCGGACCTCCGCGTGCGCGCCATCCCCATGGGCGTGCCGCTCCCTCCGGAAGCGGACGCCGAGGCCGGGCGGCGCCTCCGGCAGCGGTTCGGGCTTCCGGAAGACCGGCCGGTGCTCGGCTCCTTCGGCTTCCAGACGCCCATCAAGCGGACCACGTCCGTGATCCGGGCGCTCGCCGCTCCCGGTCTCGAAAAGGTCCATCTCCTCGTGGTGGGGGAGGCCGCTCCCATTCTCGACCTCGAAGGCGAGGCGCGGCGGGCCGGAGTGGCCGACCGGGTGCACGTGATGGGCTTCGTTTCGTTCGAGGACTTCGAGGCCGCCATCGCGGCCGTGGACCTGTGCCTGAACCTCCGCTATCCCACGGCGGGTGAGACCTCGGCCTCGCTCCTGCGCGTGCTCGCCGCGGGCCGGCCCGCCATCGTCTCCGACTACGCCCAGTTCGCGGACCTGCCGCCCGAGGTCGCGCTCCGCGTTCCGCTGGGAGACGAGGAGCCGGACGCGCTCGCGGCCCTTCTCCGCGAGCTGCTGGCTCAGCCCGAGCGCCTGGCGGCCATGGGAAAGGCCTCCCGGGAGCTCGTGCGCGTGCGGCACGATCCCGGGCGGGCGGCCGCGGCCGTGGTGGAGGCCTGCCGCGAGCTGGCCGACGCACCGCCGCCGGGAGACGATCCCGCGGGCCGGGCCGAGGTGCCCGCGCCGTCCTCCGTGGCCTGGGGAAATCTGCCCGGCGAGATCGAGGTCG
>DATEIO010000569.1:0-2498 GCA_035278895.1 Thermoanaerobaculia bacterium | reverse complement strand
CCGACGAGGACGACCAGGTCGCCGGGCTTGATCTTCCCCTTCTCCCGCGCGTCGTGGAGGGCCATGGGCACGCAGGCGGAGCCGGTGTAGCCCCAGTCCTCCATTACCGTATGGGTACGCTCCATGGGGATTCCCAGGTCTCCCATGACGAGCTCGATCGAGGGCTTCCTCACCTGGGTGAAGACCAGGAAATCGATGTCCTCAAGACCGAAGCCTCCCTCGTGCGCCAGCCGGCGCACGAGGCGCGGCCAGCCTTCGTGGTTGATCTCCGGCGGATAGCGCTCGATCAGGCGGACCGTGGTGCGGCCGGCGCGGACCGACTCCTCGGTGGCCGGTTCGGCCGTGCCGCCGGAGTAGATCCCCCAGTGCTTGGCGTAGGTGCCGTCCGCCTGGAAAGCCGAGTTGATGAACCCGGGCTCCGACGACGGCTCGAGCACGGCCGCGCCCGCGCCGTCCCCGTAAAAGAAGACCATGGGATCGTCCGGAGCGGCCAGCCGGTGCATCAGGTAGACGCCCACCACGAGCACGGTTTTCAAGGACGGGTTCGCCGCGATGAGCCCCGCGCCCGTGGCAAAGCCGGTGGGAAACGACGCGCAGGCGCACCCCACGTCGAAGGTGCCGGCCCGACTGGCCCCCAGCTTCCCTTGCAGGACGACCGAGGTGGCGGGGGTCACGAAGTCGGGCGAGTCGGTGCCCAGGATGATCAGGTCGACGTCCTCCGGGCTCCGGCCCGCGGCTTCGAGCGCCTGGCGGGCGGCCCCCAGGGCGACGTCCGAGGTGGACCAGTCGTCCGGGGCCCACCACCGCCGGCGGATGCCGGTCGAGGCCTCCATCTTGTCGACGAACTCCGGTGGCTCGGGAAAGCGCTCCCGCAGGAGGTCGTTCGAAATCTCCCGCTCGGGGAGGTAGAGGCCGGTGGACACGAGCTTGGCGTATCGGGACATGAAGCTCTCCAGCGAATCGGTTCAGGACAGAGGGCCCAGAAACTCGCGCAATGCCTCGGCCACGCGGGCGGGCTCCTCGACGACGGCGCCGTGGGCCGCGCCCGGGAGCATCACGAGCTTCGCCCCGGGGATGGTGGTGCCCAGGGCCCACGAGTGCTCCGGCGGAAAGATGCGGTCCTCCCCGGCGCCCACGACCAGGGCCGGGGCCTCGATGCGCGGCAGGAGGGGTCGCAGGTCGACTCCTTCGAGCGCCGCAAGGATTCCCGCGATCCCGCGGAACCAGAGGGACGGCATCAGGGCCATCTGCCGGCGGTATTGGGCCAGGATCGCGGCGTTGGCTTCGAGGTAGGCGGGGGAGTACGTCTGGGGGATCAGCAGGTCGAAGACGGCGCCGCCGTCCCCGCCGTCCGCCGCGGCCAGGGCCGCGTCCCGCAGGCGGGCGGAGCCCTCCCACATGTCAGGCAGGATTCGCTCGGTCGCGGTGATGGCCGAGATCGACGCCACGCGCTCCGGGTGCCTGGCCGCGAGGAGCAGCCCCACGAGAGCGCCGAAGGAGGCGCCGGCCACGTGAGCGCGCTCGATCCGTAGCCCGTCCAGAAGCGCGATCAGATCGTTCCCGTGCGCCTCGAGCCTGGGCTCGGGCTCGCCCGGCGACAGGAGCTGCCCGCGGAAGTCGCAGCGGATCACCTTCCAGGTTTCCCCCAGCGGGGCCGCGATCGGCTCCCAGGCGGGGATGGTCATCAGGCCGCCGTTCAGGAGCAGGAGCGGCGGGCCGTCCGGATTGCCGGTGACGCGATGAGCGATCATGGTTTCCCCTCGAGATAGCGGTCCCGGAGCTCCCCTTTCACGACCTTGCCGTACGGAGTCCGCGGGAGGGAGCCCACCGGGACGAATTCCCGGGGGATCTTATATTTCGCGAGCTTCTCTCCGAGAAACGCCGCGAGCTCGTCCGCGCCCGGGAGCTCCCCGTCGGCCACGACGAAGGCGACTCCGACCTCGCCCCACGTGGGATGCGGAATGCCGACCACGGCGGCGTCCTTGACCGCGGGATGGAGGAGGAGCTCCCCTTCGATCTCGGCCGGATAGACGTTCACGCCGCCGCTGATGATCATGTCCTTCTTGCGGCCGGCGATGAAGTGAAACCCGTCCACGTCCCGCCGCGCGAGATCGCCGGTGTGGAACCAGCCGTCCGCGTCCAGGGCGGCGGCCGTGGCTTCGGGGTTGTGCCAATAACCCTTGCAGACGTGCGGTCCCTTGAGAAGAAGCTCCCCCACTTCGCCCACCGGCACCTTGACGCCGTCCTCGCCCACGAGGCGCGCCTCGGTGAACATCAGGGGCTTGCCGATCGAGCCCGGCTTCGCAACCGATTCCTCGACGGTCATGGCGAAACAGTTCACCCCCACTTCGGTCAGACCGTAGCCCTGCTTGAAGACCACGCCTCGCCGCTGGTAGGCCTCGATGAGGTAGAGCGGGAGCGGCGCGCCACCGCTGATCAGCCAGCGCAGGTGCGAGAGATCGGCCGTTTGAAAGCCGGGGTCTTCCATCAGCATCTTG
>DATEIO010000568.1:0-3443 GCA_035278895.1 Thermoanaerobaculia bacterium | reverse complement strand
AGACGCTCGCGGACGCCGTCGTGAATTCTGGGGACGCGCTCCTTGGTACTGAAGACGAGGTGGAACAGCAGGTTCGAAAAGGTAGATCCCATGCCTGCGCCCCTCCGGGGCTCGAACAGAGTTGTGGCTCTCATTCCAGGGGCTTGCGCCCCTGGCTACATGCCTCTGCCCTCTTCGGGGCAGACGAAGCGCTCTTCGCAGGTTCTCGAAGACCGCCACTCGTGTTTCCTCCTTCACAGCATGAAACTCTCTCCTAGAATAACACAGAGCCTCTGTAGGGACGAGCACGTCGTCAAGGAAACAGGCGGACGGAGGTGACTTCACGGGAAGGCGGACGGTCGAGAGCCCCAGCAACAGGGCTCTCGACCGGAAACTCAAACAAGGGAGGAGTTACTGGGCGGCCACCACGGTGTCGCAACTGCAGCGGACGTCGTCAGCGTTACCTGTGAAGTGTTTGCAACAGGCCTTGCAGCCCGGCCCCCGGTTGACGTCGCACTTGTTGCAGGAGTTGAAACCCCAGATCTCGACGGCCTTGCCATCCTGGTCCGTGCACTTGAAGGGGTCGATGCAGGCGGTCGTCGAGGTCCCGACGGTAACCGCTGCGTTCAGGAAGCCCAGATTGGTGCCGCCCTTCTCCTCGGCCACGGTCCGGAGGGACTCGCCGAGATCGGAGTACTTGCTGGCCAGTCCCTGGAGGTCGCGGACCAGCTCGGCCTGCTCGCCGTTCGCGCTCAGGCTCTCGGTCATCCGGACTAGGAAATCGGCCGCGGAGGCGAATCGCTGGCTCTCCTCAGCCGCAGAGGTGGCACTGACGACGACAGGACAATCCACCGCAACCGCGGTCGCCTCTCCGAAGATCGCGGCAGCGGCCCCGGTCTGGGGATTGCCGGGCGTCGGCGATGGCTGGGCCGGGCCGCACATGCACTCGCCGTTCTTGTCCGTGGCGCAGTCGCCGTTGTTGCTCTCGCTACACACGTAGGCGCATTCGAAAGGGAAGCAAGGAGAGGACGCCTTGAACGTGATCGTTTTACCGCTGGTACAACGGACGGTGCAGTAGAGGTCTCCGCTGGCGACGGCTACCTCTTGAGCCTGTACAGCGCTCCAGGAAAGGAGGGGAAGCAAAAGGGCGGGCATCCAGGTTTTCCAGCGCATTTTTCTCTCCTGTGGACATTGAGAGGCTCCGTCGACGGACAATTCCGTAAGGAGCGGGTCTCTCTATCCAGCAAGGTGCGCCCGGGGACCCGAGGCGGTATCGAAGGCCCTTCACCGCCACGCAAACACCGGCTGCTCATACCCATCCACCCGCACCTCCCTCCCCCGGACCGCCACTTCGGCGAACTGGTAGAGCACGGCCGCGGTTGGGGCGTAGATGAGCGTCCCCAGGATGGACAGGGCGAGGACGGGGCGGTCGCTCTGGGGGATGGAGTGGGTGACCACGGTGTTGGGGGCGAGCAGGTCGTCGAAGAGGACGAGGTGGACGGAGGCGACTTCCCGGGGCTCCGGTTTCAGGGGCGCGGCGGTGCCCCAGACGACCACGGGGGTGATCGCGAAGCCGGAGCGGGTCGGGTAGTCGTCCAGGCAGCCGAGGAGATGCTCGGGCGGAAGCGTCAAGCCCAGCTCTTCTTCGAGCTCGCGGAGTGCCGCCTGCTCGGGAGTCTCTCCCGGGTCCAGGCGGCCTCCGGGCAGGGCCCACTGCCCGCCGTGGCGCCGCAATCCCGAGGCCCGGACGGTGAGGAGGACGCCGGCGCGGCCCGCGGGGTCGGGTCTGACCACGAGAGCAACCGCGGCGGGGCGTTTTTCCTGGATAGAAACTTCTCGCCGGTCGAAGCGGGCGAGATTCTCCTCCAAAGAAGCACGGAGAGACTCTCCAAAGCCCAAAATCATGATTCGAATACTCTAATGGCTATCCCAAAAGCCAATCTGTCGCCGCAAAAGGTCAGTTGGCTGATTCAAAAGGCGAGTGAGTCTCTCGAAAAGCCAGTCAGCCGCGCCGAAAGGCCATTCAGTTGTCCTGAGAAGCCAGTCGGCCGCTCCAAAAGGCCAATCAGCCGCACCCAAAGCCCACTACGTGCGTCCCTTGAGCTTGTCGATGTCCCTCAAAGCCTTGTGGATCACCTTGTTCTTCTTCTTTTCCTGGAGGCGTGCGAGCTCGTCCTGCTTGAGGTGGATCTGGTGGAGCTCCCGCTGGAGCTTCCGGTAGCTCTCCAGGCGCTCCGCGGGCAGCTCGCCGCTCGCGACCGCCTCCTCGACAGCGCAGCCGGGCTCCCCCTGGTGGCGGCAGTCTCCGAAGCGGCAGCCTTCGGCCAGCTCTTCGACGTCCGCGAAGGCGGATTCGATCCCCTGGTCCCCTTCCCAGAGCTGGATCTCGCGCAGGCCGGGCGTATCGATCAGGAGCCCGCCCGTGGGGGCCACGAAGAGCTCCTTGTGGGTCGTGGTGTGGCGGCCGCGGTCGTCCCCTTCGCGGACCTCGCCGGTCTTCTGGATCTCCCGGCCGAGGAGGCGGTTGATGAGGGTGGACTTGCCCACGCCCGAGGAGCCGAGGAAGCTCACGGTCTGCCCCGGGAGGACGTAGGTGGAGAGCTCCTCGACGTTCTCGCCGGTCAGCGCGCTCACCCGGTGGACGGGCACGCCCATGGCGATGGCCTCGGTCTCCAGCAGACAGCGCTCGGGATCGTTGCAACGGTCGAGCTTGTTCAGGACGACGACCGGATTGGCGCCGCTGTCCCAGGCGCCGGTGAGATACCTCTCGATGCGCCGCGGATTGAAGTCGCCGTCCAGCCCCGAGACGAGGAAGATGGTGTCGACGTTCGCGGCGACCACCTGCTCTTCGGTCTTCTGGCCCGCCACCTTACGGGAGAACCTGGACTTGCGGGGGAGGATGGCGTGGATGAGGGCCCGCCCCGTGCCGGTCGGCGGACGGACGGCCACCCAGTCCCCCACCGCCGGATAGCCCATGCCGCTGCCGGGGATCTTCAGCTCGTGCCGGAGCTTGCCCGCGAGGTCGGCGTAGAACTCCTCCTCGCCGGTCGAGACGCTGTTCAGGCCGCGCTGCGCCACCACGCGCCCGGGGACGAGCCCCTGCGCCGCGTACGGCGCAAAGGAGGCCGCGAAAAAGTCGTTCCAGCCGAGGTCTTCTAAGGTCAAGGGATCACGCGTCGAGGTCGTAGGCGGTCTTCAGCCAGCGGCGGACCTCATCGTCCAAATCCGCGAGGCTTCCGACCGGGATGCGGTGGGTGATGCGGTCTTTCTTGGCGAAGCCGCCGGTGTCGATCAGGCGTCCGGTCGCGGGGGTGTCTTTCAATGCGAACCCCAGGTCGATCCGGTTCTTCGTCGCGGGCTTGATCTGGGCGAAGACGTGGTTCCTGTAGAGGGGGACGATCGTCTTGCCGGGACAGGCCTTGACGTCGGGGCCGACGGAGAGGGCGAGCTTCAGAAGCTCGTCG
>DATEIO010000567.1:0-5207 GCA_035278895.1 Thermoanaerobaculia bacterium | reverse complement strand
TCGAACCAGGGGAGCCACTCGGGCGTGGCGCCGAGCTTTTTGCAGACGTCCCGCACGAAGCGGCCGAGACGGCGCGCGTCCGCCTCGCCCCGGCCGAAGAAGATCCCCGCCGCGTCCGCGGGGTCGCCGCCGGGGTCCCACCCCGTCCCGGGCAGGAGGTCCAGGTCCCCGTCGCGCAGGAGGAGGGCGCAGTCCACCCCCAGGGAGAACGCGCCCCGGAAGTCCGCCACGCGCAGCGCCGAGTACACGTCCCGCATCCACACCCCGCGGGCCCCACGGAGGAAGCGGCCGAGCTGCCGGGCGTACTCGGGATGGTGATAGTCCCGCTCCCGGTTGAACACGAGCGTCCCGCCGAACGCCACGGCGCGGGCGAGCACCTCCTCGGAGGCCTCCGCCAGGTAGAACGAGCGGTAGACCTCCCGGGCGGCTTCCGCCTCGTCCCGCGCGAGGCCGGTCCGCACGAGCGTAGCCGTCATCTGGTGCAGGTAGTCGAAGGAGTGGAGGAAGTCGCCCCAGTAGAGGATCGCGTCGCTCTCCAGAAGCGCGGCGGCGTTGCCGCGGAGGAGCCCGTACTCGAAGGGGAAGGCGTCGCGCTCGGCCAGGCGCTCCTCCGGCACGGGGAGCCCGGCCCGCCACTCCGCAGGGGTGTAGAGGCGGACCAGGCGGAGGTCGGCCCGGATGTCGTGGTGGCGGAGCAGCGCGGGCAGCGCCAGGTCCACGCTGGCCATGCCGGGGTTCGGCCAGGGGGGCGAGGCGGTGACGGCCGTGATCGTCGCCATCGGCCGCTCCCGCGGTCAGCCGCGGATCGCCCGCATGGGATCCGTGCGGGAGACCCGGAGGGACGGCACGGCGCACGCGAGAAGCGTGGTCGCGCCGAGGAGGAACGCCACGATCCCCAGGGTGAGCGGGTCCAGGGCGTCCACGTCGTAGAGCTGGCTCGCCACCAGGTCCTGGAGCAGGAAGAAGCCC
The DNA here is from genome assembly GCA_035278895.1 of Thermoanaerobaculia bacterium. Classification (GTDB taxonomy): domain Bacteria; phylum Acidobacteriota; class Thermoanaerobaculia; order Multivoradales; family UBA5704; genus DATARR01. The sequence continues at coordinate 4,238 of DATEIO010000567.1, read as the reverse complement.
GCGATCCCCAGGAGGAGACCGCGGAGAGCGAGCCCCAGCCCCTGCCCGAGCACCAGGCGCGCCACCTGCCGCGCCTGGGCGCCCAGGGTCATTCGCAGGGCCATCTCCCGGTCCCGCTGGAGCGCGGTCCACGCCGTCACCCCGTAGATGCCCACGGCGGTCAGCAGCAGGGCCACGCCGGAGAACAGGGCGATCAGCGCGAGGAGGAGCCTCCGGTCCCCCAGGCTCTCCCGCACCACGTCGGAGAGAGGGCGCACCTCGATGCTCTCGAGCTGGCCGTCCTGGGCTCCGACCGCCTCGCGGATCGCCTGGGCGAGCCCGGCGTCGCTCCGCACGGCGCGCACCGTGTAGGAGCAGCCGTCCACGGGATACTGGCTCATGGGGAGGTAGATCCCGGGCTGGACCTCCTCTTCGAGGCTCGCCTGCCGGGTGTCGCCCACGACGCCCACGATCTCCCAGGCGGTGCCGGCCGGAAAAGCGTCGCTCCCCCAGCCGATCTCGATCCGCTGCCCCATGGCCCCCTGGCGGGGGAAGTGCGTCCTCTCGAAGGCCTGGTTCACCAGGAGCACCGGAGGAGAGCCGGGGACGTCCGCCGGGCGGAAGCCTCTCCCCTTGACCTGGGGAATGGCGAGCGTCCGGAAATAGCCGTCGCTCGCCACCGCGAGCACCACGCCGGGCCGGTCCGCCTTGGGGATGCCCGCGCCCGCGGGCTGCATCCACGTCCGGAACTCCTGGCCACCCAGCGGCAGGCCCGCGATCGCGCCCGCCGATTCCACCCCGGGAATCTCCGCGAGCCGGCGCAGGAGGTCGCGGTGGAAGGCGATCAGCTTCTCCTCCGTGTCGTAGCGGGCCTCCGGCAGGCCGAGGCCGAACTTGAGGATCCCGGCGGTCTCGAACCCCGGATTCGCTGCAAGAAGGGCGAGGAAGCTGCGCAGGAGGAGCCCCGCGGTCAGGAGGAGCATCGTGCTCGCCGCGATCTGGCCCACGACGAGCGCGCCCCGCAGCCGCGAGCGGGAGCCGCTCCGGGGATCGTCGCTCTGGAGCACGGTCTGGAGATCGGCCCTGCGGGCGAGCGAGGTGGACACGAGAGCGAGAAGCGCGGTGACCAGAAGCGATAGCCCCAGGGTGAAGAGCAGCACCACGCCGTCCAGCCGGAGCGGGGAAGAGCCGGCAACGGCGGGCGGGGCCGCCCCCCCGAGGAGCGGCAGCGCGAGCGGCAGGGCCGCGAGGCAGAGCCGCGCCGTGACCAGCCCGGCCGCGGCTCCGAGCAGGGTGAGAACGATCCCCTGCGCCGTGAAGTGGCGGGCGATCTGCCCCGTCCGCGCCCCCAGAGCCGCGCGGATAGCCGTGGCCCGGCTGCGGGAGAGGAAGTGGGCCAGGAGCAGGTTCACCACGTTCGTGCACGCGATCAGGAAGAGGAGGAGCCCCGCCCCGGTCAGGAGGAGGAGGGGCCGCCGGTTCTCGCCCCGCAGGGCTTCGTGCAGGCTTTTCAAATCCGCACCGAGCTTGGCGTTGGTGTCCGGGTGCTCTTTGGCCAGGTGGGCGGCCGCCGTGGCGAGCGCGCTCCGCGCCGCTTCGGGAGAGACCCCGTCGGCCAGGCGGGCCACCACCTCGAGCGACCGGGCGCCGCGCGAGGCGCCGTAGTCGGCCCGGCTCAGGGGGATGTAGGCTTCCGGCAGCTCTCCCTGCATCGGGATCTCGAAGCCCTCGGGCAGCACTCCGAGAACCGTCCGGGGCTCCTCGTTCAGGAAGACCTTGCCACCCACGAGGCCCGGATCGCCGCCGAGCCGCCGCCAGAGACGGTGGGAGAGGACGACCACCGGGGCCTCGTCCACCTCCTCCTTCTCCGTGAAGGAGCGCCCCCGGATCGGCGGCGCTCCCAGGGTCTCGAACAGCCCCGCGGTCGTCATCCCCACCTGGACGACCTCGGGCGCCGGCTCCCGTCCGGTTCCAAGGCCGAAGCTCCGCGGCCGGAAAGCCGCCATGCCCGAGAAGGACGCCCGGCCCGCCTCCCGCCAATCGAGGAAATCGAGCAGGGAGACCTGCTGCGGCCCCCGGTCCGGCCGCGTCCCGAAGAGCGACACCAGCCTCTCGGCCTCGGGGTAGGGCAGAGGCGAGAGCAGCAGGGCCCAGGTGGCCGAGAACATGGCCGCGTTGGCTCCGAGCCCCAACGCCAGCGTGATCACGGCCGTGAGCGTCAGCGTGGGAGAGCGGAGCAGGATCCGGAGCGCGTGGGTGAGATCGGAGACAAAACCGGGCATGGGCGACGGGCTTTCAGAAGCTCTGCAATTTATCAGACTGGCCGGCCTCCTTGTACTCCGGATGCCGTTCCACGAACGCCTTCACGTAGGGGCAGGTGGCAACGTAGCCGTGCCCCTGCCGCTTCGTGTCTTCCAGCGCGTGGCGGACGATTGCTTCGGCGACCCCCTGGCCGCGCAGCTCCGGCGGCACGTAGGTGTGGTGGAAGTTGCGCGTGCCGTCGCCCTCTTCGGCGTAGACGACCTCGCCCTCGTGGCCGTCCACGACGGCGTAGTACTTGTGCTGTTGCGGATCGTGCTGGACGTCGATGCTCATCGGTCTCTCCTCCTTTTTCTCTCTTCTGCAAGCGCCTCGCCCGCGTCCCGGACCCGGAGCGCCACGTCCGGAAAATCGCTGAACACGCCGTCCACCCCCAGGGCGAAGAACTGCTCGTACTCCCTCTCCGGCTCGCCCTGGTAGTCCGGAGCGAGGAACGGCCCGTCGCTCCGGAACGTCCAGGGGTGGACGAGAAGGCCGGCCCGGTGCGCGTCGTCCACCAGACCCGGCCGGGCCGGAACGATCAGCCGTTTGTTCGGCCCGATTCCGTCCGCGTACGTGGCGACCTCCGCGAGCCCGGCCGGCGTCGCCATCTCCTCGTAGCTCCTGCCCTGGAGATCGTAGGGCCCGCCCGCGGCGTCCAGAAGCTGGATCAGCGGAAGATCCGTCATTCCCCGGAGCGCCTTCAGGTTTTCCACCTCGAACGACTGGAGGTAGACCGGCGCGCTCCGCCCCCGGTATCCCGCGGCGTGGAGGGTTTGGACGAGCGTCTCCTCGAGAGGGAGCCCGATCGACCGGAAGTACGTGGGGTGCTTGGTCTCGGGGTAGACGCCGGCGTTCCCCCGCCGCGCGAGCTCCAGGACCTCTGCGAACGTGGGCACCTCGAACCGTCCGTTCCAGGACGGGTCCCGGAAGGGGAGCCTTTCCTGGGCCCGGAGCGTCTTGATCTCGGCGAGGGTGAAATCCTCCGTGAACCACCCGGTGACCTCCGCGCCGTCGATCCGCTTGGTCGTCCGCCGGTCCACGAATTCGGGGCGGGAGGCCACGTCCGTGGTCTCCGAGATCTCGTTCTCGTGGCGGGCGACGAGTGCCCCGTCCTTCGTGGGCACGAGGTCCGGCTCGATGAAGTCCGCTCCCATTTCGATCGCGAGCTCGTAGGACGCGAGCGTGTGCTCCGGCCGGTACCCTGAAGCCCCCCGGTGGGCGATGACGATCGGGCGCTCCGCCATGACGGGGAGGATATCCGAAGGGCGGTCCCGTTTCCGGGACACCGTGGGGCCGTCATGTCAGCCCCAGTCCCCGGAACGGGACTGCGGATTTAGGAAAGATCTTTGTTTTCAAAGGTTTGCCGGTTGGCCACGGCCTTGCCTTGACAGGGCGGCACAACGAGGCGCCGAACGGGCGCCGCCAACGCCACCTGAAGTGGCAAGGAGGGAGTCATGAAGAAGATCGCTCTGTTTGCTCTGCTCGCCGCCGCCGCCGTGTCCGCCTCCGCCGAGACGTTCCCAGGGACGACTGGAGGCCCCTATTACGGGCCCAACCGGGGCCAGCTCTACAGGTGCTATTACACCAACTACTCGGGGCCGGCGAAGGACGGCGGCCTTTCCTGGTGGGAGCTGACCACGTACACCGCGGCCGATGGCAGGCCGATGCTCCGGGGGACCGAGCACTTCGAGGTGATCAACCGGTACGGGGAGACCGTCTGGGAAGGCTATAAAGCCACCTGGTCAGCGCCCAGGGACGTCAGCCACTCCTACGGCTCTACGACGTGGGATTACACCTTCAACCCCTACGGGCCGCAGTGCAAGAACGCGCGCGTCGAGTTCTTCGGGTACCAGCTCTCCTTCAGCCAGTGCGGCGACGGCCACTCCCGGACCTGCACCCGGCTGTACTACTAGTCCCCTGTCAATCGGCTCGTGGGGCGGCTCACTCGCCCCACGGGG
>DATEIO010000566.1:0-14084 GCA_035278895.1 Thermoanaerobaculia bacterium | reverse complement strand
CCGCCACGCCCTCCACATCTGGCCATGCGGCGACCACCTGATGTTCGCCCTGCCCAACTTCGACGGCTCGCTGTGCGGCGTCTGCGTGCTCCCCTTCGAGGGCCGGCACAGCTTCGACGCGCTCAAAACCGACCGCGAGATCCTCGATCTCTTCGAGACCTACTTCGGAGATGCCCTGCCCTACATGCCGAACGCGGTCGAGGAGTTCAAGACCCGGCCCATCTCCGAGTTCATCACCGTCCGCACCTCGCTCTGGCACTACAAGGACAAGGTCCTCCTGATCGGCGACGCCGCCCACTCGGTCGTCCCGTTCTACGGCCAGGGCATGAACGCGGCCTTCGAGGACGCCGCCACGATCAACCGCCTGCTCGACCGCTACGGCGAGAGCAACTGGGCCGCCATGCTCCGCGAGTTCCAGAAGCTCCGGAAGCCCAACACGGACGTGCTCGCCCAGCTCTCGATCGACAACTTCGACGAGTTGCGCGACACCGTGCGGAGCCCCATCGTCACGGCCCGCAAGCGCACCTCGATCTTCCTGAACCGCCTCTTCCGCCAGCACTCCGTGCCGCTCTACACCATGGTCTCCCACAGCTGTCTTCCCTACACGGAGTGCGTGGAGCGCCACCGCCGCCAGGAGCGGATCGCCCGCTGGCTGGGGTTGGACCTGGTGCTCGGGGCCGTCGCGCTCCAGGTGAAGGTGAAGACCGCGATCGCCAACCGCCGCGCCGCCCGCCTCGCCCAGGGCCGGGCCGCGGTCCCCACCGTGGTCGCCGTCCCCCTCCCCGAGATGGAGACCACCGAAGAGCCGGTCGAGGTCGGTGCCGGCGAGCCGGTCGCGAAATCCTGACCCCCCCTTGTCCCGCTTTGGCGGGCGTCACGCACTCTTCCACTGAATCACCATTCCGGTGAGGGAGGAAAGCCGGTCCTCCGGGCGGGTTTTTCCTCTTATCTATTACTTTTTTCTAGGGGGAGGGCTTGACATGGCCAAAAGTGTCGTCATTGTGGGTGGTGGCTCGGCGGGTTGGATGACCGCTTCCTATCTCAAGAAGGCAGCTCCCAGCGTCAAAGTGACTCTCGTCGAGTCGGCCAACATCAAGACGGTCGGCGTCGGAGAGGCGACTTTCAGCACCATCAAGCTCTTCTTCGACTTCTTGGGGCTCGAAGAGCGGGACTGGATGCCGAGCTGCAACGCCACCTACAAGCTGGCCATCAAATTCGCCAACTGGCGCAACGACGGCGCCCACTTCTACCACCCGTTCCAGCGGTACGAGACCGTCGACGGCTACAACATGGGCGAGTGGTGGTTGAAGCTCAAGGACGAGGTCGGACCTTTCGACCAGGCCTGCTTCAGCATCCCGGCCCTGTGCGAGGCCAAGCGCTCGCCCCGGTTCTACGACGGCCGGGTGTTCGACGAGCAGGTCCAGGACTTCTTCGGCGGCGGCGGCAAACCGAAGAACCGCTTCCTTTCAGACCACAAAGTCCAGTATCCCTACGCCTACCAGTTCGACGCCGGCCTTCTCGCCGAGTACCTGAAGAACTATGGGACGGCGCGCGGCGTCCGCCAGGTCATCGACGAGGTCAAGGAGGTCAAGCTCCGCGAGGACGGCGCCATCGACCACGTCGTCACCAGCGCGCACGGGCCGATCCACGGCGACCTCTTCGTCGACTGCACCGGCTTCCGCGGCCTCCTGATCAACCAGGCCCTGGGCGAGCCGTTCATTTCGTTCTCCGATTCGCTCCTGTGCGACAGCGCGATCGCGCTGCAGGTCCCGAAGGACATCGAGGCCGAGGGGATCAACCCGTACACGACGGCCACGGCCTTGAGCTCCGGCTGGGTCTGGAACATCCCGCTCTACGGGCGGACCGGGACGGGATACGTCTACTCGAGCGCGTTCGTTTCGAAGGACGAGGCGGAGATCGAGTTCCGCCGCCATCTCGGGCCGGCCGCGGAGTCGCTGCGGGCCAACCACATCAAGATGCGGATCGGCCGGAACCGCAACTCCTGGGTGAAAAACTGCGTCGCGATCGGCCTGTCGAGCGGCTTCGTCGAGCCCCTGGAGTCGACGGGCATCTTCTTCATCCAGCACGGAATCGAAGAGCTGGTCAGCCACTTCCCCGGCGACGTCATCGACGAAGAGATGGTCCGGAGCTACAACCGTCTGATCGCCGAAGGCATCGACGGCGTGCGGGACTTCCTCATCCTGCACTACTGCACGACTGAGCGGACCGACACGGAGTTCTGGCGGGCGACCAAGGATCTGGCGATTTCGCCGGCGCTCCAGGAGCGGCTCGACATCTGGAAGCACCGCCTGCCGAACGCCAAGAACATCAACCCGACCTACCACGGCTTCGAGTCCTACTCGTACTCCGTGATGCTGCTCGGGCTCAACTACCATCCGCAGAGAAGCCTGCCCGCCCTCGACCATCTGGACGACGCGAACGCCCTGGCCGCCTTCAAGGCCCTGCGCGAGCGGACCCAGCGGATGGTGGCGACACTCCCCTCGCAGCTCGAATATCTGAAGGAGCTGCGGGCCGAGGAAGCCGGCGACTCGGCCAGCGTGGCGGCCTGACCTCTACGCCCCCTTTCTCCCCGCCGTGGCCATGGCCTCTTCGGGCGTGGCCACGGCGGTCGGGCGGCGGCGCGGCTCCTTGCGCGGCGCGGTGAGCGTCGTGCGGGTGGCTTCGGCGCGCTTCTGGCCGATGATGCGGGCGTAGATGGAGAGCGCCTGGGCGACCACCTGGTCCATGTTGTAGTACTTGTAGGTGGCGAGCCGGCCCACGAAGTGAACGTCCGGCGTGTCCTCGGCGAGCGCCTGGTATTTCTTGTAGAGCTCGGCGTTCTCGGGCCGCGGCACGGGGTAGTACGGATCCCCCTCGGACATCGGATATTCGTAGACCAGGCTGCTCTTCTTGTGCTCCTGGCCGGTCAGGTGCTTGAACTCGGTCACCCGGGTGTAGAGGTGCTCGTTGGGGTAGTTGATCACGGCCACCGGCTGCACCTTCTCCTCGTTCACCGTTTCGTGCTCGAACTTGAGCGAGCGGTACGGAAGCTTGCCGTAGCGGTAGTCGAAGTATTCGTCGACCGGACCGGTGTAGATCAGCTTCTGGTACGGGATGTCGCCCACGACCTCCCGGTAGTCGGTGTTCAGAAGAATTTTGATGTTGGGATGGTCGAGCATGTTTTCGAACATCCGCGTGTAACCGTGGAGCGGCATGGCCTGGTAGGTATCGCCAAAATAGCGGTCGTCCCGGTTGTTGCGCGTGGGCACGCGGGCAGTGACCATGGCGTCGAGCTGCGAGGGATCGAGACCCCATTGCTTTCTCGTGTAGCCGCGGAAAAACTTTTCATAGAGCTCGCGGCCGACCTTGGAGACGACCACGTCTTCCGAGGTGCGGATGGTCTCCACCTCTTCGGCGACGGAGGCGAAGAACTTCTCGACCTCCAGGCTGTTCAGGCTCAGGCCGTAGAGCTTGTTGATGGTGTCGAGGTTGATCGGGATCGGCACGAGCTGGCCGTCGACGCTCGCGCGCACCCGGTGCTCGTAGGGGCGCCAGCGGGTAAAGCTCGAGAGGTATTCAAACACCTCCCGGGAATTCGTGTGGAAGATGTGGGGACCGTACTTGTGGATCAGGAGCCCCGCATCGTCGTAGCAGTCATACGCGTTGCCGCCGATGTGGGGCCGGCGGTCGACGAGAAGGACCCTCTTGCCGGACCCTCGCGCCAGCCGCTCGGCCAGGACGCTTCCGGCAAATCCCGCGCCCACGATCATGTAGTCGAACATTGGAACCGGCTCCTTTCGAGTCATCCCAGAGAAGCAGCTCGGAGCGGTGCATCACCGTCGGGCCCATCAGGGAAATTTTTGGATCAAAGAACTGTCACCGCGAGGAGGCCGCGCGTTTCGCGACGGCCTGCTCGATCAATTCGGACATCGTCCGCCAGGTCCTGGTCCACGATCCGCGGGAGAGGTGCTCGTCGACCTTGGAGAGCCAGGAGCTGCGGCCGGGACGCTCGGGACACAGAGTCTCGAAAGCCTGCTCGACCGCGGCCACGAATTCCCCGGGCTCATCGGCGATCGCGACCAGCCCCATTTCGCCGTAGGGGCGCACGACGTCGCGGATCGAGGTCGACACCACGGGCCGGCCGCCGGCCAGGTATTCCGGTGTCTTCGTGGGGCTGATGAACCGGGTGGACTCGTTTCTCGCGAACGGCATGAGCGCCACGTCCCAGCCCGCCAGGTAGGCCGGCAGCTCGGCATAGGGCTTCATCCCGAGATAGTGGAGGTTGTCCCTGCGCGGCAGGATGGCCGGATCGATCTTGACGACGGGGCCGACCATGACGATCTGCCAGTCGGGCCGGGTCTCGGCCACGGCCGCCAGGAGATCGAGATCGATCCGCTCGTCGATCACCCCGAAGTAGCCGAGCCGCGGGCGCGGGAGATCCCTCTGGTCGGCCGGATGGGGGATGCCGTTCCTCGCCTGGGAGAAGTGCTCGGCGTCGATGCTGCTCGGGAAGGCGTGGACGGAAGGATGGCGGCCGCGCTTGGCTTCGTAGAGGCTCTGCCCGCCGGTGAAGACCAGGTCCGCCTTTGCGAGGAGCCGGGCTTCGCGGTCCAGGAGCTCCCGGGGGGCGCCCCGGAACAGCGACAGCTCGTCCATGCAGTCGTAGACCACGGCCCGCGGCTCCAGAGACTCGCTGAAAGCGAGGGCCATCGGCGTGTAGTACCAGAGCACGTAATCGGAGATCCCCTGCTCTCCAAGCAGCCCGGAGAGCAGCTCGGCCTGGGCCACCTCCGCCTCTTCCACGGAGAGGCCGTGCGGCAGGTGGGGTACCGCGATCCGGACTCCGCCGGGCCGCTCGGAAACCTCGAGGCGCTTCGGGCCGTCGCCCCAGACCGGCTCTTCCACGAAGAAGACCCGCCGGTCGCGCGCGAAACGGCTCATCAGGTGCTGGGGTCTCTGGTAGACGAAGTCCCACCGCAGGTGGGACAGGCAGACCAGGTCCGGCCGGGCGGCCGGGTCAGAAAGCGGCATGCTCCATCTCCTCCTCCCGGATCTTCGAGGAGTCCGGGGAAACGTCATCTTGAGGTAGCGGCGGCTCCCGCCTCAGGAGCTCCTGCTGGTGCTCCAGCTCTTCGGCGAGTGGGAGGCAGACCTCCCGGCCCCCCGCCGCGTCGGGGAATCCCCACAGGCCGGTCCGGCAGTGCCGGTCGTCGTCCCAGCCCGGGTAGTCGAGAATCGGATACAGGCAGATCCCATGGACCGGCACGCCCGCGCGGCGGGCGGCCCGCGCCTCTTCCGAGACGTAGCGCAGCCAGGGGGCCCGGAGGCCTTCCTCGGCGCCTGTCTCGGCGATCAGGATCGGCCGGCCGTAGCGCTCCCAGACGTCCGCCAGGACGTCGCGCAGCGGCCGGTAGCGCGGGTCGTCACGCGCGAGGGTCGGCCCCCTGTAGACCCACTGGTTGTGGGGGTAGTAGTTGACGCCGATCCAGTCGAGATAGCGCTCGTCGCCGCCCAGCTGAGGCCACAGGCGGCCGGCGATCATGTCCCAGGCCTGGAACTGGGCCCTCTGATAGCCCTCGGCCTCCTCGCGCTCCTCCGGGCGGTCCGGATCGGGCACGATATGGACGGCCGGGTCGGCGTGGAGGATCCGGGCCCGCGAGTCCACGCTCCAGAGGGCGTCGATCGCCGCGAGGCACGCCCGCACGAGCTGGGCCTTGAGCTCGAAGCCGCGGCCGGTCTCGCAGGGGTTGAACAGCGCCATGTCGCCCCCGGCCCAGGACCAGAACGAGATCTCGTTGACCGGGGCGTAGAAGGGCGGCTCGTCGGTCTCGTCAGCGATCCTCCGGGCCACGGCCCGGGCGAAGTCGGCGAACCGGTCGACGAACGCGGGCCGGAAGACGTCCAGGTGCTCGGGCCACCCGTAGTGGCAGAGGTCCCAGATCACCTGCACGCCGGCCCGTTGCGCCGCCCGGACCTGCGGGAGGAAGGAAGAAAAATCGTAGCGGCCCGGGGACCGCTCGATCCGGTGCCAACGCACGCCGTCGCGCACCGTCTCCATTCCAAGGGCGCGGGCGCGGGCGTAATCCGCCATGGCGAAGCGGTCGTGCCCGGTTGTGGCGAGCAGATCGATCCGCCGCCCATCTTTTCGACAATGGCACGAGCATTCAAAGCCCGCGATCCAGAAACTCTTCAGAGACACTCTCGAACGACCCTCTCTCAATGGAAGAACGTCACTCACGTAGACAATGGGTGCGTTTGTGCAAGATGCAGACCAGCCGCGGCGCATCCTGATCTCCCAGGGGAGAAGACCGGAAGAGGGAAAAAAGGACCGGGCAGAAGGGCGAAGAGCTATTTGCAAGAGCTACAAGGAAGACTCTCCTCCGCTTCTTTAAGAGAGTCCTCTCTCAAAACGCCGCTTGCGACACTCTTGGAGGTAGGCAGGCGTCCGGGCCGCGGTGGCCGCGAGCGACCTGCCGTCAGGGAGGTCTCATGATCTGCCGCTCGATCCGGAAAGCCGCGTCCGCTCTCCTCCTCGCGTCCCTCGTGGCGCTGTCCGCCGCCCCCGCCCACGCTCTCGACCGGAACGCCCGCCCCCGGGCTGGTGAAGACTCCTGGCAGGTGCCGGAGCGCGGGTTCCTGGCCTTCCTGCTCCAGCTCTTCGCACCGTCCCGGGGGACCATGGATCCCAACGGCGGCAGCTAGGCAATCTCTCAAAGAAAGACCGGCACCGGCGTTTTCCACGCCGGTGTCACTTTTTTCGCCCGAGAGGCAACCTTAGTACAGAGGCGGGCTCTCCGCCCTGAAAGAGGACCTCTAGGACATGCTCGAGCACCATCCCGACCGGAACGCCCTGGAGCGTTTCTCCCGGGGCCAGGCCGCGGCCCCCGAGGAGCGTTGGATCGAGGACCATCTCCGCGCCGGCTGCCCCATCTGCCAGCAGGAGGTGGACGCCCTCCTGGCCCCGACGCTCGACGCGAGCGCCTTCTCCCAGCTCGGCCTGGCGCTCCCCGCGATCGCAGAGCCACCGGCCGACGAGGCGCTCTGGAGCCGGGTGCTCCGGCGGCTCGAGCAGCGGATGGTCCTGGTGGGGATCGAGAGGAGCGCGGCTCCCCGTCTCGTGGACGAGCTCCTGAAGCACCCCGCGTCCGGGCGGCTCGCGCGGGTCCGCGCCGAGCGCCGGTTCCAGACGCTCGCCGTCTGCGAGCTGCTGATCGAAAAGAGCTTCGAGGCCGGCTTCGGCGATCCCCGGGAAGCCCAGGGCCTGGCCGGCCTCGCGATCCAGGCCGCCGAGATCCTCGACCCTGAAACCTATGGCCCCTCGGTGGTACGGGATCTCGCGGCCCGCGCCTGGGCGCACCTGGGCAACGCCCGCCGCCTGGCCTTCGACCTGGCCGGCGCCGAGGAGGCCCTCGCCCACGCCGAGGAGATCGCGGAGACCGGCTCGGCCGATCCCCTGGAAGAGGCGCGCATCCTCGACTTCAAGGCCTCCCTCCTCTCCGACCAGGGCCGGTTCGAGCAGGCCGCCGAGCTCCTGGACATCGTGATCGACATCTATGGAGGCGTAAAAGAGGGGCACCTCAAGGGGCGCGCGCTGATCAGCAAGGGGGCGGTCCTCGGCCACTCCGGCTGGCACGAGGAGGCGATCCGCGTGCTGCGCGAGGGGCTCTCGCTCGTGGACTGGGAGCGCGAGCCGCGTCTCGTCCTGATGGCGCGCCACAACCTCGCCTGGTTCCTGACCGACTGCGGCCGGGGCGAGGAGGCGCGCAACTACCTCGAACGGTTCCGCCACACCTATGCGAGCTTCCACGACACGTGGACCGAGCTGCGCCTGCTCTGGCTCTCCGGCCGCATCGCCGCCGCCACCGGCCGGCTGGAAGAGGCCGGCGAGGCCCTCCGCGAAGCCCGGCGGCGCTTCCTTGCGGGAGGCCAGGGTTACGAGGCCTCTCTTGTCACCCTGGAGCTCGCGAACCTCTACTTGAAAGAGCGGCGCACCGCCGATGTGCGGCAGCTCGCGCGGGAGATGCTCCCCGTCTTCCTCTCCCAGGACGTCCACCGCGAGGCGCTCTCGGCCCTGACCGTGTTCCAGCGCGCCGCCGAAGCCGACGGCGCGACACCCCACCTCGTCCGCCAGATCAGCGACTATCTCCTCCGGGCGCGCCGGAATCCGCACCTGCGCTTCGAGACCGCCGCCGCGTAGCGATATCCTCTGCCGCCATGGCGCGGTCCTCTGCTCTTCCCGTGATCCCGGCGGCCACGGCCCGCCGGCTCCTGCTCTCCGCCCAGGGCCTGCTCGACGATCCCCGGCGCCGGGCCTCTCCCGACGTGCTCTACGACCTCGTCGTTCGCATGGGGTTCGTCCAGATCGACTCGATCAACGTCGTGGAGCGGGCCCACCACCTGACGCTCGCGGCGCGGATTCAGGGCTACAAGCCGGCGCATCTCACACGCCTGCTCGAAAAGGACCGGCGGCTCTTCGAGCACTGGACCCACGACGCCTCGGCGATCCCGACCGTCTGGTACCCGTACTGGAAGATCCGTTTCGAGCGCTACCGGGCGCGCGTGCTCGCCCACCCCTGGTGGCGGGAGCGGGTCGGCCCCGATCCCGAAAAGGTGGTCGCCCACGTGCTCGACCGGATCCGGGCCGAAGGCCCCCTCCTCACTCGCGATTTCGAGGATGAGCGCCCGGCCGGGACCGACAAGACCTGGTGGGGATGGAAGCCCCAGAAAGCGGCCCTCGAATACCTCTGGCGGACCGGGGTGCTCGCCGTGGCCGGAAGGGAGAGCTTCCACAAGGTCTACGACCTGGCCGAACGGACCTACCCCCACGTCCACGCCGCGCCCCAGCCGGGAGACGAGGAGCACGTGGCCTGGGCCTGCCGCTCCGCCTTGGAGCGGCTCGGCGTGGCTACCCCCTCCGAGATCGCAGGGTTCTGGTACGCAGTCTCGATCGAAGAGGCGCGGGCCTGGTGCGCGCAGGCCGCGGCTCTAGGCGAGATCGTCCCCGTGGCCGTCGAGTCCCTGGACGGCGAACGGGCGACCGCCTCCTTTGCCCTGCCGGACTGGGAGAGCCGCGCCGCTTCTCTGCCTTCCGCGCCGCCGCGCATCCGCCTCCTCTCGCCCTTCGATCCCATCCTGCGAGACCGCAAGAGGACGCTCCGCCTCTTCGGCTTCGACTACCGCTTCGAGGCGTTCGTCCCCGATGGGCAGCGCCGCTACGGCTACTACGTGCTGCCGATCCTCGAAGGGGAGCGCCTCGTGGGGCGCCTGGACGCCAAGCTCCACCGCGGCGAAGGGCTCCTGGAGATCAAGGGGCTCTGGTGGGAGCCGGGAGTCCGGGAGTCGAAAGGACGCCAGGCCGCGCTCGAAGCCGCTCTCGACCGGCTGGCAGGGTTTGTAGGAGCGGAGCGGTTCAGCGTCCCAGCCGCTCGGCCGCCCGTTGCATGAGGAGGTCCTGGCTGGAGCGCGCCTCGTCGCCCGGGGCGGGCTTCCGCTGCACGTAGGAGCCGTCCGGCCGCATGTCCCAGGCCTTGACGTTGTCGGCGAGCTGGAGGTCCAGAATCGCCTTGATCTCCTCCTGGAGGCGCGGGTCCTCGATAGGCACGGTCGCCTCGACCCGGGCGTCGAGGTTTCTCGACATCCAGTCCGCCGAGCCGATGTAGTGCTCGGGCCTGCCCCCATTGGCGAAATAGAAGATCCGGGCGTGCTCCAGGAAGCGGCCCACGATACTGATCACCCGGATCGTCTCGCTCTTGCCCGGCACCCCCGGGCGCAGGCGGCAGATGCCGCGCACGATGAGGTCGATCTCCACCCCCGCGGCCGAGGCTTCGTAGAGCGCATCGATGAGCTGCCGGTCATCGAGAGCGTTCATCTTGGCGATGATGTGCCCGCCCTTGCCGGCCCGGTGGTGCTCGACCTCGCGCGCGATCATCTCCAAAAACCGCTGGCGCATGTTGATCGGCGCCACGAGGAGCTTCTTGAACTTCGGCTGGTGCACGAAGCCGGTCAGCATGTTGAAGAGCTGGGCCACGTCCTGGGCGATGTCCTCCCGGGCGGTGAAGAGGCCCAGGTCGGTGTAGAGCTTCGCGGTCTCCGGGTTGTAGTTGCCGGTCGCCAGGTGCGTGTAGAGGCGCAGGGCGTCGCGCTCCTGGCGCACCACGAGGCAGATCTTGGCGTGGGTCTTGAGGCCCACGAGGCCGTAGCAGACGTGGGCGCCCACCTTTTCCAGGGCCTCGGCCCACTCGATGTTGGCCGCCTCGTCGAAGCGGGCCTTGATCTCCACGGTGATGGCGACCTGCTTTCGGTCCTCGGCCGCGCGGATCAGGCCCTGCATGTTGGGCGAGCCCGCCGAGGTGCGGTAGAGGGTCTGCTTGATGGCGACCACCTGGGGGTCGACCGCCGCCGCCTCGATGAAGCGCTGGGTGCTCGTCGAGAACGAGTCGTAGGGGTGATGGACCAGGAGGTCTCCCTGCGAGATCGCGTGGAAGATCTCCGCCTCCTCTCCCGGCTCGATGGCGTGGAACACCGGGTGGGAGACCGGGGCCCACGGGCGATAGCGCAGCGAGGGGAGGGGGAGCGCCCCGGAGAGCGACATCAGGTCCTTGAGCGCCAGCGGGCCGTCGACCTCGAAGACCTCCGGGTCCTCGAGCTCCAGCTCCTCGCAGAGGAGGCGGCGCATCCATTCCGAGCTCCCCTTGGCCACCTCGAGCCGCACGACGGTGGCGAACCGGCGCTCCTTGAGCTCCTCCTGGATGGCCTCCAGGAGATCCTCGGCCGTCTCCTCGTTGCGCTGAACGTCGGCGTTCCGCGTCACCCGGAAGGGGTAGGCCTCGACGACCTCCATGCCCGCGAAAAGCTGGTCCAGGTTGTGGGCGATCAGCTCCTCCAGGGGCACATAGCGCAGCGTCTTCGGCACCTGGATCCAGCGCGGCAGGATGTGCGGCGCCTTGACCCGGGCGAAGCGCACCGGCCCCGGCCCCGGGGGCTTGACGCCCACGCCCAGCGAGAGGCTGACGTTCGAGATGAACGGGAACGGGTGCGCCGGGTCCACGGCCAGAGGGGTGAGGACGGGGTAGATCCGCCGCTCGAACTCCTCGCACAGGTGGCGCCGCTCGCTCCCCTTCAGATCGTCCCAGGAGACGATCTCCACGCCGTGCTGCTGGAGGGCCGGCAACAGCTCCTCGTTGAGCAGCCGCCGTTGGCGCGCCACCAGAGGCCGCACCGCGGCGTTGACGGCTGCGAGCTGCTGGCGGGGCGTCCCCTCTTCGGACGGCATCTCGCGCAGGTTGCTCGCGAGCTGCTGCTTCAGGCCCCCCACCCGCTTCATGAAGAACTCGTCCAGGTTCGAGTCGAAGATGGCGATGAACTTGAGCCGTTCGAGGAGCGGGTTGGCAGGGTCCTCGGCCTCGTGCAGCACGCGGCGGTTGAACTCCAGCCACGAGAGCTCGCGGTTCAGGAGGAGCGGCCCCTGGGCCTGATCCGCGCTCTCCTCCCGGGGCTCCATTCGCAACATCTTCGGTTCCGACACGACCTGATCCTCTCCACGTAAGTCCGTTCCGCAAAGCGGAATCACGATTTTCCCACAACCTCCGAGCGGCGCTCCATCACAGGGGTGTGACAATTTCGTGGTCTAGAATCCGGCGTGATGAGCGGCGAGCGGCTGGCGGCGATCGACATCGGGTCCAACTCCATCCACATGATCGTGGTGGCCGCCGAGCCCAACGGCGGCTACCAGGTGCTGGGGCGCGAGCGCGAGATGGTCCGCCTGGGCAAGACCGGCCTTTCCGAAGGCGCCCTTTCCGAAGCCGCCATGCGCGATGGCCTGGAGGCACTCGTCAAGATGACCACGCTCGCGCGCCTGAAAGGCGCCGAGCGGGTCGTGGCGGTCGCCACCAGCGCCGTGCGCGAGTCGGCGAACGGCGAGGACTTCCTCGCCCGGGTCAAAGCACAGACCGGCCTGGACGTCCAGCTCTTGACCGGCGTCGAGGAGGGACGGCTCATCTATCGCGCCGTGCGCGAGGTGGTGGATCTGGGACCCGGGCCCGCCGCCATCGTGGACGTGGGCGGCGGCAGCACGGAGTGGATCACGACCCAGGGCGGCGACGTCGAGCAGGTGTTGAGCCTCACCCTGGGATCGCTGCGCTGCGCCGCGGACTTGAAAGGCGACCCGCCCAGCGACACCCAGGCCGGGAGGCTGCGCCGCCGCATCCAGAAGCGGCTGGCCGAAGCCGTGCCCAAAGGCCCCGCCGGCCGGCTCGTCGCCACCTCGGGCACCGCGGTCTGCTGCGCCGACCTGATCGACCTCTTGGCCGACCGTCCATGGAAGGACCTCTCCGGGACCCTCCGCGAGGTGCGGGCGAAAGACCTCTCCCAGCTCGTCTTCCGCCTGGGCACGATGAAGCGCCGGCAGATCGCGGACCTCCCGCCGGTCGGAGGCCCGCGGTCGGACAGCCTCCTCGCCGGAGCGATTCTCCTGGACGAGCTCGTGGCCTACTCCGGGGCCGACCGCTTCCAGGTCTGCGACCGGGCGCTCCGCGAAGGGCTGGTGCTCGCCGCCCTGGGCCAGCCGATCCCGGCCGCGGTTGAGCCCGAGGACCTGCGGCGGCGCCAGATCCTCCAGCTCGCCGAGCGGGCCGAGAGCGTCTACCGCCACAACCTGCAGAGCGCCCGCCTGGCCCTGCGCCTCTTCGACGTGACCGCCTCGATCCACGGCCTGGGTGCCCGCGAGCGGGAGTGGCTCGAATACGCGGCGCTCCTCCACGACATCGGCTACTCGATCCACTACCGGGGCCACCACAAGCACGCCTACTACCTGATCACCAACGCGGTTCTGGACGCCTTCGATCCCCGCGAAGTCGAGATCATGGCCCACGTGGCCCGCTATCACCGGGGCGCGACACCCAAATCCAGCCATCCCACCCTGGCGGCGCTCCGGCCCTGGCAGCAGAAGACGGTCAAGAAGCTCTCCGCCCTCCTGCGGATCGCCGACTCGCTCGACCGCACCCACGCCTCGCGGGTGGACGAGATCTACGCCTCGATCCGCGGCGGCCGGGTGACGCTCGAGGTCCTCTCCCGCTACGACGTGGAGCTGGAGCTCGAAGCCGCCCGCGAGCACGGCCGCTTCTTCGAAAAGGTCTTCGACTGCCGGCTCCGGCTGCGCCAGGGCCTCGAGGTGGCGGGTTGAGCGGCGTGACACTTTTTTACTCGCCATTGTAAAAAAATCTTCCACGGCTCCATCTTCGAGCCCTCTGAAACAAGAGGGTTAAATGATTGCGTCACAGAGAGTTAACACAACTCTCACGGGGAGTTCACACGCGCTCTGTGGAAATCTCTCCATCCTTGCACCCACCCGCTTTCACCGAAAGGGGAAGAGCGGAGCTAAACGTATTGGTTTCAATCGATTAGCCCGTCTGCACAGACTGTTGTTCAAAGCGGACAAACGGCTGGAAAATCGCGCCTGGACGCCTCTTTCCGCGGGATTTTCCACAGGCTTTTCCGCACGAGCTGTGGAAGACTCCGTGGTAGCCTCTTTCCACATGGCACGGGAACGCATTCTGCTCATCGAGGATGAGCCGGACATCGCCGAGGTTCTGCAGTACAACCTGGAGAAAGAGGGGTTCGAGGTCGAGGTTGCCCGCCGGGGAGACACCGGTCTCGAGGCGGTCCGCCGCGAGCCTCCGGACCTCCTGGTGCTCGACCTGATGCTCCCCGGAATCGACGGTCTGGAGCTCACCCGGCTCCTGAAGCGCGACGGCGCGACCTCCCGCCTCCCTATCGTCATGTTGACTGCCAAGAGCGAAGAGGTGGACCGCATCGTAGGCCTGGAGCTCGGGGCGGACGACTACATTCCCAAGCCCTTCAGCCCCCGCGAAGTGGTGCTGCGCGTCAAGGCCGTGCTCCGCCGCCGCCAGCCCGAGGAGGGCGCGAGCGACCACCTGGAGGTGGGAGGCATCCAGCTCGACATCTCCGGCCACCAGCTCCGCGTGCGCGGCAAGGAGATCCCCCTGACCGCCACCGAGTTCCGCCTGCTGCGCCTCCTCATGGAGCGCGGCGGCCGGGTGCAGACCCGGGGCCAGCTCCTCTCTGAC
>DATEIO010000565.1:0-2941 GCA_035278895.1 Thermoanaerobaculia bacterium | reverse complement strand
GGGGCGGGCACTTCGATCGTCAACTGCTTGCGGCAGGGACCGACGTCCCGCTGAGAAACGACCACGCTCATCTCGATCTCGTTCCTTGTCGTTGGTGCGAAAGGGGGGACTCGAACCCCCAACCCGATTTCTCGGGACTAGATCCTAAGTCTAGCGCGTATACCAATTCCGCCACTTTCGCGGTGAAGGCCTCCTCGAAACTCGGAGGGGGAAGGGAAGAGGGATGGTGAGCCGCGAAGGAATCGAACCTTCAACCCGCAGATTAAGAGTCTGCTGCTCTGCCAGTTGAGCTAGCGGCCCGTTCGGTGAGGATCATACTTCGAGCTGTAGGTTCTTGCAACGTCTCCGCTGCCCGAATCCTCTCGTCCTAACCCCAGGAGCCGCCCCCGTATTTCCGGACCAACCTCTCCGGACCGGCGTCTGCCTGGACATCTCCCGCGTTCCCTATCCTCCTTGCACGAAGTGGACCATTTCCAGACGGTCTCCGGCGCCCAGACGGGTCTCCCCATACTCGGCGCGGCGCACGATCTCGCCGTTGCGCTCGACCGCCACCGTGCGCGGGTCCCGGCCGACCGCTGCGAGCAGGTCGAGCACCGTCGCGCCCGCCGGCAGCCGCCGCGGCTCGCCGTTCAGGGTCAACTCGAAAAACGCGCCCTTTCCGTCCACACTCCTTATATATAACGAAAGAGCGGATCAGAGGAGATGTTTGAGCTCCGCGCGGCCGATCGCGCTCGCGGCCGTGATGATGAGGGCCGAGGTGCCCCGGCCGACCTGGGGGATGTCGAAGGCCAGGGGGAGGAGGCCGCGGTCGTCCGTCCGGCCCGCGGCGAGCACCCGCGGCTCGGCCACCGTCGAGATCATGCGGATCGAGATCTGGGCGCCGGGAACCGGGTTGCCGCTTTTGGAAGAGCTCGTTCGCAGCACGAGGTCGGCCCGCTGCCCCAGGGCCAGGTTGGCGTCCTCATTCAGGAGCAGGACGAGCTGCTCCTGGTCCGCCTCATTCGTCAGGTACTCCAGGATCACCTGGTCGAGCGTCCTCTCCGGCATCGGCGTCGGCCGGGTCGGCGGCGGCGCGGGCCGGGACACCGTCGCGCCCGAGTCCACCCGGGAGGGCGGCGGGGTCTGCACGGCGACCGGAGTCGTGGGCGGGGGCGGAGACACCACCTGAACCGGCCGGGACACGGGCGTCTCGACCGCCGGGAACTGCCCGGTCTGCCGCCCGGAGGTCAGGGCCGCGAGCTTGGCGTCCAGCTTGCCGTGACGGATCGCCGCGATCATGGTCCGGTGTTGGTGGTCCATGAGCGCCACGATGTCCTTCTCGTCCTTGCCCTCGGCCAGAAGCTCGGCGTAGCTCGCCCGCTTCGAGGCCAGCACCTGCCCACCCACGTACACGAGGCTCTCGATGTACGGATTCGCGGTGCCCTTGTCCTCCGTCTGGACGTGGAACACCACCTCGCCGTGGCGGACGTCTGTGTTGTAACCGGTGATCATGCGCCGAGCGCCTAGGGAAGCGACATTGAGAAACGAGTCAAGGGATTCTAAGAACTGGCTCTCAGGGAATCAAGGGCGACGACCTTCTCCGGTTCGATCCCCCTCCCCTGGACGAGCACCCGGATCTCTTCGCCCATCCCTTCGCCGTCCAGGAGAGCCATCGCCTGGTGGCGGGTTTCCCACTCCGCTCCCTGGAGCTCTTCGAAGAGGCCGCACGCCGTCAACCAGAGCGCCTGCCGGGTGAACGCGAACGTCTCGAGCCCCGCCTCCTCGCCCGCGCGGACGAGGGCCGTGAAGTCCACGTGGGCCGTCAGATCCTGCTCGCCGACGAGGACGAAGGGGTTGCGGTGGACCCGCTGGCGGCTGTAGCAGGCGAGCGTGCCGTGCCGGCGCACCCGGACGTCCAGGAGCCGCTCGCGCTCGAAGCCGTAGTCGCACGTCACCACGAGCCCCCGCCCGAGCCGTCCGGCGATCTGCCGGTAGAGCGGCCCCCACCCGGGCGCGAGATCCGCCACCTGCCCGGGCTCCAGGCCCGCGCCGCCGAGAAGCCCCAAAAGGGCCGGATCGGACACCTCGCCCTCCCGCCACACGAAACCATCCCCCTCGAGATCCACCCGGAGCTCCCCCACCGAGCCGTCCGCCCGGCCGGTCAGCCGGTGGACCGGCAGCGCGTCGAACAGCTCGTAGGAGAAGATCAGCCCGTCGACCGTCCCCACCTCCGCCAGCTCCGCAACCCTCTCCACGCCCTCCGGCACCGCCCGCTCCACCCGGTCCCACGCCCGCACCCGCCGCGGCCCCCCTTCCTTATAGATAGGGGACGAGACCACGCTCGCCAGGTGCGTCCCCATCCCATATCCCGCCTCGAACAGCTCCGCCCTCCTCCCGAGCGCCTCGTCCAGTCTCGACAGGAGCCGCGCCGTCACCCGCCCGAACAGGGGGGACAGCGAAGAGCCCGTCACGTAGTCCCCCTCCTCCCCGATCGGCACCGCCTCCCGGGAGTAGTACCCGTCTTCCCCATAGAGCGCCTCCTCCATGAAGACCGCAAAAGGGATCGGTCCCTTGGAGCGAATGCGGTCGCGAAGGCGGAGGAGGGGATTCATGGGAGCGGGGAGTGTAACCCGGCGGTCGCGGAACGTTCATCCTCCTCCACGGAACGTTCCACGAGAGAGGATGAACGTTCCCCCAAGGAGGATGAGCGCTCCGCGAGGGAGGATGAACGTTCCGCGGGAGAGGATGAACGTTCCCAAGGAGGGGATGAACGCTCCGCGAGAGAGGATGAACGCGCCGCAGGAGAGGATGAGCGTTCCGCGACACAGGATGAACGCTCCGCAGGCCCGGTCGAACGTGCACAATAGGCTCATGAACGTTCTCGATCCCCAGAAACTGGAAGGCAAACCCGGCGATCCCAGTTATTTCACCGGCGCCGTCACCCTGAAACCCCTGGCGGCCG
>DATEIO010000564.1:0-3361 GCA_035278895.1 Thermoanaerobaculia bacterium | reverse complement strand
CAGGTCTGGATCAACGTCTATGGCCAGCCCTGGAACCTCACCGCGGCCTACGGCGGCGGCGGAGCGCTGCTCGCCACCTCCCAGTGGGGCGGCTCCTATGAAACCTTCACAATCACCAAGGTGAGCGGCGGGGGGACCTTGCAGAGCGGAGACCAGGTCACTCTCCAGGCGTTCTTCGGCCAGTACTGCGCGGCCGAAGGCGGAGGTGGCGGCATGGTCAACTGCAACCGGACCTCGGCCGGTCCGTGGGAGGTCTTTACCCTGGGCATTCACCCCTAGGATCGCCGCCAGAGCGCCTCGACGCTCTCCGAGAGGTCCGGCCCTGTCCACGATGCCTGGCTCCGGGCTTCGTCGATCAACGGCCGGATCTCTCGCCAGACCCGATCCGCGTCTTGCGGAAGGCTTGCGGGACCGGCGCTCCAACCCACGGGCGGCAGCAGGCCGATGTAGACCGGCCGGCCCTCGGATTCGCCGATCAGGTCCAGGCTCCAGGGGAGCGGCGGCTCCGCCTGGAAGGCCTGTTGGGCTTCCAGGAGGAGCTCGACGCAGGAGCGCAGCAGCGCCTCTCTCTCCACGGGGGACGGAGCCCGAAGGGCGCTGCGCAACCGGTGCCTCAGGGACTCCCGGGACTGGACGACCTGCCAGAGACGCCACGTCCCCCAGCCCGTCTCCGCCAGGGCGATGCAACGTTGCGGCGACAGGCGGTGAGCTCGAGGAGAGTATTGCTGAGCCCAGCTCAGCAGCTCCTGCCGGGCCCCGTCGAGGCGCTCAAGCTCGTGCCGCGGCGCCGAGTGGAAGTGCCAGCCGCCCGCCCGGCAGCGCCAGGAGCCATCGCGGGCGAGGCGCGGCACGGCGGACGGAGACGCGGCCGCGTGGAGGACCATCCGGCCGTCGACCGGCGGCCACACGTGGCCGGTGAGCGCCCCGCTGTCCGGCAGCCGGGGCACCCCCGAGGCCGGCGGCGAGGACGGGGCCGGCTCGCGCGGGCTCTCGCCTTCGAGGTCCTGGAGCCGGGCCAGCAGGGCGGCGGGAGCGTCGGTCTCCCCGGGTCCGGATTCGAGGCTCCCTTCGCGGATCAGCTCCCGCACCCGGTCCAACGCCAGGCGCACCGCGAGCACGAAGGCATCCCGGATCCCCTGGTTTTCGGTGGCCACGGATTCGACCAGGGCGAGGCCGTCGGTGCCGAGAGCCTCCCGCAGCCGGGCGAGAGACAGTGCATCGGGATGGTCGCGATGATTCGCCTGCACGACGATGCCGGGACGGGGCGACGGGCGTGCCTCGAGAAACGTCCTCAGGGCCCGCAGGTGCTCCACCGATTCCGGCAGGTGCTCAGGCGCGCCGTTCACCACGAACACGACGGCGTCTGCCTCGGAGAGCAGCGCCCGGCGGCGCGCCGCGCGCTCCTTCTGGCCCGGCACGCTCACGACCTGGCACCGGATGGGGAGCCCGTCGAAGCTGCCGCCCTGGTACTCCAGCCAGTCGAAGTAGAGGGTGCGGCCCTGCTCTTCGCCGGCACTGAAAAAGGAGCGGCCGAGGCCTTTCGCGAGCGAGCCCACGCTCGTGGTCTTCCCCGACCGGGGCGGACCGTCGTACACCAGCCGGACGACGACCGCGTCCCCCCCCGAGGTCATTCTTGCCACGGCGAAAGGCCCTGAGGAGGAAGCGGCGCGAGCCTGCGCAGGGCCGCATGGATGGCCGGCAGGCTGCTCCGCCCCGGGTCGGCGATCACCGCGAGCAGCAGGTCGGTGCCGAGGAAGCGCAGCACGGTCAGCCGGTCGCCCCAGGTGAGCACGATCTCTTCGAGACGGGCCGTCTGGACGGGAGAGCCGATGAGCGCGAGATCCGCACGCGCCAGCTCGTAGCAGGCGCGGACCGCCTCGGCGGGCTCGAATCCCGGCGAGTCCGCAAGGTGCTCTTCGAGGGCCCGGCCGGAAGAAAAATCGATCAGGAAGGCACCGCTCGCGCCGTCGAGCTCCTGAAAGAAACCGGCGAGCAACGGAACGGGAACCGCAGGCGGCTGCGGGCCGTCTTCCCACGCGCCCTCGTCGCGCTGCCGCATGGATTCGAGGAGGATGAAGGTGAGCGGCGCCTCGATGGACCGGTCCGGCGTCTCGGCGAGGTTTCGCGTCTCCACGTCGGCCAGGTCCCAGCTCAGGATGCGGACCGCCGCCGCCTCTCCGGCCCAGTCGCCCAGCTGCGCATCCCAGAGCTCCCCGGAGACGAAGAACAGCGTACCCTCCCGGCCGTCCTCGCGCACCACGAGAGCGCAGGTCTCCCGCTCGCTGGCGATCATCTGAACGAACGCCGCCGGGGCCACGTTCTGCAGATGGCCACGAACGCGCCGGCGGACGGTTTCAAGGAAAGCCACCCCGATCACCTCCAGGAGAAAATTCCATTCCCTGCCGGCTCCGCGCGCGGCGCTCGGCCGGCTCTCCCCAAGCCGTCTACTGCAGGGCGGCGATCTGCCGGGCCACCGCGGATCTCATGATCGCCAGATTGGTGCTGTCGCGATCCGCCGCCAGGTAGAGGAACACGTTGGGCGACACGATCTTGATCATGTGGATCTGGTCGGTGAGCGTGAGCAGCATGTCCTCCAGGGCGGACTTCAAGTTCAGGGCCCGGACGATCTTCATCTTCTGCTTCACGAGCTCGCTGTTGTAGGCGCTCGCGATGCTCAGGTCGAAATCGGAACGGTAGCTCTTGGTCCCCAGGGTGAGGCCGGATTCCATGTCGACGACGGAGGCGGCAATGAAGCCGGACATGTCGGCGGCGATCTTGTCGAGAACCTCTGCGATCTGCTTTTCAGTCGGCATTTCTCTCCTCCTCCAGAAGAAGAACATCAGCTCTCACGAGCCATGGGTTCGTCCGTCTCACTCCTCGGCCACCCTACGCTCTCGGACCCGGTAACCTTAGGGGACCCACATTACATACCACATTACGTCACTCTTGTGTCATGAATCATGCTTCTCGTTTTCCTTCAAACGCGCCAACAGGAGAACGCGGTGGGGCCGTGCTAGAGTCCCTCCCACCCATGCCTGCCCCGGAGGAAGCGACGGCAACTGACCGGATCGAAGACCGCGCCCGCTTCGACCTGATCCGCTACGCGAACGTGTGGGAGGACGCGGAGGTGCTCGTCTCTGCGCTCCGGCCCGCTCCGGAGAAGCGGCTCCTCTCGATCGCATCGGCCGGGGACAACGCCTTCGCCCTCCTCGCCTCCGGCGCCCACGTGGTGGCCGCGGACCTCTCCCCCGCCCAGATCGCCCTGGTCGACTTGAAGCGGGTGGCGATCGCCCGTCTTGGGTACGAGGCGCTGCTGGCGTTCCTGGGTCTGCGGGACAGCGGGGAGGACCGGCGGGCGGTC
>DATEIO010000563.1:0-5554 GCA_035278895.1 Thermoanaerobaculia bacterium | reverse complement strand
GCCCGTGGGTCTTCCGGGTCCTCGGCATCTGGAATCCTGGACTCGTCAGTGAACGTCATCTTGCCGGCCGTCGTCCCCCTCTCGTCCGTGCTGGCGTCGAACTCCAGGGACCGGACCAGGCCGTCCTCCAGCGTGAACCGGTAGGAGCCACTGGCCGACGACCCGGCGGTCTGGGCGACGGCCGGCTGCAGGGTCGCGATGCTCAACAGGAACAGGGTTGACATCAAGGCGGGTCCGAAGGTCTTCATTGCGGAGGCTCCTTGTGTACTGTCAAAATCAGAACCTGGAGTAGTAACTCTATGCGCATTCAAGAGAAGAGTCAATTTCAGCACTTAGAAAAGGACATCCGGGAAGAATCCGCCGTCCTGTGGAGCTCAGCCGGGGGTGAGCCGCCATCTCTGAGCTCCTTGGCAAGGACCTGAGCACTAGGATCGAACGCCTCTCTGGCGCTACTTAAAAGAACTGCGCCGCCCCGAACAATTTTGTTGATGCCGACAAGAGAAGCTTTTTCAAAAGACGTCCCACCCCAAGGACGGCAAGCAGTCCAAGTGTGTGTGCTCTCTGGTATCCTTGAAGTCTCTGGTGTCCTGCGAATCCTGGGTGTCCTTGTTCCGGCTTTCCGCCACGCCGGCTCTGCCCCTCTTTCCAGGGACCGGATCCAACCCGGGGAGTGGCGGGCCTCGTATTCCGAGGAGGGAGAGGAGCCCATGAGATTCCAGAATCGAAACACCCTGGCCGTGCTTCTGTTGGCTGCCCTGGCGGGAGGCGCCGAGGCACAGACCTATGACCTGCGGGGGCCCGCGCCCGCGCAGGGGACGATCGTTCAAACCCGATCCGAATGGAAAAGGCCACAGGGGACTTTCACCATCGAGCAAAACGGCCAGGCGAGCCGTGCCCGGTCTTCCTATGAGAGCGTCTCGGTCATCGAGTTGGAGGCCCTCCAGACCGAGGGCCGGGAGCTCAAGATGGCCCGGTATACCGTGCCGGAGAGCTGGTGGCAGAGCTCCGTGGAGCCGGAGGGCTTTCCGGCGGAAAAGCACCTGGAGGACGGCCCGATGACCGGCGAGACGGTTCTCCTGGAACGCCGCGACGACGGCTGGCAGAAGACGCTTTTGGGCCGCGAGCCGAACGAAGAGCAGAAGAAGCGACTGCGCGCACTGTTCGTCGACGAGAACGAGATCTATCCGAAGCGGCCGGTCGCGATCGGTGAGAGTTGGACGATCGAAGGTCCCACCCTGGCGAATCTCACGGGCAACTCCGATGCGCTCTCCGTTGACGGAAAAATGACCTGTACGCTGGACCGGGTGATCGAAGAGGGAGGCGACCGCGTCGCCCTCATCTCCTACCGGATGGAGTTGCGGGTCAAGTGGCTCGAGGACGGCCAGACCCCGTTCGAGCACAACCAGGGAGGAAGCGGGCAGATCCGGCGCTCGTTGAAACATCACATCAACCTGTCAGACCGCCTGACCGGCCAGGAGCAGTACACGGCCGTCGTCCACGCCAACGGCCGTACGACGAATCGTACGGAGGCGGGCGCTTTTGAATCGGTCACGTCGCAGCGGATCGTCACCGCCTCCAACCGCGCCGCCGTGGTGCGCCGTGGGCAGCCGGCCCCCTCGGCGGCTCCGGCCGCCACCTCCCCGGCTCCGGCCAAGAGCCCCACCGCAGCCACCGCGACAGCGTCCTGCAAGGGCACCGCCCTTCCCTGCGTTCAGCGAAACGAATTCAACTGTGGACTCGGCTCCGGCTGTATCGCCTCGGGTCTCTGCACTGGCACGCCCACCCAGACCTGCTTCGGCAAGCCCCAGGCCACCTGCGCCACGACTCCGGGCTGCTTCTGGCAGAGTTGGTCGAAATCGTGCGCCGGCGTCCCGACCTGTCTGGGAAAACCCAGCTTGGCCTGCAAAACCACCCTGGGTTGTCGATGGCAGTCCACGTGTGCGGGCAACGCGCAGCCGTGTTCGTCGCTCGACAAGTTAGCCTGCGGAATGCAGCCGGGCTGCGTTTTCCAATGACGGCCGGTGGAGGCGCGGGGCTGTCCCTCCTCTTCCTCCGAAAGATGCCCTGATTTCTGATCTGTAGGGGGCGGCCACGCAGGGCCGCCCCCTACAGATTTCCCCCGAAGGCCCCCCCTGGGTCCGTCTCCCATTCGCCCTCCCGGAGCACTACGTCTCTACAGGAGTCCCTTTCTTCGCAATGACGCGGTGACCGCGGGCTCAGGGAGGTTGTGTTTTCATGACTTACCTTTCGGGTGTGAAGAAGTGGCTGTGGGTGGCGGCGGTGGTGGCTCTCTTCGGGGCGCAGGCGGCGGGAGCGGCGCCGCAGGGACTCTCGGCGACGATCGAGACGGAGAAGAGCTTCCTGGGGGACACGGACGGCGCGGTGGTGCGCGTGACGCTCGCGAACGGCGCGGCGGAGGACCTCTATGTCCCCTACTGGCAGACGGCGGTGCGCGGGGTCCAGGGCGACGTCTTCGACGTGCGGTTGAATGGGAAGCCGGTGGCCTACACCGGCCGCCTCTATAAGTGGGCGAAGCCGCAGGCCGAGGACTACGTCCGCATCCCGGCCGGCCGCTCGGTTTCCGCCGAGATCGATCTGTCGGCCTATTACGACCTGAGCCGCACGGGCGAGTATTCGATCCGGTACCGGGCGTCCATCGCGAACGCCCTCTCCGGTGTCGGCACGCAGATCGCGGCGGCCCGCGGGGGCGAGGTGGAGTCCAACACCGTGCACGTGGCTGCGGAGCGCAGCGAGCGCGGCCAGCTTCTCGAGAGCTTCCAGTCGGTGAGCTTCGGCGAGAAGGCCTTGACCCCGGGTTTCGTGAGCTGCTCGACCACCCGCCAGAGTACGCTCAACACGGCGCTCAACAACGCGCAGTCGATCTCACTCAAGGCGCGCGACTATCTCAACAATCTCCCCGCCACTTCGCGCCCGACGGACACGGCCTACCGGACCTGGTTCGGCGCCTACACCACGAGCCGGTATTCGACGGTGCAGACGCACTACACCGCCATCCACAGCGCTTTCGCCACCAAGGCGGTCACTTTCCATTGTGATTGCACGGACAGTGCGTACGCCTACGTCTACACGAACCAGCCTTACAACATCCACCTCTGCAACGCTTTCTGGAACGCTCCGGCTTCCGGCATCGACTCGACGGCGGGCACGCTGGTCCACGAGATGAGCCACTTCAACGTGGTGGCCGGCACCTCGGATTACGCCTATGGCACCTCCGCCTGCCAGCGGCTGGCGAGCAGCAATCCAAAAAAGGCGATCAACAACGCCGACAGCCACGAGTATTTCGCGGAGACGCGGTAGGGCCGTTCCAGGGGCGGCCCTCCCGGGGCCGCCCTTCTCCCCGATTTCATCTCCTCTTCATACAGCCTCCTTGTGTGAACCCCATGCTTCCTCCATGGCCAGGCGATCCCGCCTGCCAAGGAGGAAGAAATGAAACGGTTATGGAAAGCAGGGCTCCTGATTCTCGGGCTGGCGTTCCTGGGGCTTCGCCCGGAAGCGATCGCCGAGGCGGAGCCGGAGCCGGGGTTGGAGGAAACGCTTTCGCCTTACTTTTTTGTGGAGAACGGCGATCCGGAAGTGGACCGGCTGCCGCTTCAGGAGACGAAGGCCGACGTCCGCATCGCGGGTGTGATCGCGGATGTCATCGTCACCCAGGTGTACAAGAACGACGGCACGCGCCCCATCAATGCGCGGTACGTGTTCCCCGCCTCCACCCGGGCCGCGGTGCACGGCATGACGCTCCAGGTCGGCGAGCACCGCATCCGGGCGAAGATCCGGGAGAAGCAACAGGCCAAGCAGGAGTTCGAAGAGGCCCGCGAGGCCGGGAAAAGCGCGGCCCTTCTCGAACAGGAGCGGCCCAATGTCTTCAGCATGAGCGTGGCGAACGTCATGCCAGGCGACGAAATCCGCGTGGAGCTTCATTACAGCGAGCTCCTCGTGCCCACGGACGGCACCTATGAATTCGTCTACCCTACCGTGGTCGGTCCGCGCTATCCGAGCCAGGAAGCGCCCGAGGAGAGCAGCCGCTGGGTGAAGAGCCCCTACCTGCACGAGGGAGAAGCGCCTTCCTACAAGCTCGATATCGTGACGAGCCTGGCGGCCGGCATGCCGCTCGAGGAGGTGGCCTGTTCTTCCCACCGGACGAACGTGGAATGGGTGAGCGAAAACACCGCGCGGGTCACGCTCGACCCCAGGGAGGAGAACGGCGGCAACCGGGACTACATCCTGCGCTACCGTCTGCAGGGAAAGCAGGTGGAAACCGGTTTGCTGCTCTATCCGGGCGAGGAAGAAAACTTTTTCCTACTGATGATGCAGCCGCCGGAGCGGGTGGAGGCCGGGCAGATCCCGCCGCGGGAGTACATCTTCGTGCTCGACGTGTCCGGCTCCATGCAGGGCTTTCCGCTCGATACGGCGAAGGTGCTGATGCGAGAGCTGATCGGCGGCCTGCGTCCGACCGACCGCTTCAACGTGATCCTGTTCTCGGGAGCCTCACGCCTGATCGCGCCGGAATCGCTCCCCGCCAATCCCGAAAACGTTCGCCAGGTGATCGCGTTGATCGACCAGGAGCGAGGGGGCGGTGAAACGGAGCTCGGAGCGGCGCTGGACCGGGCGCTCGCGCTCCCGGGCAACGAGGGGATTTCGCGTTCCACGATCGTGATCACGGACGGCTACGTGTCCGCCGAAGCCGACGTCTTCGAGCGGATCCGGAAGAATTTGAACCAGGCCAACCTGTTCGCCTTCGGCATCGGCAGCTCCGTGAACCGCTACCTGATCGAAGGCATGGCGCGCGCGGGCCAGGGCGAGCCGTTCGTCGCGACCGATTCCGACGAGGCGAAGGCGGTGGCGAAGAAATTCCAGGAGTACGTACGGTCTCCGGCGCTCACCGACATCGCGGTCGACCTGGAAGGCTTCGGAGCGTACGACGTCGAGCCCCAGTCGATCCCGGACCTCTTTGCCGACCGTCCGCTGGTGATCTTCGGCAAGTGGCGCGGCAAGGCCTCCGGCACGATTCGCGTCACCGGTTTGAGCGGCCGAGGGAGCTATGAAAAGGTCTTCCACGTGTCCGAGGCGGAATCTTCGGCCGACAACCGGGCTCTCCGCTATCTCTGGGCGCGGGCGCGGGTGGCGCGGCTTTCAGATCACGAAGTCGAAGAGGACGACGCGACCCGCCTCGCGGTGACGGAGCTGGGGCTCAAGTACGAGCTCTTGACCGCGTATACTTCTTTCGTCGCGGTCCATGAAGTGGTGCGGAACACGGAAGGCGGAGCGCAGACAGTCGATCAGCCTCTACCTCTGCCGCAGGGCGTCTCGGACCTCGCCGTGGGAGTTCCCGAGCCGGAGCTGCCGCTGCTCTTGGCCCTCGTCCTCCTGCTGCTCGTGCTGACGCCTACCGGGCGCGCGCTGCTTCTGGCGATGGGCCGGGGCTTCCGGCGATGAGCGGGAACGGAGACGGCCGGCGGCTCGCGGATCTTCCCTGGACGTCCTGGGGGACGGCGATGCTCGCGGCGTACGGTTTGAAGCTGCACTACAGCCGGGC
>DATEIO010000562.1:0-21462 GCA_035278895.1 Thermoanaerobaculia bacterium | reverse complement strand
CGCGTCGAGGGCGGCGAGCGCGGCGGCCTGCTCGGCTGGCTGACCGGCGGCTCGTCCGAAAACCGCGAGGAGAACCGTGGCGAGCAGCACCGCGGCTCCCAGGCGAGCGGCAGCACCGGCTCGCAAGGCTCCTACGGGACCAGCGGCTCCACCTCGGGGAGCACCCCGGGCGTCACCTCCGGGTCGACCACCGGCGGCTCCAGCCAGGCAGCGGGCTCGACCGGCGGCACCGGAACCCCCGGCTCGACCGGCAGCACGACCGGCACCACCAGCACCACCGCGAGCCGGACCGGCGAGTCGGGCAGCGGCACGGGCGGCACCGGCAGCACGAACCGCTAGAGGCTCCGAACGCCGCGGTCCGCCCGGACCGCGGCGTTTTCTTTCCTCTCTTACTTCTCTCCCAGGAACGGGTAGCGGTAGTCCTTCACCGGCACGAACGTCTCCTTGATCGCCCGCAGAGACGTCCAGCGCAGCAGGTTCGTCATCGAGCCCGCCTTGTCGTTCGTGCCGGAGGCCCGGGCGCCGCCGAAAGGCTGCTGCCCCACGACCGCGCCGGTCGGCTTGTCGTTGATGTAGAAGTTCCCGGCCGTGTGCCGCAACGCCTTCGACAGATGGTCCACGGCCTTGCGGTCCTCGGCAAAGATGGCGCCGGTCAGCGCATAGGGGCTCGTCGTATCCACCAGCTCCAGGGTGGACTCGAGCTCCAGGTCCTCGTAGACGAAGACCGTGACCACCGGGCCGAAGATCTCCTCCCGCATCAGCTTGAAGCGAGGATCCTTGGTGAGCACGACCGTGGGCTCGACGAAGTAGCCCTCGGACTTGTCGCCGTTGCCGCCGGCCAGGATCTCGGCCTCGCTCGAATCCTTCGCGTGATTGATATAGCCCATGATGCGGTCGAAGGAGGGCTCGTCGATCACGGCCGCCACGAAGTTCCGGAAGTCCGTGGTCGCGCCCATGCGGATCGTCTTCATCTCGTCCAGCAGCCGCTCGCGGAAGGCGTCCCACAGCGAGCTCGGCACGTAGACC
Source organism: Thermoanaerobaculia bacterium (assembly GCA_035278895.1). Taxonomy (GTDB): domain Bacteria; phylum Acidobacteriota; class Thermoanaerobaculia; order Multivoradales; family UBA5704; genus DATARR01. Next base: position 20,436 of record DATEIO010000562.1, on the reverse strand, counting down.
CGCGAGCCCGCCGAGCACTTCTGCCCCTGGTACTCGTAGCCACCGCGGATGATGGCCGCGACAAAGGCGTCGACTTCCGCCGACGGGTGGGCGAAGACGAAGTTCTTGCCGCCCGTCTCTCCCACGATCCGGGGATAGGTCTTGTAGGTCGCGATGTTGTCGCCGATCGTCTTCCACATGGAGTGGAACACGGGCGTCGAGCCCGTGAAGTGGATGCCGGCGAAGTCGGGGTGCGCGAGGGCCGGATCGCCTACCTTGGAAGCCTTGCCCGGCACGAAGTTGATGACGCCGTCCGGCATCCCCGCGGCCTGGAGGAGCTTCATCGTGTAGTAGTTCGACAGCACCGAGGTCGAGGCCGGCTTCCAGATCACGGTGTTGCCCATCAGGGCCGGCGCGGTGGGAAGGTTGCCCCCGATCGCCGTGAAGTTGAAGGGCGATACCGCGAACACGAACCCTTCGAGCGGCCGGTAGTCCACCCGGTTCCACATGCCGGGCTGGGACCACGGCTGGTCCGTATAGATGTGGCGCATGAAGTAGGGGTTGAAGCGCCAGAAGTCGATCATCTCGCAGGCGGAGTCGATCTCGGCCTGGAACGCGGTCTTCGACTGATTCAGCATGGTGGCCGCGTTCAGCGTGTCGCGCCACGGCCCCGCGAGCAGGTCGGCCGCGCGGTGAAGGATCGCGGCCCGCTCCTCCCAGCTCGTCTCGGACCAGTCCTTCCACGCCGCCTTGGCCGCCGCCGCGGCCGCCTCGACCTCCGCAGCCCCGGCCTGGTGGTAGGTGGCGAGCACGTGCTTGTGGTCGTGCGGGCAGACGGCCTTGGCCGTGTCCCCGGTCCGGATTTCTTTCCCCCCGATGATGATGGGGATGTCGAGCTGCTCGTCGAGCATCCCGTCCAGGCGGGTTTTCAGGGACTTCTTTTCCGGGGATCCCGGAGCATACGAGCGGACCGGCTCGTTCGTCGGAACGGCCAGGGGATAGATCGCGTTCGACATGGCAGGACGGCTCCTTCAGAAGGATGGATGGGCCGGGAAGCCCGGCCGTGGAGCCGCCATGGTATCGGGTCCGGCCTAGGCCCGCAACGCCGCCCAGGCGAAGAGCAGGAACCCCACGATCAGCAGGGTCCCGCCGATGGGCGTGATGGCCCCGAGCCACCGCGGCCCACCCAGCGCGAGGGCGAAGACCGTGCCGCTGAAGATCAGGGTCCCGAGAAGCAGGCACCACCCCGCCCCGTCGATCCGCCGCGCGCCCGGCTGGCCGTAGAGGCCCACGAGGACGATCGCCAGGCTCCCATACATGAGATACCGCGCCGCGGTCTCCCACAGCTCGAGCTCGCGGGGCCCCAGCCGGGCCGCGAGCGCGTGCGCCCCGAAGGCTCCGGCGATCACCGAAACCGCTCCCCCCAGGGCGCCCCAGAAGATCCAGTTCATGCTTCTGCGATCTCGCCCAGCCGGCGGACCGAAGCGACGTTCTCGCGCGGGATCATCAGCCGGTCGTACTTCTTCCAGATCCCGAACTGGGCGGCGCGCTTGACGTAGTCTTCCTTCGAGCGCCCGCCCTCGCCGTCCCGGTGCACGTCAGCGTCGTTCAGGATGATGCCCCGGTCGTCCTCGTCGTCGCAGCGGCCGATGACGATCTCGGGACCGACGGTATCCACCACGACCGTGATGCCGTGGAGCTCGCTCTTGTGCTGGTGGAAGGTGCCCATTTAGCTCGCCGGCACCGCGCAGTGCTCAGAGAAGACCTGCTTCAGATCGTTCGCCACCGAGTGAGCGTCGCGCCCCTCGATCCGGTGGCGGGGCAGGAAGTAGACGAGCTCGCCGTCCTTGAAGAACGCCACGGACGGGCTGCTCGGCGGGATGTCGGGGATGTAGGACCGGGCCTTGGCCGTGGCCTCGAGGTCCTGACCGGCGAAGACGGTGGCGACGCGGTCCGGCCGGCGGTCCCCCTGGAGCGCCAGGCGGACGCCCGGGCGCGCCATGCCCGCGGCGCAGCCGCAGACGGAATTGACGACCAGCATCGCGGTGCCGCTCTTCTCGTTCATGAAGGCGTCCACGTCGGCCGCGGTCCTCAGCTCTTGCACGCCGATGCTCGTCAGCTCCTCGCGCATCGGCCGGACCAGAAGCTCGCTATAAGGCATTTCCGTACCTCCTGTTCGAATTCGTGCCTATTGTACTGCCATGTCGAATCCTGGCAACGGAGCCTCCTCGCCTTCCTATTCCCGGGCCTTCCTGGCCGGCTTCTTGCTAGGCGTGACCCGCATGAACCGCTTCCGCCCCCTCTTCGCGCTGATCCTCGCGTCGCTCCTGGCGTTGTCGCTGGCAGGATGCCGCGCGTCCGAGCCGGAAGACACGGCCGAGGCCCCGGCCCCGGCGACGGCTCCCTCCCCGGCTCCGGCCACCCCGGCTCCCCCACCGGACGCGGCCGGCCCCACGAGCGACCTCGCCCCTGAGACCTCGGATTTTTTCCCGGCCGGGCCGGCGGCGGACCTGCCCCAGGACCGTCCCCTCCGCGCGGGATTCCTCGTCGTGGACGGCGTCTACAACACGGAGCTGATGGCGCCCTTCGACGTGTTCCAGCACACACAGTTCCACACCAAGCCGAACCCGGGCATGGAGGTCGTCACGATCTCGCCCACGGGCCAGCCGGTGACCACGTTCGAGGGGATCCGGATCACCCCGAATTACGGATTCCAGAACACGCCTCCGCTCGACGTCCTCGTGGTGCCGAGCGCCCGGGGGAGCATGGACGCGGACCTCCGGAACGCGGCGCTCATCGACTGGGTGCGGCGGGTGGGCGGCCAGGCACGCCACGTGGTGTCGCTCTGCGACGGCGCCTTCGTCCTCGCCCAGGCCGGGCTCCTGGACGGCGTTCCGGCCACGACCTTTCCCGAGGACTATGACCGGCTGGTGAAGCAGTTCCCCAAGGTGGACCTCCGGATCAACGTCAGCTTCGTGGACGCGGGGAAGATCCTCACCTCCCAGGGAGGAGCCCGGAGCTACGACGTGGCCATGCACCTCGTCGACAAGCTCTACGGCACCCGGGTCGCCCAGGGCATCGGCCAGGGGCTCCTCATTCCGTGGCCGCCCGATCCGGACACCATGGCGCCGCGGGAGATCGTGCCCCAGCCCTCCCCTGCTGCGACCCCCGCCCCGGCGGAGCCCGCAGCCACCCGGCTACCGTAGGCGGTCCACGATCGGCTGGAGCTTCTGGATCACCGCCGGGAGATCGAGCAGCTCCAGCCCCATCCCGGCCAACAGGTTGATGCCCTCTCCAGCGTGCGGCTCGAAGCGCTGGACGACCCGGGCGCGGAGCAGGACCGGCTCGCCGCCGGGCAGCGGCGGATGGAGCTCCACCAGGACCGACTCCTGCAGCCGGGCCGGAAACAGGGTGGACACGAAGAGCCCTCCCTGCTGGATGTCGCGCCGGAAGACCTCCAGGAACTCCTCCGGCCCTCCGAAGCGGATGGCGAACGTTCCGCCGCCCGTCCCGATCGGAGGCCCCGGCGGGGGCGCCGCCTGCGCAGGGGAAGGAGACGCCAGGGAACGGAACACCTCGGGGGAGAGAGGCGGGGCCGCCGGCGGAGGAGCCTGGGGCGGAGGGGGAGCGGCGGCCTGCGGGGGCTCGGGCGGCGTTGGCCCGGGCGTCCGCGGGCTGTTGGGGATCTCCTCCGAATGTCCGTAGGCCGCGGGGATCAGCTCGCGCACCAGCTCCTCGACGGAGAGGAAACGCACTCCCATGCCCGACTGGTTGAGCCGCGCCAGATCGCCGCGGATCTTCCGCGCGTGCGCCACCACCCCCTCCACCATGAAACCGCGGTCCTGATCGATCACCTCGATCCGGATCCGCGAGCCCTGGGGCACGGGGCTGTTCGTGGCGATGAACATCCCGGTCATCGAGATGTTGGTGGTATAGCCCGTGTAGGAGGTCGGCTCCCCCCTTTTCCAGAAATGGACCTGGACGCGGCGGGCGCGGCGAACGGCACGGCGGCGGGACATGAATATCGATTATATATCGTAGGATGTCCCGCCAAGGGAGACACGCTTGTCGAGATGAGGAACGTGACGACCGATTCGATGTCCATGAGCGTGGCTGCCTGTGCTGAGGGCGGAGCGGTGCGGATCGAGGTCCGTCCGCGGCCAACGCCCGGCCCCGGCGAGCTGCTGCTGCGCCTGCGCGCCGCCGGGCTCTGCGGCACCGACCTCTTCAAGCTCCGCTACGCCACCGAGCCGGCCGGCGCCGTTTTAGGCCACGAGGTGATCGGAACGGTCGAGACCCTGGGTGAAGGCGTAATCGGATTCGCTCCGGGCGACCGGGTCGTCGCCCCCCACCACGTCTCCTGTGGCGAGTGCGATCTCTGCCTGCGTGGAAGCGAGCCCCTCTGCCCCGCCTTCCGGGAAAACCTCCTCGCGCCGGGCGGCTTCTCGGAGTGGGTCCTCGTCCGCGAGCGCGCCGTGCGCCGGGCCACCTTCGGCATCCCGCCCCACGTGCCGGACGAGACCGCCGTGTTCCTGGAGCCGGCCGCCTGCGTGCTGCGCGGAATCCGCCACGCCCGCCTCCCGGAGACCGCCCTTCCAGGCGCCTCGCCCGGCTGCGCCGCGATCCTGGGCGGCGGCAGCATGGGGCTTCTCCACCTGCTCGTCCTGAAAGCCGTCCACCCCACGCTCCGGGTCGCCGTCTCCGACCCTCTCCCCGAGCGCCTGGATCTCGCCCGCCGGCTGGGTGCGGACGTGGCCGCCTCCCCAGGGGACGAGATCCGCCACAAGCTCCGGACCGCGACCCGGGGCCTGGGCGCAGACGTGGTGTTCGACACGGTCGGGGGCGAAGGCCCCCTGGAAGAGGCTCTCGCGCTCTCCCGGCCCGGGGGCACCGTGGTCCTCTTCGCTCACGCCGCGGCCGGCGAGCGCGCCGCCTTCGATCTGAACGCCTTCTTCAAGGCCGAGCGGCGGCTCCTCGCCACCTATTCGAGCGGGCTCGCCGACCAACGCGAGGTCTACCGCCTCCTCGTCGGCCGGCGCCTCGACCCGTCGCCTCTCGTCACCCACCGCCTGCCGCTCTCGCGCCTCGAGGAGGCCGTCGCCCTCTCCCGCGAGCGCCGGGCCCTGAAAGTCCTGCTCACTCCGGACGAGGAACGCCCCTGAGCCTCCCTGCCCGCCAGTGGACCGCCTATCTGCTCGGCCCCGAGAAGCTGGAGCTGCGGGAGGTCCCCGTGCCCGCGCCCGGCCCCGGAGAGCTTCTCGTCCGGATCGGCGCCGCCACCACCTGCGGCACGGACGTCAAGGTCTTCCGCCGCGGCGGCCATCCGCGGATGCTCAAGGCCCCCACCCCCTTCGGCCACGAGATGGCGGGCACCGTGGCCGCCACCGGGGAGGACGCGAACGGCTTCCAAGTCGGAGACCGCGTCGTGGTGGCCAACTCGGCCCCGTGCGGCGTCTGCGAGTGGTGCGCCCGGGGAAGGGAGAACCTCTGCTCGGACCTCCGCTATTTGAACGGCGCCTTCTCGGAGTATCTGCTCGTCCCCCGGCGCTTCGCCGAGGTGAGCACCTATCCACTCCCCGCGGACCTCCCCTTCGAGATCGCGGCGCTCGCCGAGCCGCTCGCCTGCGTTCTCCACGGCCTCGAAACCTCCGCCCTGGAGCGCACCTCCGAGATCGTGGTCTACGGCGGCGGCCCCATCGGCCTCCTCTTCGTGGACGTCCTCGCCAATTCGCCGTCCGATTTCCCCGGCTACGGAGACCACCACATCGTCCTCGCCGACCCCAACCTCTCGCGCCTCGAAGCGGGCCTGCGCATCGGAGCCGACGAAGCCGTCCAGGTAAGCCGCGACGGCGGCGAGGCCCCCCGCCTCTCGAAGCTCTCCCGCTCCGGAGACGGCTTCGACCTCGCGATCGAGGCCACCGGCTCCCCCGCCGCCTGGCAGGACGCCCTCGCCTCCGTCCGCCCGGGAGGCTTGGTCCAGCTCTTCGGAGGCTGCCCCCCGGGCACCACCGTCCCGCTCGACACCCACCGCCTCCACTACTCGGAGATCACGGTCAAAAGCGCCTACCACCACCGCCCCGCGACCTTCCAGCGCGCGCTCGACCTCTTGGCGAGCGGAAGGCTCCATCCCCGGGAGCTCCTCTCGGCGGAGCGGCCGCTCGCCGAGCTCGAGCAGGCTCTGCGGAGCATGCGGCGGCGGGAGGCGCTGAAAGTGGTGATCCGGCCGTAACGACTACGTCTCCGGCTCGATCCCCAACCCATCCGCCAGCCGGTTGTAATAGGCAAAAAAGCCGGTGATCTGAACGACGTCGTGGATGGCCGTGTCGTCGAAGCCCACGGCGCGGAGGGCTTCGACATCCTCCCGGGTCATGGAGCGGGGCTCGCGGGTGAGCTTCACGGCGAAGTCGAGCATGCGGCGGTCCGCCTCAGTGAGCGGAGCCCGCCGGTAATCGTTCTGCACGGCATCAACCAACGCTTCTTCTGCGACCTCGGCCCGGAGGTCGTCCGCGTGGGCCACGGTTCAGTAGTGGCAGTCGTTGGCGCGGGAGACGGCGACCGCGATCATCTCCCGCTGGGCCCGGGTGAGCGGGCTCTTGGGGGAGAACATCAGCTCCTTGTAGAGCGCAACGCCCGCGTCGAGCACCTCCGGCCGGAGGCTCTGGATGCGGAGAACGTTGAAGACCTTGCCGGCGCGCGCGATGGCCTCGTCGTAGAGGCGCTTCAGGAGACCGGTCGCCTCCCCGGGAGCGATGGTGCGGATGAAGGGCATCTGGGAATCATAGCCCCTCAGAGCTGCCCGGAGAGCAGGTAGCACATCCGGTCGACGGTCCGGTGCCAGAAGTCGTAGTCCCGGTCCCAGGTGTCGGGCTTGAGCTCGGTGCAGTCCTTGAGGTCGTCCTCGAAGGCGTCCAGGAGCTCCTGGGCGATCTCTTCGTCGATGATGCCGACGCCGGCCTCTTCGTTGATGTCGAAGGAGCGGTCGTCCAGGTTGGTCGAGCCGACGTGGGACCAGACGCGGTCGATGATCAGGATCTTCTGGTGGATCAGGGTCCTTTCGAAACAGAAGATTTGGACGCCGCTGTGGAGCATGTCGCTGAAGTGGCGGTGGCCGGCGTGGCTCACGATGGGGCTGTCCGTGATCTTGCCGGGCACCATGATCTTGACCTCGACGCCTCTCTTGACCGCCCTTTTGAGCAGTTGGACCGTCTCCTCGTCCGGAATGAAATAAGGGTTCTGGATCACGATCTCTTTCTGGGCCGCGGCGAGCGACATCTTGAACATCAGCTCCAGGTCCGAGACGCCGCCCAGAGGCGCGCCGGACAGGATGTGCATCTTGAGATTCCCCTCGAACTCCAGGGCGGGAAAATACTTCTCTCCCACCAGCACCTCCCCCGTCTCCTCGATCCAGTGCTGGGCGAAGACCGACTGCACGGCGTTGACGACCGGGCCGTGGAGGCGGACCCCGGTGTCTCGCCAGTGCTCCTTGTCCTGGCCGTTGCCCGTCCACAGGCGCGAAATGCCGTGGCCGACGATATAGGCTTCGCGGCCGTCGAAGACCGCGACCTTGCGGTGTGTGCGCTTGTTGAGCTGGCCGATGTCCAGGAGACGGATGGGATGGTAGCGGACGACCTTGCAGCCCGCGTCCGTCATCAACTGGCGCAGGCGCTTCTTCATTTTCATGCCGCCCATGGCGTCGACCATGACGCGCACCTCGACGCCTTCGCGGGCCCGCTTGGCCAGCGCTTCCGCGACCTCGTCGCAGATGCCGCCGGTCCACCAGACGTAGGTTTCGAAATGGATCGATTCTTTGGCCCGGGCGATCGAATCGAACAGCGCGGGGAAGAACCCGTCGCCGTTCTGGACGATCTCGGCCTTGTTGCCGTCCAGGATCACGGCCTTGGTCATGCCGGCAATCGAGGGGAGCGCCTGCTCGAAGCAGTCCAGGTCCGGCACGCGGACGTGAAAGTCCCGCTCCCGCAAAAGGGTCCACAACATCAATCCGAGGAGGGCGAGGAGGGCGATCAGGCCGATGAAAACCCACAGGGGAATTTCGATCATCAGGTCCTCGTCAGAGCTGCTCGTTCAAGAGATACGAGCCGCGGTCGATGAGCTTGTGCCAGAGGGAGCGCTTCTTCCAGGCGGCAGCGTCCAGTCCCTTGCACACTTTCATGTCGTTTTCGAAAGCCTCCCGGAGCTCACGGGCCACGCCTTCGTCGATCAGGCCCACGCTCGCTTCGTCGTTAATGTCCAACGAGCGGTCGTCGAAGTTGGTCGAGCCCACGTGCGACCAGAGGCCGTCCACGATCATCACTTTCTGATGCGAGAGGGTCGGCTGGTACTCGCAGATGCGGATTCCGTTGTCCAGCAGCTCCTCGTATTGGCGGTGCCCGGCGTGGCGCACGACCGAGCTGTCGGTGACTGGCCCGGGGACCATGATCTGCACCTTCACTCCTCGCTTGACGGCCCGCTTCAGGAGGCCGACCAGCTCGCCGTCCGGAATGAAGTACGGGTTCTGGATGAGGAGCTCTTTCTGCGAGGTGGCGATCGCCAGCTTGTAAAGCATTTCCAGTTGCGACACCCCGCCGTGGGGCGAGCTCGCCGTCATGTGGGCGCGGACGCTGCCGGTGGCCGGGAGCGCTGGAAAATACTTCTGTCCCACGAGCACCTCGGCCGTCTGCTCCACCCAGTTCTCGGCGAACACGGCCTGGACGGTGTTGACGATGGGGCCTTCGAGCCGCACGCCGGTGTCGCGCCAGTGCTCTTCGTCCTGGGCGTGGCCGGTCCACTCCTTGGCGATGCCGTGGCCGAAGACGTAGGCGACCCGGCCGTCGAAGATGGCGAGCTTCCGGTGCGTGCGGTTGTTGAACAGGCCGATGTCCTGGAGGCTGAACGGGTGGTAGTAGGCGACCTGGCCGCCCGCGTCCGCGATCTCCTTGAAGAGATCCTTGTCCCCCTTGGTCGAGCCGGTGGCGTCCAGGGTGAGGCGGACCTCGACCCCCTGCCGCGCCTTGTCGGCCAGGGCGCGGGCGAGTTGCTCGCAGATCTCGCCTTCCCACCAGACGTAGGTTTCGAGGTGGATGCTCTCTTTGGCCTGCGCGATGTCCTCGAAGAGCGCGGGGAAGAACCCGTCGCCGTTCTGGAGGATCCGGACGCTGTTACCGGACAGGATGGGCGAGCCGGTCAGCCCCGCGATGGACGGCAGGGCCTGCTCGAAGTTTTTGAGGTCCGGAACCCGCACGTGCGACTCCCGCTCCCGCCGGGTGGACCAGAGAAGGAGGATGAGGACGATCAGGAGCGCGGTGTAGAACACGGCTCCCCAGAAGGGGACTTCGATCACGCGGCGCGGCTTGCCCGGCCGGCGCGAGGATGGTTTTTCGGCGTTCTTCTTCCAAGGAAGACCCATACTGACCTCCCGCCGGGCCGTCCCGGCGTCAGCTATTGGGTGGTCCGCTCGAGCTCGACGAGCACGGGCCAGTGGTCGGAGGGGCCGGTCCGGAGCACCGTGGACGACCGGGTGGTCCAGCCGGGATCGGCGAAAACGTAGTCGATCCGTTGCCGCATGAACCGGTGGGTGCAGGCCATGTCTTCCCCGCACACCCGGAACATCTCGGTCGCCAGGAGGGTCCCGATCTCGGGAGCCTCCGGAGGCGCGTTCAAGTCCCCGACGAGGACAAAGGGCCCGTTCGACTGCTTGAGCCTCTCCAGCAGCCCCGTGATCTGCACACTCCGTGCCGCCCGGCTCCACCGCCCCCAGGCGGCGAGGTGGGTCACATAGAAGTCGATCTCGTCTTCGGGGAAGGCGATCCGGGAATGCAGCAGTGTGCGCGGCTCGCCCGCTCCGGGGAGCCGCATCACCTCGCCCACGCGCACCTCGCCGGTCGTAAGCACGGCGTTGCCGAAGTGCCCCCCTTCGATCTCGAAGCTGGGGCCGAACCAGGCGCTCATCCCGAGCCGGGAGGCGATGGCGCCGGCCTGGTCCTCGAACCGGGCGTGCCGGCTGCCGCGGTAGACCTCCTGAAGGCCGATCGCGTCCGGCTGCGCCTCTTCGATCACCCGGGCGATGCGGTCCAGGTACCGGCGGTCGAACCGGTGCGCCCGGCCATGGATGTTGTAGGACAGAACTCGAAGAGGCCGCGTCTCCATAACCCTGCCAGAGGGTTGCGAAACGTGTGCCCGGCGGCCGGAAATCAGAAACCGAAATCGCGGACGATATTGAAACCCAGGCGGACGTCCCCCGAATCGAAGCGCGCGGCCGAGTCTCCCCCGAGCATCTGGTCCACGGTCGTGGCCCGCGAGCTTCCAAGCACGATCTCGAAGATGTGCCCTCCCACCGCCTTCGAGAGGGCCACGTGCCACGCGGTCTCGCTCGAGTCGAGGTCGCCATTCTCGGGCACCACCTCGATCTCCAGGAGCTGGCCCCGGGGGAGCGCGAAGGTGATCCCCACGGGGACGTTCCACGCGTTTTCGAGAAGCGGCGTGTCCGCCACCCAGGAGGGCGAGAGGAGCACGCTCACCCCGGGGGTCAGGCGCCGCGACAGGAGAAGCTGGGCGAAGGGCCGGTTGGAATCCGGAACCCCCTCCCGGCGCAGCAGATCGGCCCCGGCCCGCAAAGCGGCCGTCACCGGAACCCGCCCGCCCTGCTCCAAGACGAGGACCTTCCCCGCGATCTCGAAGTCCTCCTGGAAAGACGCCCGGTAGACCGAGAGATCGAGGCGCGGCGTCAATCCCACAGCCAGGCCGATCCCGGTGTCCGCGCCGCTGTCCAGTCCCCAGAGGTCGTGCGAGGTGCCTTCGTTGACCGGCAGGTGGAAGCGGTGGGTGAACAGCACCTCGACCTTGCGAGGCGCCACCGGGTAGGGCGTGGCGCCGTTGATGAGGCGGGTGCCCAGGGCCTCGCGCGGGGTGGGCTCCTGGGCTGCCAGGGACTGAAAGGACACCAAGGACACCAAAGACACCAAGGACGCCCAGAACATAAAGCGCCTCTGTCCGTGCTTTCGTCCGTGCTGCCGTCTATGTTCGTCCATCGCCCCCTCCTCAGTCATTCGGCGCTCCCGCGCGCACCCAGGCCGCAATTCCTTCGATCTGCTCGGTCGTCAGGTAGGGCGGGCCGTCCAGCGGCATCCGCCCTCCGGTGATGCTCGGGTCTCCCCGGAGCTTGCGGAGGAGATAGCTCGCCTCCGGATTTCCGGGCTCGACCCGGGCGAGGCCGCCGTTCTGGGTTGCGGGGCGGCCCACGAGGTTTCCGTAGCTCTGGCCGGCCGCGAGCACCAGCCCGGACGAGGCGGAGGCCGCGTCGTGGCAGCCGGCCTTGGCGCAGTTCGGGGTGAAGATCTCGGCCTGGATCTGCGAAAAGGCGAGGGCCGGGCCCTCCGCCCCCTCCGGCGGCGGCTCGGTGGGAGATTTCACCGTGCCGCAACCGGAGAGGAAGAGGAGAGCGAGGCCCGCGGCTCTACGGGCACTGGAACGCACTATTGGTGTCCTGCACCGGCGGGGCCGGCGTGCTCAGCGGGTTGAAGTACGAGGCGACCCGCCCGGTCTGGGTGTCGGTGACGACCACGGCGAACTCGACGTTCGTGGTGGCCGCGAAGAAGACCCAGTAGCGGTTGTTGACGCCGCAGGCGTTCAGCACCTTGATCAGCATCTCGAGGTTGTTCGCGCTGAAGAAGTAGAACAGCCCCGAGTCGGGCGCTGAGGCGATCGGCACGGCCTTGCCCGTGCCCGTGCCCTCGCCCGTCCGCCAGACCAGCTCGGCCTTGAAGCGGCCGCCGTTCAGGCACAGGGTCTCGGGACCGGCCACGCAGGCCGCGATCTCTCCCAGGGTCGCGAGCCCGATCTGGCCGGACGGGCTGGAAACTGTGCCGCCGCTCCCCTGGGCGCGGACGCGGAAGAGATAGAAGGTCTCGGGCTCCAGCCCCGAGATCGTGGCGGTCGTCGCGTTGGGGCCCACCGTGTCCACCGTCTCGAAGGTGCCGCCGACCTGCCGCGCCTCGATCACGAACCCGGTCTCGTTGTTCGAGGCATCCGTCCAGGTGAGCATGATCTCGGTCGTGCCATGGGCCATGCCCTGGAGGTTCGTGGGCGCCGCCGGGGTCGCACCGGGGTTGCCGTCATTGTCCTGAATGGTCAGGGTCGCCGCGACGGGCGAGCCCAGAGAGGCCCCGCCGCCGGGTGCCGAGAGCGTGAGCTGGATCGTCTCGTTCGACTCGCTCGCCGAGTCGTTGGTCGTGGCGACGGTGAAGGTTTTGGGGTTGTCGTCGTTGTCCGCCCAGTTGAGCGTGCCGCTCTTCGGGGTGAAATCGGCCGCCGAGGCGCTGCCGGCCGCCGCGCTGTAGTTGACCGAGACCGCCCCGTCGTCCCCGCCCACCCGCTGGACCGTGATCGTGGCCGTGTTGCCCTCGGTTACCGAGTAGGTCGCCTGGCTGAACCGGAGCGAGCCTCGCTCCTCCCCGCCTCCGTTTCCCTGGACGATGATCGTGCCGGCCATCCCCACGCCGCCGGGACCGCCGTGGATCGTGCAGTGGTAGCCGATCGTGCCCGCGCTGTTGAACGTGCGGGAGAAGGTCCAGGCCGCGCTTGACGGCGGTCCGCTCGAAAAGGTCCCGTTGTCCGCCACGGCGTCGTGGAATCCACCGCCGGCGTTGGTCCAGGTCACGGTGTCTCCCACCTGGATCGTCAAGGTCTCGGGAGAGAAGGAGGTTCCCGGCCCCACGGTGACGTTGTGGGTGGCGGCCCCAGCGGCCGAGGCGAGAGCGGTCAGAGCGAGAAAGGTCAGGATCAGGGTACGGCGCTGTCGCATCAAAAAAATCTCCTCAAAAGGGGGTTCGGGCGCCTCACGATACCGTTTGTCCCGGCCTTCTAGGAAAAGGTTCTTCCGTTTCAATTGAACCTCCGGACCCCGTTCCAGGACATACTGACCGGCGATGGCTGCAGACGACGAGCTCTCCCTCCTTCGGCGCGTGGCGGCCAAGGACAAGAAGGCCTTCGAGGCCCTCTATCACCTCTATTACCGGCGTTTGTTCGCTTACCTCTTCAAGGTGATGCGGCGGGCGGACCTGGTCGAAGAGGTGCTGAACGACGTGATGCTCGCCATCTGGAGCAGCGCCCCGAGCTTCGACGGCCGGTCGCGGCCGTCGACCTGGATCTTCGGGATCGCGTACCACAAGGCCCTGAAGGCCCTGGCACGGCGGCCGGCCCTGGCGGAGACCGGCGGCGACGAGCCGGCGGCCCCCGAGCCCGTGGACGGCGACGAGCCGGAGAGCCTGCTCGCCCGCCGGGAGCTCGCGGGCGTGCTCGGGCGCGCCCTTCACGAGCTGTCGCCCGAGCAGCGGGCCGTGGTGGAGCTGACCTACTTCTATGGCCGCTCCTACCAGGAGATCTCGGAGATCGTCGGCTGCCCGGTGAACACCGTGAAGACCCGGATGTTTCATGCCCGGAGGCGTTTGAAGGAGCTGTTGCCCGGTTTCGGCATTTCGAGCCACGCGGGCTAGAGAGAGGAAGACCCATGCGGAGACCCGAGGATCGCGGCGAGCGGACCCACCAGAGGATGTGGGACCTGCTCCCCTGGTACGCGAACGGCACCCTGCCCGGCGAAGAGCGGCGGGCGGTCGAGGATCATCTCGCCGCCTGTTCCCGGTGCCGGGAAGAGGTCGCCCTCTGCCGGGCCACGCGCGAGGCCCTCACCGAAGCCGGCGAGATCGCGCCGTCGCCCCACCCGGTACAGCTCGCCCGCCTGTTGACCCGGGTCGACGAGCTCGAGTCCGGCCAGGGCCGCGGCCGCCGCCCGTTCCTCGCCTCCCTGAAAGCGCTCCTCGTTCCCACGAGCCCCATGCGGGCCCTCCTCGCGTTCCAGATTGCCGTCACCGCCCTCCTCGTCGGCCTCCTGCTCTGGCAGCAGCGCCAGCCCGAGACCCTGCCGCTCTACCGTACCCTTTCAACGCCCGAGGCCTCGCGCGGCAACGCGGCCCGGGTGCGGGTGCTCTTTGCGGAGACCGCGACCGAAAAGGAGATCCGCGAGATCCTCCTGCGCGTCCACGGCGAGATCGTGGCCGGCCCCTCGGCCTTCGGCACCTACACGGTCGAGATCCCCACCGAAGGCGAAACCCCGGGCGCTCTCCTCGCCCACCTGCGCTCCCAGCCCCAGGTGCGCTTCGCCGAGCCGGTGCCGAAGGCAGTCGGAGGGAACGGTCCTTGACGCGATTCCGGTCCGCGGCCGGGGCTCTCCTGGCTGCTCTGGTGCTCCTCTCCGCCTGCTCGGGCTACCCGCGCGCCGCGTCGGGTCCCGAGGGCGTCGCTCCCAACACGTCAAGCGAGAGCGAGCAGGTCATGGTGATGCTCGCGCCGGCTCCACCGTTCGTGTGGACCCGGGCCACCCGGGAGCTGGAGCAGATGTACGGCCTGCGCACCATCTACTCCTGGACCCTCGGGTCGCTGGGCGAGCAGTGCGTGGTCTTCGAGGTCCCCCGCGGGCGCAGCGCCCAGGATGTCCTCCCCCGCCTCGCCTCCGACCCCAGAGTGGGCTCCGCCCAGCCGATCGAGACCTACACCACGCAGGCGGGAGAGGCCGATCCCTACGCCAAGCTCCAGCACGGCGCCCAGACCCTCCGCCTCGAGCAGGCGCACCGCTGGGCCACGGGCAAGGGAGTGCGCGTCGCCGTGGTCGACACCGGGGTGGACCTGGATCATCCGGACCTGCGTGGCCGGATCGCCGTGGCCCGCAACTTCGTGGACCGCGGGGAGCAGACCTTCACGACGGACGTCCACGGCACGGCCGTGGCCGGCCTGATCGCCGCCTCGGCCGGCAACGAGATCGGCATCGTGGGGGTGGCGCCGGAGGCCGAGATCTGGGCCCTCAAAGCCTGCTGGCAGCAGCCGCCCGGCGCGCGCGAGGCGGTGTGCAACAGCTACACCCTGGCCAAGGCGCTCGACTTCGCGATCGTGCAGAAGGCCCAGGTGCTCAACATGAGCCTCGCCGGGCCCAAAGACCCGCTGCTCGCCCGGCTCCTGGGAACTGCCCTCTCCCGGGGCATCATCGTCGTGGCCGCGGACGGCGGAGACGAGCGCCACAGCTTCCCCGCGAGCCTCGACGGGGTGCTGGGCGTCCTCGGAAGCGACGACTTGAAGGGGGGGATTCAAACGCCGCCCGGCGGCAAGCCCACGGCCGCGCTCGCCGCGCCGGCCGTGGACGTCCTGACCACCGTCCCCCGCGGCTCCTACGACTTCTTCTCCGGCAGCTCCATGGCCGCCGCCCAGGTCGCCGGCGTCGCCGCCCTCCTCCTCGAAAAAGACCCCAGGCTCACCCCCGACCGCCTGGCCGGCCTCATCCGCAAGACCGCCCACCCCATCGCCGGCACGGGAAACCCCCACACCGTGAGCCAGGTGGACGCCTGTGCGGCGCTGGCCTCGGTGACGGGCGGGGAGTGCCGTTAATCTTCCCGTCATCTCCCTGAGCGATAATCTCTCTGAAACGCCCCCCACCCGGGCGGGCAAGGAGAAGCCATGGCCACCCGCGGCAGAAAGATGAAGCTCGGGAAGCGGCACCACAAGCCGGGTACGGCGCCGGGGACGCTGCGTCCCCCTGAGACCGCCGGAGCCGGACCGGTCCACGTCACCGTGATGGACTACTCGCCCGAAAAGCTCGTCGAGAAGAAGATCGACCGGATCGAGGAGCTCGAGCAGTTCTGCGAGACCCCCTCCGTCACCTGGATCAACGTCGAAGGCCTGAGCGACGTGGGGGTCGTCGAGAAGATCGGCAAGATGTTCAACCTCCACCCGCTGGCCCTCGAAGACGTGCTGAACTGCGGGCAGCGGCCCAAGCTCGAGGACTACGGCAGCTATCACTTCCTCGTGATGCGGTCGTTCCTCGTCAAAAACGGCGAGCTCGAAACCGAGCAGATCAGCTTCTTTCTCGCCGGCAACTTCGTCATCACCTTCCAGGAGGTGCCCGGCGACTCCTTCGAGGCCGTGCGCGAGCGCATCCGCAAAGGCAAGGGCCAGATCCGCAAGATGGGGCCGGACTATCTCACCTACGCCCTGATCGACGCGCTGGTCGACGAGTTCTTCCCCGTCCTCGAACGCTACGGCGAGCGGATCGAAGAGCTCGAGACCGAGGTGACGCTGCGCCCCTCGCCGCAGACCATCCAGGAGGTCTACAAGATCAAGCGGGAGCTCCTTCTGCTCCGCCGCGCGGCCTGGCCGGAGCGCGACGTGATCAATGCCATGCAGCGCGAGGAGTCCGACGTCATCCGCCCCGAGACCCAGGTGTTCCTGCGCGACTGTTACGATCACACCGTCCAGGTGATCGACATGATCGAAACCTTCCGCGACCTCTCCTCCAGCATGCTCGAAGTCTACCTGTCGAGCACCAGCAACCGGCTGAACGAGGTCATGAAGGTGCTCACGATCATCTCGACCATCTTCATCCCGTTGAACTTCATCGCCGGTGTCTACGGCATGAACTTCCACCACGAAACGAGCCCGTGGAACATGCCGGAGCTCGACTGGTATTACGGCTATCCCGCCGTGCTGCTTCTCATGGCGACGATGGGCGGGCTCATGGTCGTCTACTTCAAGAAGAAGGGCTGGTTCTGAGGTGAAAGCGAAGGAGACGGTGCGGCCCGTCTGCACGCTCTGCCATCATCCCAAGCCGGCCTCGCAACTCGTGCCAGCGGAGCTGGTCCGGGGTGGCGTCGCCGACCTGATCCGCCAGGAGCATCCGGAGTGGGGCGCGCCGGGAGACACGGTCTGCCTGGACGACCTGAACCGCTACCGCGCCCGCTACGTGGGCGCTCTGATCTCCGAGGAGCGGGGGGAGCTCACCGCCCTCGAAAAGGTGGTCGTCGAAAGGCTCCAGCAGCAGGAATTCGTCGCGACCGACACCAACCTCCAGTTCGACCGCGCGCTGACCTTTGGAGAACGGCTCTCCGACCGCGTAGCCCGCTTCGGCGGGAGTTGGGCCTTCATCCTCTCCTTTACCGTCTTCCTTTTCCTCTGGATGGCGGTCAACTCCTTCTTTCTGCTGAAAAAACCTTTCGACCCCTTCCCCTTTATCCTGCTCAACCTGATCCTCTCGACCGTGGCCGCGCTCCAGGCGCCGATCATCATGATGAGCCAGAACCGGCAGGAGGCGAAGGACCGGATGCGCGCCGAGCACGACTACCAGGTAAACCTGAAAGCCGAGCTCGAGATCCGCCTGCTGTCCGAGCGGATCGACACGCTGATCTCCCACCAGTGGCAGCGCCTCCTTGAAATCCAGGAGATCCAGGTGGAGCTCATGCAGGAGCTCAACGAACGGAGCAAGGGTGGCAGCGGCGGGAAGGCCTGAGCCTGTGAAGAGAATTCCCTTCGCAAAGCTCACCCCGATTCTCTCCGTCCTGTTCTTCCTCCTCGCTCTCTGGCTGCTCCACGGCGAGCTCGCGCGCTTCCACTACCGCGACATCGTCAACTATGTGAACACGCTGCCCCGCGGGCGCCTGCTCGAAGCGTTGGGGCTCACCGCCGTGGGCTACTTCGCCCTGACCGGCTACGACGTCCTGGGCTTTCGCTACATCCGGCAATCGGTCCCCTACCCGAGGATCGCCCTCGCGTCTTTCGTGGGCTACGCCTTCAGCAACAATCTGGGGATGCCGCTCCTCACCGGCACACCCGTGCGCATCCGCTTCTATACGAGCTGGGGGATTTCAGGGCTCGACGTGGCCAAGGTGATCGTCTTCGGCCACGCCACGTTCTGGCTCGGTTTCCTGAGCCTCTCGGGCGCCGCGTTCTTGACCGAGCCGATCGCCATTCCGCGCTCGCTCGGGCACGGCCTCCTCTCGGCACGGCCGCTCGGAGCCGTGTTCCTCCTCCTCGCCGCGGCCTATCTCGCCGCCACCTTTTTCGGACGCGGCCGGACCCTCACGATCAAGGGGCTCGAGCTCGGCCTTCCCGGCCCCGGGCTCGGCCTCGCCCAGCTCGCCGTGGCCTCGCTCGACTGGACGCTCGCGGGATCGGTCCTCTACAGCCTCCTGCCGCCCGCGTGGAACATCACCTTCCTCCACTTCCTCGGCATCTTTCTTTTCGCCCAGGTCGCGGGCCTGCTCTCCCACGTGCCCGGCGGGCTCGGCGTGTTCGAAACCCTGATGGTGCTCCTCCTGCCGCCCGAGCTGCCGCGCCCGGAGCTGCTCGCGGCCATGGTCGCCTACCGCGGCGTGTACTACGTCCTGCCGCTCCTCGCCGCGGCCGTCTCGCTCGGAATCCACGAGATCGCCGCCCGCCGGGAGCAGGTGGGCCGCCTCGCCCGTGCCGTGGGCCAACGCGCGCCGGACGTCGTGCCCCAGATCTTCGCCGTCACCACCTTTCTGGGCGGCGCGATCCTCCTCGCCTCGGGTGCCACGCCCGCCATCCACTCGCGCCTCGCCTGGCTCCGCGACCTCTTGCCCCTTTCGATCATCGAGGTTTCCCATTTCCTCGGCAGCCTCGCCGGTGTGGCGCTCCTCTTCCTCGCCATGGGGCTCCAGCGCCGGCTGGACGCCGCCTATCACCTGACCCTCCTCCTGCTCGCGGGCGGCGCCGTACTCTCCCTCGCCAAGGGGCTCGACTACGAAGAGGCGATCGTCCTCTCCATCATGTTCACCGCCCTCCTCCCCTGCCACGGCCACTTCGACCGCAAGGCATCGCTCACCGCGCAGCCGTTCACCCCCGGCTGGATCGCGGCGATCGCCATCGTGATCGCCGGCTCCGTGTGGCTCGGGCTCTTCGCCTACAAGCACGTCGATTATTCGACGGACCTCTGGTGGCGCTTCACCTTTGGTGGCAACGCGCCGCGTTTCCTGCGCGCCTCCGTGGGGGTCGCGGCGCTCGCTCTCGGCCTCGGCCTCGCCCAACTGCTCAAGCCGGCGCCGCCCGTGCGGCAGCGTCCCACCAAAGAAGACCTCGCCCGCGCCGCGAAGATCGCCGCCGCCTCGCCGCTCACCCACGCCTGGCTCGCCCTCCTGGGAGACAAGCAGCTCCTCTTCCATGAGAAAGGAGACGCCTTCGTGATGTTCGGCGTCGAGGGTCGAAGCTGGGTCTCGATGGGCGATCCCGTCGGCCCCGAGCGCGAGCGCCGGGATCTCGCCTGGACCTTCCGCGAGACCGTCGACCGCCACGGCGGCTGGGCCTGCTTCTACCAGGTGAACGACAAAAACCTTTCTCTCTACGTGGACCTCGGGCTCACCTTGGTGAAGCTTGGAGAAGAGGCGCGGGTCCCCTTGACCGGCTTTTCCCTCGAAGGAAGCTCCCGGAAGAAGCTGCGGCACGCCTACAAGAGGTCCCAGGAAGAGGGCCTTCGCTTCGAGATCGTCCCTGTCGAACAGGTCGAGCCGCTCCTCCCGGAGCTTGAAGACATCTCGAACGAGTGGCTGAAAGACAAGAGCACGCGCGAGAAGAGCTTCTCCCTGGGCTCGTTCAGCCGCGAGTATCTGAAACATTTCCCCGTCGCTCTCGTCCGCCACCAGGAGCGGATCGTGGCCTTCGCCAACCTCTGGCCCGGGGGAAATCAGGAAGAGCTCTCCGTGGACCTCATGCGGCACAGAAACGACGCGCCGCACGGGGTGATGGATTCTCTCTTCCTGGAGCTGATGCTCTGGGGAGCCGCCCAGGGCTACCGCTGGTTCAATCTGGGGATGGCCCCGCTCTCCGGCCTCGAAGCGAGGAACCTGGCCCCCCTCTGGAGCCGGTTGGGAGCTCTTCTCTTCCGCCACGGCGAGCACTTCTACAACTTCCAGGGCCTTCGCCAATACAAAGACAAGTTCGATCCTGTCTGGGAGCCGCGTTATCTTGCCTGCCCTGGCGGTTTGGCGCTACCTCGAATCCTGGCGGACATCTCCGCGCTTATTGCGGGCGGGTATCGGGGGGTGTTGGGGAAGTAAAAAGGACACCAAGGACAAGCACAAAACGGCAGAGCCTTAAGTCGTTGGTGTCCTTACAGTCCTTGGTGTCCTCAACAACCCCACCCCCGCAACCACCGCCGCCGGCAACCACACCCACACCAGCTCGCTCGCAATCACCGCCAACCCCCGCCCCGAGAAAAACCGGCTGACGCCGATCGGAGACACCTCGATCGGGCGAAACGGGAAGAAATACCGGGTGTTGTCGAACGGCGCGAGGAGCGCGATTCCCAGACCGCCGTCCGTCATCGCGTCCAGAAGGCCGTGGGAGGCGGTGGCGAGGAAGAGATAGGTCCAGAGCTTGGCGGGACCCGGGCCGTCCTTCCCACGCCGGTAGATGGCCGGCAGGGCGAGGGTGGCGAGCAACGCCGCGAGGACCAGGGAGTGCGAGAAGCCCCGATGGCCGATCGGGTCTTCGTAGCGGACGCCGAACGCGAAGCCGGCGACGTCCGCGTCCGGCAGCGCCGCGCAGAGGGCTCCCATTGCCAGAGCGCCGGCCGGCGCCTTGCGTCCGAAAAAGGCGGCCCCGAGACCGAGGGCGATGACCGCGTGGGAG
>DATEIO010000561.1:0-11875 GCA_035278895.1 Thermoanaerobaculia bacterium | reverse complement strand
TCGGGTGGA
The DNA here is from genome assembly GCA_035278895.1 of Thermoanaerobaculia bacterium. Classification (GTDB taxonomy): domain Bacteria; phylum Acidobacteriota; class Thermoanaerobaculia; order Multivoradales; family UBA5704; genus DATARR01. Next base: position 11,866 of record DATEIO010000561.1, on the reverse strand, counting down.
CCGGCCTCAAGCTGCCGGTCACCGCTCCCCTGCTCCCCGTCCTGCTCGGGCTCTCCGCCGGGCTCGCCCTGCGCAGGTTCCTCCCACCGCCTCCGGAGATTCCCGCCTGATGAGAGCTCAAGCCCTGCTGATCCTCGGACTCGTCTTCCCGTTCCCGTCCGGTTCCTCGCCCGAGGCGTCCGGGCCCAGGCCGCCGGAGCCCGTGGCCATCGTCTATTCGCTCGCCGGAGAGGCTGTCCTCTCCGCACCGGGCACGGCCCGCCGCCCTCTCCGTCCGTTCGAGCGCCTCCCGGCGGGAGCGGTCGTGGAGGCGGGCCCGGGCTCCCGCGTGGCGCTGGTCTTTGCCAACGGGCGGCGCTACGAGCTGGGAGAGCGCTCTCGGGCGGCTCTCGGGCGTGCGGACCTCTCGTCCCGAGTTGGGACGGTGCGGGCCCTCTCCCGGGTTCCCCCCTTTCCGATCCTGGCGCCCATCACGGCAAAAGACCGCCCCGGGTCGCGAGCGGGAGCCGTGCGCATCCGCGGAGAGAAGGGAGACCCCGCGGAGAAAGAGGTTCCTCTCTCCGGAGAGGTGGCCCGGGCCCGGGAACGCCTGCACAAGTCCGTCTTCCCGGTCGACGGCGAATCGCGGGCCCTGCTCGAAGCCGTGGACCACGCTCTCGGGCTGAAGGCCGAGGCCCTCCCCCAGCCCCCCGCCGCGGCCGAGAGCGCGGCGCCGGAACCGGACGTGATCGAGAGCCTCCAAAAAGAGCTGGAGCTCGAACGGAAGACGGCCCCGAAAAGCCTGGCCGTGGCCAAGAAGCTCAACAGCCTGGGAGTCGCGCTGGCGAGGAAGGGCGACTACGCGGCGGCGGCGGAGCTTCTGCAGCAAGCCTTCGCGATGCGGCAGGAGCTGGCGCCCGGGAGCTCCGAGGCCACGGGAACCCTCATCAACCTGGGAGCTCTGGCACGCCTGCGCGGCGACCTCGAGGCGGCGGAGCGGTACCTCAAGCAGGGCGAGGAGATCCAGCGGCGGCTGAATCCGGAGAGCACCGACCGCGCTCTGTTCTTCCAGAACCTCGGCAACGTGGCCCTGGACCGCAGCGACCTCGGGAAGGCGGAGGCCCTCTACCGGCAGGCGCTCGCCATCTTCGAAAAGGCCGCTCCCGGAGGGATGGGTGTGTCCGACTGCCTGTACAACCTGGGGAGCCTGGCGCTGATGCGGGGCGATCTCGCCGGGGCCGACGACCTGTTCCGGCGCTCCCTGGCGCTCCTCGAAGGGAAGAAACCCGAAGAGTCGGGGATCTCCCTGTCTCTGGTCAACCTGGGCAACCTCGCCGCGCGCCGGGGCGATTTCGAGGCGGCCGAAGCCTTCCACCGCCAGGCCCTCGCCATCGAGGAAGAGCTCGCCCCGGAGAGCGAAACGATCGGCCATGCGCTGTCGAACCTGGGGGAGCTGGCCTACAAGCAGGGGGACTTTTCCACCGCCCGGAAGCACCTGCAGCGCGCGCTGGCGATCTGGGAGAGGATGGCGCCGGGAAGCCCCAGGGTGGCGACGGCTCTCCAACAGCTCGGCCGCCTCGAGACGCACGGCGGCGACCTTGAAGCGGCGGAGGGGCTCCTCCGGCAGGCGCAGGCCATCTTCACGAAAAGCGCCCCCGAGGGCCTGGAGATCGCCGAGGTCTTCGAGGCTCTGGGCGAGGCCTCCACCCGGCGCGGGCGATCGGAAGAGGCCATCGCCTTCCACCGCCACTCTCTGGACCTTCAGCACCGGCTCGCCCCGGAGTCCAGCGGCGAGGCCGAGGCGCTCTATCTTCTGGGCCGCGCCGAACGCAGGGCCGGCCGCACCGGCGACGGGGTCCGCCACCTCTGCCAGGCCATCGAAGTCCTGGACGGCCAGAGGGCCCGGCTCGGCGGCACCCCGGAAGACCGGACCTTTTTCGAGGCCAGCGTGGCAACCTACTACCACGCCTGTCTGGAAGGCCTGATCGAGCTCGGACGGCCCGCCGAGGCGTTCCACGTGCTGGAGAGAGGCCGGGCCCGGTCGTTTCTCGCCCTGCTGGCCGAACGGGATCTCCGCTTCGCGGACCTGCCGCCGGAGCTCGCCGCCGAGCGCCGGCAGATCCACGCCGCGTACGACGGCGTCCAGGCGCAGCTCTCTCGCCTGAGCGCCGGCCGGGACGACGCCGAGATCGAGCGGCTCACGGGCGAGCTGCGCGAGCTGCGGACCCGCCAGGAGGAGATCCTCGCCAGAATGCGCCGGGCCTCGCCCCGCTCCGCCGCGCTCCAGGATCCCCAGCCCTTGGACCTCGCGGGCGCCCGCGCGGCCCTCGATCCCGGAACCGTGCTCCTCGCCTACGCCGTGGGAGAGGAAAAGACCTGGCTCTTCGCCGTCCAGCCTGCGGGCGTGAGCGGTCCCGGGCTCGCGGTCTTCCCGGTGGACGCCGGCGCCCGGACCCTGCGTGAAGAGGTGGAGCGCTTCCGCCGCCTGCTCGGAAATCCGAAATCCGACGCGGAGGCCCTGCGCGAGCAGGCGCAGAAGCTCTACGGCCGGCTGCTCCTCCCCGCCGGGGCGGAAATCGAACGGGCCGAGAGGATCCTCCTCTCCGTGGATGGGCCGTTGCACACCCTGCCGTTCGCCGCGCTCCAGCGCGGAGACCGGTACCTCGTCGAGCACCGTCCGGTCCACTCCGTGCTCTCGGCCACCGTCTATGCGGAGATGACGAAATCGCGCTCCGCCCGGCGGAAGCCCGAAGAGATCCGGCTCACCGCCTTCGGCAACCCCGTCTACCAGCCGGCCACGGAAGCCCCCGCCGATCCGGAGCTCCGGGAAGCCGTCCGGCGCGGCCTGGATCTCCTCCCGCTCCCTTCGAGCAGCCGGGAGGTCAAGTCCATCGCCGCCCTCTATCCCGGGGCCCGGGTGTTCCTCGGCAGCGACGCGACCGAAGAGAAGGCCAAGACCCTCGGACCGGAGTCGAGCCTCGTCCACTTCGCCTGCCATGGCCTGCTCGACGAGCGCTTTCCGCTCAACTCCGCCCTTGCTCTCACGCTCCCCCGGGACCCCGCCCCCGGCCGGGACAACGGCCTCCTCCAGGCGTGGGAGATCTTCGAAAGCGTTCGCCTGGACGCGGATCTCGTGACCCTCTCGGCGTGCGACACCGCCCTGGGCCGGGAGATGGGAGGCGAAGGCCTGGTCGGGCTCACCCGCGCCTTCCAGTATGCCGGCGCCCGCTCCGTCCTCGCCTCGCTGTGGAGCGTCTCCGACCTCTCCACCGCCCGGCTCATGAAGAGCTTCTACGGATACCTGCAGAGCGGCAAGCCCAAGGACGAAGCCCTGCGCGCGGCCCAGATCGATCAGATCCGGAGCGGGACCGGCGGCTCCCACCCCTTCCACTGGGCGGCCTTCCAGCTGTTCGGCGATTGGAGGTGAAAAAAGAAACGGGAGGCCGGCCACAGACCGGCGCTCCCCAGGGATTCACGCGCTGCGCTAGAGGAGGGTGCAGCCGATCCGGGTCTCGCAGGCGTCGGTGCAGCTGTCCGGGTCGGGGACCCCCACGCGGCCGAACGGAGGCCCGGCGTCACAGGTGTCGGTGCCGCCCTTTCCATCCAGGAAGTCGACTCCCGTTCCCCCGGTCAGAACGTTGTTGTTGCCATCGCCTTCCAGGGCGTCGTTGCCCGTCGAGCCGGTCAGGTTCTCGATGCCGGACAGGGTGTCGCCGTCCGACGCCGTCCCGGTCGTCAGGCTGGCCGTGATGGTCGTCTCCCAGATCGCGGTGTCGGTGCCGCCCACACCGCTCAGGCTGTCGGCGCCGTTGCCGCCGGTCAACTGATCGTTCCCGTTGCGGCCGATCAGCGTGTCATTGCCATCCTCGCCCCGGATGACGTCGTCCCCGCCCTGCCCGTCCAGGATGTTGGCGGAGGCGTCCCCGGTCAGGGTGTCCGCACTGTCGGAGCCCTGAAGGTTCTCGACCGCGGTCAAGGTGTCGGTGTCGGCGCCTTCCGTCGCGAATCCGGTGGTGAGACTGGCGGTCACGGACGAAAACCACGCGGCCGTATCGGTTCCGGCTCCACCGTCGAGCGTATCGCTCCCCGCCGCTCCGACGAGGAAGTCCGAGCCGTTGTCCCCATGGATCTGGTCGGCTCCGGCGTCGCCGCAGATGATGTCGTCGCCTCCCCCGCCGTTGATCGTGTCGTTGCTCGCGAGACCGCAGATGACGTCCGGGCCGGAAGTCCCCGTCAAGGTGTCGGCCCCGCTGGTACCGAGAATGGTGCAGGTGAAACCGTTGCAGGTCTGTGCCGCGGCGGGGACGGCTCCCCAGAGCACGGCCAGACAGACGGCGGTTCCGAGATGAAGTGAGGTCCTCATGCTTTTCTGCTCCTTTCGTGGCCTGTTGAACGAAATGGCCGCCAGGAGCCAGGGCAAGCGATGAGCCAGCGCGGCGATGGAATCTAAACCTTTGATTTCATGGAGAGAGCGGCAGGCCTCAGGGCGGTCCGGGCTCGCGAATGAGACGCCGCGGGAGAGGGCGGGTCTCAAATTCGAGACCGGGCCGGAATCCCCAGATTTTTCAGATACCGGTGAAAGGTCGGCTTGGTGAGCCCCAGGCTCTCCCGCGCGGCTTTCACACTGCCGCCGTGCCGCTCCAGACGCGAAAGGATCAGCTCGCGCTCGAAGGCGCGGACCGCCTCGTCCCAGGAGACGCCGTCCGCAAGGAGCGGCCCCGCCTTGGGGTTGGGCGTGCCGTGGAAAACCTGGGCATAGCACCGCTCGATCAGCGGGCGATCGATCCAGACGCCGGGCCGGGCATGGATCACGAACAGCGAGCACGCGCGGGCGACCTCCCGCACATTGCCAGGCCACGCATAGGAAAGCAGCGCCCGCAAGGCCTCCTGTGTGAACCCCAGGGTCCGCTTCCTGTGCTTGGTTTCCTGGTGCCGCCGGAACGATTCGAGGAGCAGCGGGATGTCCCACGGCCGCTCGCGCAGCGGGAGAATCCGGATCGCCAGAGCGCGGAAGCGGTCGTAGAAATCCGCCCGCAGCGTCCCTTCGCGGACGGCTTCGTCCAGGTCGCGATTGGTCGCCAGGACGACCGCCACGTCCACCGGAATCTCGCGCGTCTGCCCCACCGGCACCACCCGGTGATTTTCGAGCACCCGCAGCAGGTGGGCCTGCGCCCGCAGCGACAGCTCCCCCACCTCGTCCAGGAAAAGAATTCCGCCGTGGGCCGCGCGGAAAAACCCGGGCTCGTCGGACAAGGCGCCGGTGAACGATCCCTTCTTGTGACCGAAAAAGCGGGAGGCCGCGAGCTCGTCCGTGATCTCGGCACAGTTGACGACCACCAGGGCTTTCCGGCGGCGCGAGCTGTAGGCGTGAAGATACCGGGCGATCAGATCCTTGCCCGTACCCCGCTCGCCGAGAATGAGCACCGGCTCGGGGTTTTCGGCGTCGAGGCTGGGGATGTACGTTTCGTGCAGGGCCCGCCGCAGCGCCTGGGTGTGGGCCGAGTCGCCCAGGATCTCGGGCGCGTCCCGGTTCCCCTCCGCGGCTTCCAGGAGGTCCTGCAGCTCGCGCGCCTGCCGTTCCTTGGCGAGATGAAACCCGAAGATCCGGCCCACGGCGGTGGCGTACCCCTCCAGCCACGCGAGATCGTCCCGAGTGTACGCCTCGGCCAGACCCCGGTTCTGGAAGTAGACCACGGCGAGCACCACGTCGCGGACGGGATCGCGGATCGGGGCGCACAGAACGCTGAACGGTCCCCCCTCGAGAGACGGGGTCTGCGACGCGGCGGCCAGTAGCCGGGGGTCCTCGATCAGCTCCGGCCGGCCCGTCCCGATGACCTGCTGGATCAGCGAAGGGCTCACCCCGCGGACCGACTCCCCCCGCTCGCACGCCCGCACCTGCTCCGGCGTGAGGTTGCCCAGGACGTGGACGCTGCGCAGGCCGAACGAGCCGGGCTCCTCCACCAGCAGCAGAAGCGCCTTGCGCGCCCCGAACCCCTGGGCCGCGGCCTCGAAGGACGCCCGCAGAGCCGCCTCCTCCCCGCCGTCGCTCGCGAGGACCGCCAAAACCTCGTTCGTCGCCCGGAGAAGCTCGGTGTAATCGCGCCCGGACGGCAAGGAATGGGAAATCGACATAACCCGATCAGGGTATCAGTCCCGCTCCCCCATCCGATAGCCATGAGGAGGTATCCTTTTTCTCATGGAGCTTCCCGGCAAACCCCTCGACCGCAAGCTCAACTTCGGCTGCGGCGCGGTCCTGGGATTCTTCGTGAGCTTTCTCGGAGCGGCGAGCTCCGGCAACGGGCTCCTGGAAAGCCTGGCGATCGCCTCCTTCGTGGCAGTCACCTTCGGCGTCTTGACCGTGATCTTCGGAGACCGCTTTCTGGAGCGGATGGTCAAGTGGCTTAGCTGGATGTAAGGTTTTCCCCCCGCCTGCGACTACCTGTTTCGGAACACGAAAGGAGGTTCCATCAGAGAAGGCCGTCAAGAACGCGGGCCAACGCCTCCAGCATCTCCAGCTGCCGCTCGCGATGTCCATGCTCGGCCTCGACGTTGACGTACGGAATCCCCTGCCGGCCCGCCCAAACCGAGAGGGAGCCGTCGTCCGTCACCCGCGAGTTGTCCTGCAGCACGACCGGAAAACCCTTCGCAGAGAGAGCGGCATAGAGCCCGGGCTCCGTCACAAAAAAGAAATCGTCCGGATCGGTCTCCGAAGGCAGGTGGACGGCCGAGGCATCGGACGCAAGCTCGCCCGCCGGCAGATAGCTCGCGGCGGAATATTCCCCCTCGGTATTGTTGTGAAGCGCAAGAATCGGTTCGCCCTGATCGATCCCGTACGCTGCCAGGATCGCCTCTGCCAAGCCGCGGACCTCTGCAAGGACTGTCAGAGGCGCGCTCCCGTTGTACTCCACAAGCGTCGCCTCCGCCCCCGCCTCGGTAAAAATCCGATTGGGATCAAACCGCCACCTCTCCCCCTCCACCTCGAGCGTCACGAGGCGCCTTCCCTGGCCCTCCACCGCAACGAGCCGCCCTCCCCGAGCCCGGATCGTCTCCAACCCCGCCTCGACCGCCGTCCGCTCATTTTCATGAAGCACCAGGAACGCCGGCCCGGGCCGATCCGTCGAATGGACCGCGAGAGTGATCCCGCAGGTCTCCAACTGGAAAGGGGCGCGCCGGGGTGGTGAAGGATGGCAGCCGGCTACGACGAGGGAGAGAAGACCGAGGGCAAGGAGCAAGCGCGGCATGGGGGAAGGGTATCAAGGCAATCCAAGTCAGGAGGAGCGGTCCTTGAGACCCGAAGGGTCGGCAGCATAGAGCCTGGGGCGTCAGCCCCAGGGAAGGAGCCCCCCAACAATTCAGAAGCCCCGAGGGGGCGGCAGCAGACCGCTGGCCCCCTGGTCTGCTGCCGCCCTTCCAGGGCTCCTGAAATCATCGGACCTTGCTTCCAGGGGCTTACGCCCCTGGCTTTATGCTGTCGGCCCTTCGGGCCTTTCCACCAGATTGCGTGAAGCAGAGGCCGAATCCGTCTCGGCAAGGTAGAATTTCTGCATTCCCTGATCCGACCGCCCATGACGAAGCCACCCCGCCCCACCGAGCCCATCGAGCCGCAATGGACCGAAGTCCTGCGCACCTACGGCGAGGGCTTCGCCGGCCGCAAGGCCGAGCTTGCGGCGCTCCACCGGGCATGGAACGAGGGCGTCCGCGTCTTCGTGCTCTACGCCCAAGTGGCTGACCGAGCTGCGCGACGCCGGGTGGCGCGGAGCCGGGCAGGTGGGGGACGCGAAGGGTGGCCAGAGGCGCCGAAAAGCGAATTGCCCTAAGTAGAAGCAGATCTGAAATCGAACGAGGAACCCATGGCAGATCAGGTCTTCATCAGCTACAGCCACCGTGACAAGAAATACATGGAAGAGCTCCAGACACAACTGAAGCCCTTCCTGAGATCGGGAACCGTGACAGCCTGGTCAGATCAGGATATCCGTTCAGGTGCGAAGTGGTTTGATGAAATCCAGGCAGCCTTGGGAAAGGCCAGAGCTGCGGTGTTCCTCGTAAGTCCCGACTTCCTGGCCTCGGACTTCATCCATGACCATGAGCTTGGGCCTCTTCTGAAGAAAGCCGAAGCGGGGGGCGTCAGGATTCTATGGGTGCCGCTCCGCGCGAGCGCCTACGAAGAAACAACTCTTAAGGACATCCAGGCGGTCTCGTCTCCGGATAAGCCCCTGGCACAGATGAGCAAGGCGGATCGCGACGAAGCCTGGGTCCGCATCTGCAAGGAGATCAAGCGCGCCGTAAACCCTTGACCGGCTCACCGGAACCCACCGGCGCGCCGCCGGTGAGCCTAGAGATCGCGCCGCCCCAGGTGCTCGTGAAGTGGACTGACGAGCTCCGCATCTACGGTGAAGGCTTCGTCGGCCGCCAGGACGAGCTCGCGGCCCTGGATCGGGCGTGGAGCGAGGGCGTGCGCATCTTCGCGCTGCACGCCGAGGGTGGAGCGGGCAAGACGCGGGTGGTGGTCGAGTGGCTGCGGCGGATGCGCGATGCCGGCTGGCGCGGGGCGCGACGGGTGTTCGTGCACTCGTTCTATAGTCAGGGAAGCGACGAGCGGCGCAATGCCTCGTCGGAGCTGTTCTTCGAGCAAGCCCTTGCCCATTTCGGCTACCGTGGCGAGCCAGTCACCCAGGCTGACGAGAAGGGCCGCACGCTGGCGCGGTTGCTCATAGAGCAGCACGGCCTCCTAGTTCTCGACGGGCTCGAACCCTTGCAGCACCCCACCAAGCATGCCGAGCAGGGTCGTTTGAAAGACCCGGGCATTGCGCGGTTGCTTCTGTCGCTGGCCAACGTGCCGCCCGGTGAGATACATGGTTTGTGTCTGATCACGTCACGTCAGCCGGTGACCGAATTGCGGGGACGTATGGGCAAAGCGGTCGTGCAGCAGTCCCTCGATCATCTCCATCAGGACGACGGAGCAGAGCTGTTGCGGCAATTTGAGGTCGTTGGGCCGGACGAGGAACTAAAGAAGGCGTCGGACGAGTTTCACGGCCACGCCTACTCGCTGATGCTGCTGGGCTCGTACCTGAGAAATGCCACGGATCACCACGATATCCGACATCGACGTGAGGTCGTGCTGCTGGAAGAAGATCCTGAGCATGGAAACCATGCCCGGCACATGTTCGCGGCCTACGTGCGGCATCTGCGCGAAGACAGTCCGGAAGTTGCGGTGTTGCGCCTGCTAGGCTTCTTTGATCGAGCTGCCGAGCGGCAGCTCCTCGACGTGCTACGGGCGCGAGCGGTGGTGTATGAGTGGTCGCAGGAGATCAAGAAAGCCAAAAGAAGGGCTCAGCCGAAACGCATCGAGGACTCTCTACCCGAGGTAACCGCCCCATTGATGACCCTTCCGCCGTCTCAGTGGAGCCGTGTGCTCAATCGGCTGCGTGATTTAAAGTTGATTGACTTCTCTGAACTGGAAAAGGCGCCCGCGCTGGACACGCATCCCCTGTTGCGCGAGTACTTCGCTGAACAGGTGCAGATGCGGTTTCCGGCAGCTTGGCAAGCCGGTCACCGACGTCTGTTCGAGCACCTGAGCGGCACAGCTCCGTACTGGCCCGAGGGGATTGAAGGTCTCCAGCCGCTGTACCAAGCCGTGTCCCACGGCTGCCTGGCCGGGCTGGAGCAGCAGGCGTGTTTCAATATCTACCATGAACGCATCCTGCGGGGCACGGGAGAGGACGGCTTCTACAGTTGGAAGAAACTCGGCACGATCGGTGCGGACTTAGGGGCAGTCGCATGTTTCTTCACGAAACCGTGGACCACCCTCACACCGAGCCTCGCGCCCGTCGCTCAGGGGTGGCTACTAAATGAAGCGTGCTTACACCTGAAATCTTTGGGCCGGTTGACCGAAGCTATAGAGTCAATGCGGGCTCTGGCGGAAAGGGCCGCAAAACTATGTGATTGGAGGAATGCCGCTGTTGACGCAAGTAACCGGAGCGAGTTAGAGCTTACAATGGGCGAGATAGCCGCAGCGGTGACTTCGGGCGAACAGTCGGTGAGATATGCCGAGCTCAATAAGGGTGGCCCAATTTCGTGGCGCATCGTTGTGAATTCCTGCGCGATACTAGCCGACGCTCTACACCAAGCAGGCCGGTTGGCCGAGTCGCGGCGCCTCTTTGAGCAGGCGGAGTTGCAGCAAGCGGCATCACAACCGGAGCATCCTCGACTCTACTCGCTGGCGGGCTTCCGATACTGCGATCTCCTACTAGCCGACGCGGAACGAGTGACATGGCAACTTTGGCTAGATATAGAGACTCGCCCAGCTAACTCGCTCGCTACAATTATCTCCTCCATCGAGGATGCCGCCGACAGAGCCCAATATGCGCTTCAGATCAGCGAAGAGAACAGCCACTTTATCTCCATCGCGTTGGACCTTCTTACCTTGGCTCAAACCACATTGTACAAAGGTCAACCCGCACGCAATTCCATCACCGCTGCCGTGGAGGGCCTTCGTGCGGCCGGCTATGCCGATCACCTCCCCCGTGGTCTCCTGACCCGTGCCTGGGTTCGATGTCTCGCGGGCGACAAAGCCGGTGCCCAGGAGGACCTCGACGAAGCCTGGGAGATTGCCGAACGGGGTCCAATGCCGCTGTTTCAGGCGGATATCCAGTTCTATCGCGCTCGCCTCTTTCACGACCGCGTCGCCTTGGAGGAAGCCCGCCGGTTGATCGAAAAGCATGGATACCACCGGCGGGATGGAGAGTTGGCGGATGCGCTGGCGGCGGCGGAAAGGTGGTAAGACAAGCGGGAGTCCATAGTGAATTTCCCGCCCCGCCGCCAAGCTGTTCTCGCGTAGGATGATTGAACTCCCAGGCCTTTCAATGATCTCTGCCCCGGACGGGGCAGGGGCATGTAGCCAGGGGCGCAAGCCCCTGGAAAGGAGGCCCCAGAATCATTCAAGCCCCGGTAGGGGCGCAGGCAATTCCACCAGCGCCATTGCGGGAAGCCGCCTGCGCCCCTCCGGGGCTCGTCCATTTTGGGTTGGGCCTCGGCTCCAGGGGCTGGCGCCCCTGGCTACATGCCTTGGCTCCTCCAGAGCGAAAACAGAGATACCCTACCCCACCACAAACCTCCCCCGCCCCTCCCGGTCCAGCCGGTCGATCGTCTCCTCGGTCCATTGAAAGACCCGCCACTGCGCGGGCTTGAACTCCCCGTCTTCCACGCGTCCGTACGTAGGGAAGTAGATGGGGTCCGGGAAGTCGGGGGTGTGCTCCCAGCCGAAGGCGGTGTAGGCGCGGCGGATGCGGTCGTTTCGAGTATCGTAGAGGCAGAAGGCGCGGCGGGCTCCTTGGAGCCGGGCGTAGCGGACGAGGCCGGCGATCTGGAGGGGCATGGCGGTTTCGTAGGTGCCGGGTTGGTAGGTGAAGGTGTTGAAGTCCATCACCGGGAGATCGGGGGCAAGGGTGTAGGAGGGGGCGCCGTCGCGCAGGGCCATCTCGAAGGGGAGGATCTCTCCGGGACGGCGGTGAGTGCCGCGGCAGGTCATCACCAGGTTTCCCGCGCCGTCGGCCACGACCAGGTAGACGGAGCGCCGGTGGAAGAGGTCGTCGATCTCCCAGGAGAAGCCGGTGTAGCCGAAGTGGGCCACCCGCTCGGCGTAGAAGGTGCGGACCGTCCGGGTCAGCTCTTCGGTGACGGGGCCGACGGGGACGCGGCAGCAGACGAGGCTGGTCTTGGGATCCTGGATGAAGGCGAAGTCTTCGAAGCGCACAACGGTCTCCCTCCCCCTTCTATACGCGAGAGGGAGACACTTTTCGGGGCGGGAGAGGTTAGCGTTGAACCCCTCTCCGAAGGATGGAACGCTTCACAGAATCTTCGGGTGTCTCTCAGAAGATCCGAACGCCTC
>DATEIO010000560.1:0-6157 GCA_035278895.1 Thermoanaerobaculia bacterium | reverse complement strand
GCTCGACGCCGCCATGCCCCCCTGGGTGCAGGAGGGGGGCTTGAAGAAGTGGATCGAGCGCATGAAGGACCCGGCCACCCGCGAGCGGTTGAAGCGGGAGATGTCCACCCCGACGAACGAGTGGGAAAACCTTTATCTCGCGGCCGGAGCGGACAAGGTCATTCTCGTGGCATTCAAGAACGACAACCTGAAGCCCCTGACTGGCAAGACCCTGGCCGAGGTCGCGAAGATGCGCGGCAAGTCTCCCGAGGAGACCGCCATGGACCTTGTGATCGAAGACGACAGCCGGGTGGGCACCGTCTACTTCCTCATGTCCGAGGACAACGTCCGCCGGCAGACGGCGCTCCCCTGGATGAGCTTCGGCTCGGACGCCGAGGCCCCGGCACCCGAGGGCGTGTTCCTGAAGTCCAACCCCCACCCCCGCGCCTACGGCAACTTCGCCCGCCTGCTGGGCAAGTACGTGCGGGACGAGAAGGCGCTTCCGCTGGAGGACGCCATCCGCAAGCTGACCTCGCTCCCGGCCACGAACCTGGGAATCCGCGAGCGCGGCCTCCTGAAGGAGGGCTACTTCGCCGACGTCGTGGTCTTCGATCCGGCCAAGATCCAGGACCACGCCACGTTCGAAAAGCCCCACCAGTACTCGACCGGTGTGCTCCACGTCTTCGTCAACGGCGTGCAGGTGTTGAAGGACGGCGAGCACACCGGCGCCAAGCCCGGCCGCGTGGTGCGCGGACCGGGCTGGACGGGGTGGAAGAAGAAGTAGCTCAGCCCTCCTGTTCCAACAGCGCCTGGATCTCCTCCGGCGTCAGCCCCTTGAGCTCCGAGAGCATTGCCTCCATCTCGCTCTCGTCCACCTGGGCGACCTGACGCTCGGCGATGGCTTCGGTCATCTCGACAACGTCCTTCACGTCGAAGAGGATGCGCAGGGGGAGGTCCACCTGGAAGGTGGTGCGGATGCGGGAGGCGAGCTGGGTGAGGAGGAGGGAGTGGCCTCCCAGCTCGAAGAAGTTGTCGTAGATGCTGATGCGGTCCATCCCCAGCAGCTCCTTCCAGATGTCCACCAGCTCGCGCTCGACGGGGGTGCGGGGCTCGACCACGGGGCGCTCGACGACCCTCGCGGCCTTTTCCGGGGCCGGGAGGGCGCGGCGGTCGAGCTTGCCGTGCGAGGTGAGCGGGAGGTTCTCCAGAACCACGTAGGCCGCGGGGACCATGTGCTCGGGGAGATGGCCGGCCGCGGCGTGGCGAACGTCTTCGATCAGCCGGTTGGGGCTGGCCCAGAGAGCTTCGGGCTCCGGAGAGGGGACGAGGTCGAGGCCGGGACGCCGGGCGTAGACGTTGTAGAGGTCGGTGTCCGCGATGTAGGCGTCCTGCTCGACCGCAGTTTCGAAGCCGCGGGCGGCGAGGATCTCGAGCACCCGGTCGCGGGTGGCGGAGTCGTGGACCTCCAGCACCATCTGCCGGATCTTCCCCCAGTCGGCTTCCGCGATGCCGGCCAGGGCATCGAGCTCGCTCCGCTCGGCATCGATCTTCAGGAGATCGACGTGATCCAGCCCCTGCTCGGCGATCACGGCGGAGATCGTGGTCAGCCGGCAGGCGACCTTTTCGCTTCGCATGTGATCGTCCAGCCAGGAGTCGATCGTACCTTCGCGCTCGGCTTTCCAGGCTTCGAAGGCGGTGGCGGCTTCATCGCCGAGAGCGAGATCCATCTCCCCTCTCTGCTCGTTCAGGATGTGAGCTTTCAGGTCCGCCCGGTCCTTCTCGAAATCGGCGAAGCGGCCGGAGGTCGAGGGGAAGAAGGGGTAGTAGGTGAAGGTCTCGGTGCGCTCGCCGTCCGCGATGCCGGCGGCGTAGACATGGCCGGCGAGGCCGTAGAGCTCGGCGTTCAGGCGCACAACCTCGGCGGTCGGCGGGATGGGCTCGAAGGAGTAGATCCGGGCGTCCTTCACGGTCCGGCCCACCCAGAGGGTGAAGAGGCCCATGTTGGCGCCGACGTCCAGCACCACGGCGCCTTCGGGCAGCGTGATGCCGTGGCGGCGGTAGATCTCGGCTCCGAAGATCTCCTTGTAGATCGACGTGGTCACCCCTTCGTGCTGGTGGACGACGACCATGCCGTTCGGCAGCTCGTAGGTGGCCTGGCTGGCGAGCGTCCCCTCCCGCTCCAGCCGGAGGAGGTTGCGGATGGGGAGCGCGCTCTCGCGGTCGGGCACGAGGTAGGCCACGAGGCGCTTGTCGCCGGGGACGTCCTCGCGGGCGATGACGGCGGCTTCGCGCACGGCCGGGTGCTCGGTGAGCGCGGCCTCGATCTCGCCGGGCTCGATGCGGAAGCCCCGGATCTTCACCTGGTGGTCCGCCCGGCCCATGTATTCGAGGTCGCCGTCCGGCGTGCGGCGGGCAAGGTCGCCGGTCTTGTAGAGCCGGGCGCCAGGCTCGGCCGAGAACGGATCGGGGACGAACCGCTCGGCGGTCAGCGCGGGGCGGCCGAGATAGCCGCGGGTCAGGCCCGCGCCGCCCACGTACATCTCACCCGGCACGCCGAAGGGCACGGGCTCCAGGCTCGAATCGAGCACATGGATCTGGAGGTCGGGGATGGGCTCGCCGATGGCGCTCACGCTCCCCTCCCCCGTCGCGTCCGCGGCCGTGACGGGCCGGAAGGTGACGTGCACGGTCGTCTCGGTGATGCCGTACATGTTGACGAGGCGCGGCCGGCGGTCGCCGTGGCGCGTAAACCAGGGAGCCAGGCTCGCGAAGTTGAGCGCCTCGCCGCCGAAGATCACCCAGCGCAGCGACCGCAGCGCCGTGTCGCGCCGGCCCGAAGCCTCGGCCTCGCGCTCGATCTGGGCGGCGAGCTGGCCGAAGGCCGTGGGGGTCTGGTTCAGGACCGTGACCCGCTCGCGGCGCAGCAGCTCCTGGAACGCCTCGGGCGAGCGGCTCACCCAGTGAGGGACGATCGCGAGCTGGCCGCCGTGGAGGAGCGCGCCCCACATCTCCCACACGGAGAAGTCGAAGGCGTAGGAGTGGAAGAGCGTCCAGACGTCCCGATCGTCGAAGCGGAACCAGTCTTCCGTGGACGAGAACAGCCGCGCCACGTTGCCGTGGGTGACCTGGACGCCCTTGGGATTGCCGGTCGAGCCCGAGGTGTAGATGACGTAGGCGAGGCTGTCCAACGTGGCGCCGCCCTCGAGGTCGTCCCCTTCGTAGGAGCCGATCACGGCCTTCTGCTCGTCGAGCCAGACGGCGTGGGTGCCGGCTTCGGCGAGATCGGCCGGCAGGTGCTCGGAGACGGTGCGCTGGGAGACGAGCACGTGGACCCCGGCGTCGGTCAGGAGGAAGCGCAGGCGCTCTTCCGGATAGGCCGGGTCGAGCGGCAGGTAGGCGCCTCCGGCCTTGAGCACGGCGAGGATCGCGACGACCATCTCGGGCGAGCGCTCGAGGCAGAGGCCCACGAGCACCTCGGGCCCCACGCCCAGGGTGCGCAGGTGGCGGGCCAGGCGGTTGGCGGCCTCGTTCAGGTCGCCGTAGGTCGTCTCCTTCTCCTCGAAGATCAGGGCGACGGCCTCGGGATCGTCCGCGGCGCGGCGCTCGAACTGGCGGTGCAGGCACTCCTCCTCGTCCCGGGCGAGGCCCAGGGCGGGGCGGGTCAGGGTGATCGTCTCCATGGGGATTCGTCCTTCCAGGAGCTTGCGGCGCTCCTCATCGGTCAGGATCGGAAGCTCGGAGAGGCGGCGGTCCGGGCCGGCGACCGCGCCTTCGAGCAGGATCCGGAGCTGTCGTGTCATGGCGGCGACCGTCTCGACGTCGAGGAGGTCGCGGTTGAACCAGAGGGTGCCGGAGAGGGCCCCTTCGTCCTCCGCCAGCACCAGGGCGAGGTCGTAGGTGGCGATGGGGACCTCGGATTCGAGCGTGTGAAGCGTCAGCCCCGGCAGCTCGATCGGCGGTATGGGTGCGTTCTGGAGCAGGAAGAGAACCTGGAAGAGCGGCGTCCGGCCGCCCAGCCGCTCGGGCTTGAGCTCCTCGACCAGCTTCGTAAAGGGCAGGTCCTGGTGCGCGTACGCCCCGAGCGCCACCTCGCGGACCCGGCCCACGAGCTCGCGGAAGGTGGGATCGCCCCCGAGGTCGGTGCGCATCACCAGCGTGTTGACGAAATACCCGATCAGCCCCTCGGTCTCGGGGCGGTTCCGGTTGGCGATCGGGGCCCCCACCGGGATGTCGGTCTGCCGGGTGAGGCGGGAGAGAAGCGCCTGGTACGCGGCGAGGAGCGGCACGAACAGCGTGACGCCCTCCCCACGCGCGAGCGCTTTCAGGTTGGCGGTCAATTCCGCCGGCAAGGAGACGGGAACGCTCCCGCTCCGCAGAGTCGTGACGTTGGGCTTCGCCCCGGGGAGCACCAGATCCGGCGGCGGCACGGCCAGCCGGCTGCGCCAGTAGCCGAGGAGCTTTTCGAGCGGCTCGCCCTGGAGCGTGTCCCGCTGCCAGGCCGCGAAGTCCGCGTACTGGATGGGCAGCTCAGGCAACGGCGAGGGCTGGCCTTCCGCGAATGCCGCGTAGAGGGTGGCGACCTCCTTCAGGAGCACGCCGCCCGACCAGCCGTCGAACAGGATGTGGTGGACGGTCATCACCAGGTGGTGATCGTCTCCGGCCACGCGCAGGAGCGCGGCGCGGACGAGCGGTCCGTGCGCGAGGTCGAACGGCCGGTGGTGCAGGGCCCCGGCGAGGGCCACGGACTCGGCGTTCCGTGCGTCTTCCGGGAGCGCCGAGAGATCGATCATCGGGAGCGCCAGGTGCGCCTCGGGCAGGATCCTCTGCACGGGACCGCCGTCCGCCACCGGGAAGGCGGTGCGCAGGGCCTCATGGCGGCGGATCACCTCGTCGAGGCTCCGCGAAAGGGCGAGCACGTCGAGGTGGCCGCGGAGGCGGACCGGGATGGGCGTGAAGAACGCCGCGCCGGTCTCCTCCAGCTGCTCGATGAGCCACATGTATTCCTGGGCGAACGAGAGCAGCGCCTCGCCCTCCCCCTCTCTGCGGCGGATCGGCGGCGCCGCGACGCCGTGGCCCGCGCGGGCCGCTTCTTCTGCGGCGCGGGCGAGGCCGGCGATCGTAGGCGTTTCGAACACGGCGCGCAGCGGCAGCTCCACCCCGAGCGAGGTCTTGAGCCGCGAGACAAGCTGGGTCGCGAGAAGCGAGTGGCCGCCCGATTCGAAGAAGTCGTCGTGGATGCCCGCGCTCTCTCTGTGGAGCACGGCGCACCAAGCCGCGGCCACCGTCTCCTCCGTGGGCGTGCGCGGCGCCGCGAACCCGTCGCCCACGGCCACGGCGGCCGGCGCGGGCAGCGCCTTGCGGTCCACCTTCCCATTCGGGTTGAGCGGCAGCGCCGGCAGGAGGACAAAGGCGGACGGGATCATGGGCTCGGGCAGGCGCTCCTTCAGGAAGGTGCGAAGGTTGGCCGGGACCGGGACCTCCTCCCCTTCCGGAACGACGTAGGCCACGATGCGGCGGTCGCCCGGCGCGTCCTCGCGGACGAGGGCCACGGCCTCCCCCACTCCTGGGGCTCCGCAGAGCACGGACTCGATCTCGCCCAGCTCGATGCGGAAGCCGCGCACCTTCACCTGGTGGTCGATGCGGCCGAGGAATTCGAGCGTGCCGTCCGCCCGCCGCCGCGCGAGGTCGCCGGTGCGGTAGAGGCGCGCGCCCGGAGCGTCCGCGAACGGATCGGGCACGAACCGCTCGGCCGTGAGATCTGGCCGGGCGATGTAGCCGCGGGCGAGCCCCGCCCCGGCGATGCACAGATCTCCGGGAACGCCGGCCGGCACGGGCTGGAACCGGCGGTCGAGAATGCGGATCGCCATGTCCGGCAGGGCCCGGCCGAGGGGCACGGATCCGGTCTCTCCCGAGGCCACCCGGTGGGCCGTGGCCCAGACGGTCGCCTCGGTCGGCCCGTAGAAGTTCCAGACCTCGAAGCCCAGGCCGAGGAGGCGGCCCGCGAGATCCGCCGGGAACGCCTCGCCGCCCACGCCCACGCGGCGGACGGCGAGGTCCGCGGGCGAGCGGTCGCCCGAATCGCACGTCTGCACGAGCTGGCGGAGCGCGGCCGGGGTCTGGTGGACGCACGTCACCCGCTCGGCCGCGAGGAGGTCGTGGAAGGCCGCGGCGTCGCGCGTGG
>DATEIO010000559.1:0-8207 GCA_035278895.1 Thermoanaerobaculia bacterium | reverse complement strand
CCGGCAAACGCGGCGGCGCCGTAGGCCACCGCCTCGAAAGGCTGCCAGGCGCGCACCCGGCGGCGCTCGAAGCGCTCTTCGAACCACGAGAAAAAGCCGGGCAGGAGCGTCGATCCCCCGACCAGCAGCACGTCTTCGATCTCGTCCGCCTGGATGCGCCCCTGCTCCAGGACCTCGTCCACGGAGGCGCCGAGGCTGCGGTAGAACCCGCGCTCGTCCAGGATCTCCCGCAGGCGGCCGCGGGTGAGCGTGGCGAGCGCGCTGCCGGACCGGGCCGGCGCTCCGGAAGTCCGGCCCCACGGGTTCATCAGGAACGCCGCCTCTGCCTCGAAAAACACCGCCTCTTTCACCCGGCAGGCCTCGGCGAGCATCAGCCGCCGCCACAGGAGCTGGACCTCGTCCCCCTCGTCGGCCAGGTCCTGCCCCATCTGGCGGCAGAGATCGTCGAGCACCCAGCCGTCCACGGCATTGCCGCCCAGGGGACGCCCCCGCTTGGCCAGCACGGTCGCCTGGCCGCTCACGGCTCCCTGGGGCGAGAGGCGGACGAGGACCACGTGCATCGTGCCGCCCCCGACGTCGATCACGAGAACGGTCCGCTCGTGGCTCAGGCTGATCCCATAGCCGAGCGCGGCGGCCACCGGCTCGTCCACGAAGCGGACCCGGCGCACGCCCACCCGGTGGAGCGCCTGCTGCACTTCCGCGCGGTAGGTCTCGAACGCCGACACCGGCGAGGTGACGACGAGATCGCGGATCCGGTGCCCCGTGGCCCGCTTGACCTCGCGCAGCAGCTCGCGCAGGAAGGCATGGGCGGCGTCGCGGGCGGTCAGGCTCTCCCGCCCGAGCCGCGCCAGAGGCCGCAACGCCTCGCGGGAGAGGCCCGGCTTGAACGTGGGCACGAACGACGGATGCACCGTGCCCTCGTTGCGCTCGATCGCCGGCCGGCCGATCAACGCCTGCTGGCCGAGGAAGAACCGCCGCGACAGCGGAGGCCAGTTCCCCAGGCGGTCCACGACCCCGAGCTTTTCGAGGAAATGGACCGCCGACGGCACCAGGCGCGGCGCCTCGAGCGGATCTTCGGTCGCGGGCTTGCGGCAGACGGCGGGCAGCTCGACGAGACGAGGCTTGCCCAGAGCCGGGTCCCAGAAGGCCACACCGGAGTTCGTCGTTCCCAGATCGAGCGCCCAGCCGGTCATTGGGGGGGATTATAGCGACCCTAGACAAATCCCCCGGCCTACCCGTATAGGCATGTAGAATTCTTTAAAAGAGGGGGGCTCATGGCAAAGCATCCTGCAAGGCAATCAGGGCTTCTCGGATCGTATCGCTGGCGGCGGGGCTATGCCGCGCCTCCCTGGGGGATCGACCTTCTCCTGACGGACGCCTGCAACCTGCGCTGCAGCTACTGCCCCATCTGGGGCGACGGCGCGCTCGTCCCCTCTCCCGCCAACTTCATGGACACCGGGGCCGCCCTCCGCTTCCTGGACGACGTCGCGCCGCTCCGCCCCATGATCCGCCTCTTCGGCGGCGAGCCGTTCGTCCATCCCGAATGGAAAAAGATCGTCGATCACGCCCGCGGCCACGGCCTCCACTGCACGGCCGTGAGCAACGGCATGCGCCTGATCAAAGAGCCGGAGGACGTCGTCCGCTCGGGCCTCCTCGCCATCGGCATCTCGCTGGACACGGACGGCGCCGTCAACGATGCGGCCCGCGGCGCCGGCACGCTCGCCACGGTCCAGGCCGGCCTCGCGGCCGTGCGGGAGGTGAAGGAGCGGCTGGGCTCGGAAACTCCGAAGATCGAGATCTACACCACGGTCCACGAAGGAACGTACCGGCATCTCGTGGAGTGGACCGAAACCCTCGCCTCCTGGGGGATCGAAACGCTCCGCCTCCAGCACCTGATCTGGTTCTCCTCCGACCAGCTCCGCGGCTCCATGGACCTCCTGCGCGGAGGCGGGCTCCCGGACCCCGCCTTCTTCCGCCGCGAAGAGGCCTCCTACACGCGCGACCAGGTGCCGGACATGGATCTCGAAGTCCTCGCCGGCCAGCTCCGCACGATCCGCAGCCGCAAACACCCCTTCCGCATCGAATCCCACCCCGAGCTTCCCGTGGAAGAGATGGTGCGCTTCTACGGCTCGGCCGAATACCGGAGGCACGACCGCGTGTGCTGCACCACCATGGAAAACTACGCCTTCGTCGATCCCCGGGGCCGCCTCTATCCCTGCCTCACGCTCGACATGGGAAACGTTTTCGAACAATCCTTCATAGACGTGTGGAACGGCCCGCGCTTCCGTGCTTTCCGGAGAGTGGTGAGGCGGGAGGGGCGACTTCCGCTCTGCCACCGCTGTCCGGATTGACGCAATCCTGTAGATTCGCTCAAGACCGAAGCTGCGGATCTGCAGGCACAAGAGGGGGACTCCATGACCGAGCTCAAAGCTCTCCGCCGGCTCCTGCCGGCGTTTCTGCTGGCCGGGATGATGGCCACCGGGCAGCCGGCCACGGCCGGCGTTCACGAGTGGACCTCTCACGGTCCCGAGGGCGGCTCCATCGGCTCGCTCGTGATCGATCCCACCGATCCCGAAGCTCTGTACGCCTTGTCGACCACCGTCTGGGACGCGGCCTTCAGGAGCCTCGACGGCGGCGCCACCTGGCAGCGGATGGACGTTGGCCCGGGCCACATCGTCATGGCCCTGGTGGTCCATCCGGAGAATCCGTCCCTTCTTTACGCCGCCACGTTCCAGGCTGGGGTTTTCAAGTCCTCCGACCGCGGGAAGACCTGGACGGGCGTGGGCGGCCTGACCGATCAGCTCGTCTCCCTGGCGATCGATCCGGTGACCCCTTCGACCCTCTATACCGGCACGCTCGACGGCATGATCTTCAAGAGCACCGATTCCGGGGAGAGCTGGCAGGCCACGGGCGCGGCCTTCGGGGACACGGAGGTCTCCCCGATCGTCATCGATCCGCAGACCCCGTCCACCCTGTACGCCGCCACGCTTTCCCAGGGCCTCTTCAAGAGCACGAACGGCGGTACGACCTGGGTGGCTCTGAGCAACAGTCCGCGCAGCATCGGAAGCGTCACGCAGACGCTCGTCCTGGATCCGAAGGCCCCGGGAACGCTCTATGCGGCTGATTTCTTCGCGGGGATCTACAAGAGCGTGAACGGGGGCGCAAGCTGGGTCCGGCTCCGGAACGACATCCCCCTCTCCCTGGCCCTGGATCCGAGCGCTCCGTCGACCGTCTACGCGGCCACGTACTTCGAGGGAGTCCTCAAGAGCCAGGACGGCGGCTCGACCTGGCGGAGCCTCGGGTTGACGGACGAGAGGGTCTTCTCGGTCGCCGTCGATCCCACGGCCTCTTCGACCCTCTATGCCGGAACCGGGAGCGGCGTCTACAAAACCCGGGACTCCCGGTCCTGGACCACGGCCAACCGGGGCCTCTCCGGAACGTCGGTGAGCGCCCTCGCGATCGATCCGACGACCCCTTCGGTCGCCTACGCCGGCACCTACACCGGAATCGCCTACAAGACCGTCGACGGCGGCCGGAGCTGGAGCGCTCTCCAGGTTGGAGAAAAGGGCCGGGGGATGTGGGCGCTCGCGATCGATCCCAAAAATCCGAACACGGTGTACGCCAGCACGGACACAGGCGTGTTCAAGAGCACGGATGGCGGCCGGAGGTGGAGCCTCTCGAGCTCCGGCCTGCCGGAACCGCCCTTCGGCCTCACCATCGACCCGGTGACGCCGTCGATCGTCTACGCCGCCATGGCCAGCTCCGGGGTGTACAAGAGCTTCGACGGAGGACGGAGCTGGGTTCCGAGCCACACGGGGCTCGGCCAGGTCCGGGTCTGGTCGCTGGCGCTCGACCCCCGGTCCCCTTCGACCCTCTATGCCGCCACGGCCGGCAGCGGCGTCTACAAGACCACGAACGCGGGTGAGAGCTGGTTTCCTGCAAACGCGGGCTTGTCGAGCTCGCCCCAGGGGATCGAGGCGATCGCGATCGATCCGGCGAACCCGTCGACGCTCTTCGCGTGCGATGCTCAATTCGGCCTGGCCCGGAGCAAGAACGCCGGAGGGCAATGGACCGTCCTCAGCGTGAACGGCGCTCCTTTCTATTGCTCCAGCCTGGCGGCGGCAGGCCCGGCGACCGTCTACGCCGACGATCGGGGGACGGGCGTCTTCTTCACCCAGAACGCCGGAGCGACGTGGCTCCCGCTCAACCAGGGCCTCAACGGCTCCCGGGTCACTACCCTGGCCGCGGACTCCGCCGGAGCGGCGGTCTACGCCGGTACGATCGGAAGGGGAGTCTTCGAATACTCCACCTCTTCTCCCTCCCCGTGCGTGGCGAGCGACACCACGGTCTGTCTGCACGGCGGCCGATTCGCCCTGCGCGCCACCTTCGAGACGCCGGGAAGCCCGGTGGGAACGGCCCGGGAGGTCCAGCTCACGGACGACTCCGCGTACCTCTGGTTCTTCAGCCCGGCCAACGTGGAAGCCTTCCTCAAGGTCGTGGACGGCTGCGCGTTGAACGGCCGGTTCTGGGTCTTCGCCGCCGGCTTGACCGACGTCCGGACGAGCCTTCTGGTGACCGACAGCCAGACCGGAATCGTGCGTTCCTTCATCAATCCCCAGGGGACCCCGTTCCAGCCGATCCAGGAGACGAGCGCCTTCCCGTGCAGCACGGCCCAGGCTGCCGCTGAGAGCTTCGAGCCCGCGAAAACGCTCCCCGCTCTGGTGAGCAAAGCCGTCGGCCCCTGTACGGCGAACGCGACCACCCTCTGCCTCGGCAACCGCTTCGCCGTGACCACCACCTTCCAGACCGCGGACGGACAGACCGGCTCCGGCATGGCAACGGCCCTGACCGACGACACCGGCTACTTCTGGTTTTTCGACGCGGTGAATCCGGAAGTCCTGGTCAAGGTGCTGGACGCCTGCGTTCCTTTCGATCGCGTCTGGGTCTTCGCCGCCGGCTTGACCGACGTCCACGTGACGACGACCGTCACCGACACCGTCACCGGCCGGAAAAGGACGTACGTCAACTCTCAGGGCACCCCCTTCACGCCCGTGCAGGACACGAATTTCCGAGCCTGCGTACCGTAAGGCCACGTAAGGCCAGCCCCCACCCCGCGGCGTTCGCCAAGCCACCCTTTGGCAGGGAGGCAAAAGGTTTCCTTCGCTTCCAGAATCAGGGAAGAGGCGGAATCCGCTGTCTCCACTCCAAGAGGTGCCTCATGACCTCCCGAAAATCCTTCCTTCTCAATTTTCACTCCTTCCTCTCCCTGGGCCTCCTGATCGCCCTCGGGGTGGGCGCCGGAGCGCCGGCTGCGGCCGGCCAGGGGCGCTGGACTCCCGTCGGGCCCGGCAAGGGGAGATTCGATCATGCCATCGTCTCCGTGGTTCCCGATCCGGTCGAGCCGGGCTCCGTCTGGGCAGGCTTTCCCTTGGGCGGCCTGTACCGGAGCACTGATCATGGCAAAACCTGGCGTTGGGCCGGGCGGCCTTTCGCCGGCAACGGTTTGCGTGCTGTGGCCGCCGATCCTTCCACGGCCGGGGCGTTGTGGGTTGCCACGCGCACGGGGCTTTTCCACACCGCGGACCAGGGGAACCACTGGTCGCTGATCGCAGGCGCCGCCTACACTGCCGCTCTCCAGGGAGACGACTCGCTGGAGCTCACGGCGGTTTCCGGCTCGCCCACGGCCTTCTACGTTCGAACCGCCCGGCGGATCGTCGCGAGCTTCGACTCCGGGCAGAGCTGGCAGACCGTCTTCGATTCGGGGGAGGTGGACACCATCCTCGAACAGGCGATCGTTCCGGCCACGCCGCCAGCTCTCTACGTCCGCACCGCCGGACCGGTCGGCTGGGGCCTCTTCGCCAGCCTGGACGGCGGCCGGACCTGGAAGCCCCTGACGTCGTGCCCCGCCCTCGCCGCCGGAATCCAGAGGATCGCCGCATCCCGCGACGCGTTCTACGTCCTGCCGGTCCAGGATACCCTCGGGCTGTTGCGCAGCCGCGACGGCGGCACCACGTGGCAATCCGTGCTGGGAAACCGGCCGGAGCAGCCGTTCCTCCTGATCGACGTGACGGTCGATCCGGAGTCTTCCCGCACCGTCTGGGCGCTCGGCGGCCCCCGGGGCGAGGTCCAGGACGACATCACCCTCTGGGTCAGCCGCGACGGCGGCAACCGTTGGCGGAAGCGGAACCTGCCGCCCTTCCTGCCGGACCTCGTCATCGGCTCGGACGCGCTCTACGCCTTCACGCGGGAGCAGTTGGCCCAGAGCCTCGACGGCGGCTGGACGTGGAGCTCCGTCTTCCGCCTGCCCGCGGACGAAAGCCCGCCTGCCCGGCTCTCGTTCCAGGCGGGCGATCCGTCCCACATGACCTTCGTGGTCGGCCACCAGATCTTCCGCAGCGAAGACGGCAGCCGGAGTTGGCGGCAGATGATCGAAGCCCCGGCCGGGATCAACGATGTCTGGACCGATCCGGCCCGTCCCGGCCGGAAGATCGCGGTGGGCGGGGACGTACTCCTCTCGACCGATGACGGCCGGTCCTGGACGCGCACGTCTGCATCCCTCTACGCCGAGCTTCTGGTGAGCGCGGGCGGCCGGACCCTCTTCGCCGGCGGCTGCGGCGTTTACCGGAGCCGGAACGCCGGCAAGACCTGGCAGGAGGTGCTTCCCTGCTCGTCCCGCCACGGCCCCAAGGGCGGCCGGTACGTACAGAAGATGGAAGTCGATCCGGCCCATCCGCAGGAGGTCTACGCCCTGACCTTCCTGGACCGGGATTTCTACCCCAACCACGGCCCCCTGAACGGGTTGCCCTCTCTCCTCTGGCGCAGCCGGGACGGCGGCGCCACCTGGAAACAGATCGCCACCGAGATCGACGCCTTCGCTCTCGACCGCAGCCACTCGCGGCTCTACGCCTCGCGGGAGCTCGACCTGCTCGTGAGCGACGATGGCGGAGACACCTGGCGGTCTCTGCCACAAATGCCTGCCCCGGTGACCGATCTCGCCGCTCCCGCCGGACTGCCGGACACGCTCTACGCCGCCGCCAACCCAGCCCTGCGCCGCAGCCGGGACGGCGGGAGAACCTGGGAAACCTTCGATCAGGGAATCCCTCCGGGCCGCTATCTCCTGACCGTTCATCCCGTGGATGGCCGAACGGTCTACGCACTCTCCCGGGAGGGGTTGTTCCACATGACGCTTCCGTAAGGTTTTACCAGGGCAAAGGACACTAAGGACGGCCAAAAAGGTCCTTGGTGTCCTTGCAGTCCTTTACTGCCCCGCCCCTGCTTTCGTCAAACGGACGAGCTCCGGAGCGATCTTCCGGAGCGGCAGGATGAAATCCACGCAGCCGGTCGCGATCGCGGATTTCGGCATCGCGAAGTATTGGCTGGAGGCCTCGTCCTGTGCGATCACGGTCCCTCCGGCGGCTTTCACGGCCTGAACGCCGTCGGAGGCGTCGTGCCCCATGCCGGTGAGGACCACGGCAATCACCCGCCCGCCGAGCACCTCGGCCGCCGAGGCGAACAGCGGGTCGGCCGACGACAAAACGTTCCCGATCCTCTGGCCATCCCGGAGGGCGAAGGTATGGTTGGGAAGAACGATCAGGTGGAGATCCGGCGGGGCCAGGTAGATCGTGCCGGGCCTCAGCGCTTCGGAGGCCTCGGCGAGCTTGACCGTGAGCCGCGAGGCCTGGCCGAGGATCTTCCCCAGCAGATTCGGGGGCCTGGGGGAACGGTGTTGGACGACGGCGACGGGTACCGGAAAATCGGCAGGCAGACCCGCGAGGATCTCCTGGAGCGCGTGGATTCCGCCTGCGGAAGCCGCGATGACGACAAGATCGCAGCCCTTGCCGGCGGCCTCTTGCTCCAGCCGGGTGAAGTCCGCGGGCGCAGCCATATCGTCCTCCTTCCTTGAAAAAAAGGCGGCGGACTTTTGAGCACAGCATACAGGAAGCCGGGCCGTTGCGCCCTACCCGCCAGAGTGGCACCGCGAGCCTGAACGGGGTACCGTACACACATGATCCCCGATGCGGCAGCCGCGTGACCACGACCTCTCCGCTCCCGCGCGAAGAGCGGCTTCCACCCCGCTGGCTGCCGCTCCTCTACTTCGGCTTCGCCCACCTCTGCCTCGCCCTGGCCTTCGCGGCCGTGGCCCTCGATCCGCGCGGCCTCGCGGGCTTCTTCTATCACCCGCGGATGGTCGCGGTCGTCCACCTCGT
>DATEIO010000558.1:0-16412 GCA_035278895.1 Thermoanaerobaculia bacterium | reverse complement strand
CATCTGCCGAACGTTTTGGACGCCCTGGGCGTCGAATCGCTCACGGCCTACGTCACCTCCAACTCCGGCTGGAAGAGCCACCTGTTCGACAAGGTCTTGAGCCTCGTGCCCGAGCCGAACGGGCAGGAGTGCCACAGCCCGGTCTGCCACCGCATCACCTTCATGTACTCGCTGCTCTACCAGCACGACCAGCTCGGGGAGCGCATCCACTCCAACCTCCACGAGCTGTTCGGCGTGGGCAATATGGCAACGTTCGAGCACCTGGCCTTGATGGTGCGCGACCAGCAGGTGGTCGCGTTCAACGGCCAGGACACCTACATGCCGCACCTGGACCGGCTGGCCATGCCGATCCGCTTCATTCACGGGGCGGAGAACCGGTGCTACGTGCCCGACAGCACCAAGCTCACCTACGACCTGCTGTGCGCGCAGAACGGCTCCGCCCTGTACGACCGGCACGTCATCCCCGGCTACGGCCACATCGACTGCATCTTCGGGCAGAACGCGGCCCGGGACGTGTACCCGCTGATCCTCGAGCACCTGGAAAAAACCCTGTAATCCGATGACGGCATCCAAGGAGAATCGATCATGAACTCATGGCTTCAGTGGTTCCGGCGGCTCACCTGGATCGGCGTCGCGGCCAATCTCGGCTTCATCCTTCCCGCCCTGTTCCAACCCGACGTGTTCGACGCGGTCCTGGGCCCCGGCTCGTCCGCGCTCTCCTACGTGTGGCTCGGCAACGCCGGGCTCATGCTTCTGCTCGCCACGATCTTCTACATGCCCGCGGGCAAGGACCCGCTGCGCTACCCCGTGTACGCCTGGCTGTCCGTGGTCGGCCGTGGCCTCGCCGCGTCGTTCTGGATCTGGCAGAAGTTCCGCTGGGGCCTGTCCGGCCCCATCCAGCAGTTCTGGATCATGGACACGGTTTTCGGCCTGATCTTCCTCGTCCTGCTCACCCTGGGCTTCCGGGGAACCGGCGACGTCAAGGCCGCGAGCACGCAGCCGTCCGAAACTCCGGCGAACCTGCCCGGCCTCAAGGCTCTCCGCTGCGCGTTGATCGCCGCCGTGCTGGTCGAGCTCGCCTTCGCCATCCCGGGCGTGCTCGCGCCCGACCGGGTCGCGGTCTGGCTCAAGACCTCGGAAGTGGCGTTCAACTACGTCTGGCTGGGCAACGCCGCGCTCCTGCTGCTCCAGATCGGAATCTTCTCGCTCCCCGTGCTGCGCGACCCGGTGCGGCTGCGGGTCTACGCGTGGCTCGCCGTGGCCTCGCGGGCGGCGCTCGCGATCTTCTGGCTGATCCAGCTCATCCGGTGGGATCTGACCGGTCCGTCCCGCCTGCTGTTCGCGGTCGAAACGGTGCTGGCCGTGGTCCTCGCGTACACCCTGCACCGCATCCTGCCGCACACGAGCCGGTTCGGGCTCGGGAACCTCTCCCGGTTCTTCAGCGGGCTCGCGGCGGACGTGGGGCGCGTGCTCCGCTCCCCGCTGGACGCCGCCCTGGCCGTCCTGGTCCTCGTCGTCGGCGGGCTCTTCTCCTACGGCATCTACATCAATCTGATCAAAGCCGAGCCGGATGTCGTGTACTCCGATCAGAGCGATCAATTCAAGTACGGCGCGATCGGCCTGAGCATGGCCAACCGCATCCCCGAGTACGTTTTCAACGTGATGCCCGACGTCTGCCCGGACCTGCTGCCCGGCCCGGGCGGCTGGGCCTCGCTGGGAATCCTCTACGAGCCGGGCAAGGACCTGCCCGTGGGCTTCTCCCGCCGGCAGATCGGGTATCCGAGCGTCGAGCCCAACTGCGCCTTCTGCCACACCGGCGGCTATCGCACCGCGGCCGATGCACAGCAGCAACTCGCCCTGGGCGCGCCCGCCCACCAGCTCGACCTGCAGGCCTTCCAATGGTTCCTCTACGACTGCGCCCAGGACGCGCGGTTCTCCACGGACAACGTCCTCTCGAAGATCGAAGAGAAGCAGAAACTCGGCTGGTTCCAAAAACAGGTCTACCGCTTCGCCATCATCCCCATCGCCAAGTCGGGCCTCGAAATGCAGGCGGAAGCCTACGCCTGGCAGAAGACCCGGCCGCCACAGGGACGGGGACGCACGGACACGTTCAATCCCACGAAGATCACGGTCTTCCACATTCCGGACGACGGCACGATCGGCACGGTCGACCTGCCGGCGATCTGGAACCAGAAGCCGCGCGTCGGCATGCATCTGCACTGGGACGGCAACAACGACGACATCACCGAGCGCAACTACGCCGCCGCCATGGCGATCGGCGCCACGCCGGACTCGGTTCTGCAGAGCCACTTCGACATGGTGACCCACTTCGTCCTCGAGCTGCCGCCGCCCACGTTCCCCTTCCCCGTGGATACGGCCAAGGCGCAGCGGGGCGCCGCGATCTTCCAGGCGAATTGCGCCGACTGCCACGCCTTCGGCTCCGCGAACGTCGGCAAGGTCACCCCGATCGCCGCAGTGGCAACCGATCCGCACCGGCTGGCCTCGTTCACGCCTGGCCTGGTGACCGCGTTCCACTCGATCGAAGAGCGGCCGTTCGTCTTCGGCTCCTACAGCAAGACCCAGGGGTATGCCAACCTGCCGATCGACGGCACCTGGGCCCGCGCGCCCTACCTCCACAACGGCTCCGTGCCCACGCTCTGGGATCTTCTGCAGACCCCCGACAAGCGGCCGGCCAAGTTCTACCGGGGCAATGACGTCTACGACCCGGTCAAGATGGGGTTCGTGACCGATCCGCCGACCAGCTACGAGCTCGACACCTCGATCGCCGGCAACTCGAACGAAGGTCACCTCTGGGGAACCGATCTCACGGACGAGCAGAAGTGGGATCTGATCGAATATCTGAAAACCTTCTGAGATCGGGAGAAGACCACCGTGAGCCATATCGAAACCCACTCGCACCCGGTCGCCTCGCTGTTCCAGAGCCTGGCCGAAACCGTGTCCCAACGAATCGACGAGCATAAAAACGGTGCTTCGGATTCCGCCCAGAGCCGGCCGACCGTGGGCGATCCGATGGTCGACGTCGCAAACACCATCGCCGGTTACATCACCACGGGCGAGGACATCCCCAAGGATCCCACGGCGGAGCTCGTCGCGAAACATGGGGCGGGCATCAAGGACCTGTGGGACTGTGC
Organism: Thermoanaerobaculia bacterium; assembly: GCA_035278895.1. GTDB lineage: Bacteria > Acidobacteriota > Thermoanaerobaculia > Multivoradales > UBA5704 > DATARR01. The sequence goes on along the minus strand of DATEIO010000558.1, from coordinate 13,260 downwards.
CTCGATTTCCGCCCAGCTCCTGGACGCCAAGGCCAAGGGAGACACCGCCAAGGCTGCGCAGCTCGAAGACGAGCTCAAGTTCAGCACCTGCGATCCGCACTGGATCGAAGCCATCACTCAATACGTCGACTTCTTCGGGCTCGACGGTAAAAAGGGAGAGATCCCCTACGTTCGCTACCAACAGATGGATGACTTCGTCATCAACCAGTTGCCTAAGAACGCCCGCATCGCCCTGGTCGGCGACTGGGGGACCGGAACGGAGGACGCGATCGATCTTTTAAAGCAGGTGGCGAAGCACAACCCCGACGTGCTGATCCATCTGGGAGACATCTACTACGCCGGAACGCCGGACGAATGCCAGAAATACTTCCTCGACATCGTCGACCAGGTCTTCGACCGCACCTCCGGCCGCGTGCCGGCCTACACGCTCTGCGGCAACCACGACGTCTACTCCGGCGGAGTCGGCTACTACGGCATCCTGCCCAAGCTCAACCCCGCTCCGCCCTTCGCCACCGGGTGGGCCCAGCAGGCGAGCTACTTCGCCCTGCGCTCCCCCCGTTGGCAGCTCCTCGCCATGGACACGGGCCTGCACGACCAGGATCCCTTCCACGTGGTGGACAGCGTGACCTACCTCGATCCCCAGGAAGAGGCGTGGCACGTCGACAAGATCCGCAGCTTCTCGGAAGGGGGCGGCCGGACGATCCTCCTGTCCCACCACCAGCTCTTCTCGGCCTTCTCCGGCATCGGCAAGGGAGCCATCAACGAGAATCTCCAGGGGAGCTGGCAGAAGTTCCAGGCCGCGGGGGGAGCTTCAGGAATCGCCGGGTGGTTCTGGGGGCACGAGCACAACCTCTGCGTCTACGAGCCGTTCGCCGGTCTCCAAAAGGGGCGCTGCATCGGTCACGGAGCAATCCCCGCGTTCCTCTCCCCGAGCCCCTACCAGCCGCTCGCCAACATCGAGCCCCTCCCCGCTCTGGTGGACGCTCCGGGTGAGGCCGGCAAAAAGCTGGAGCTCGCGACCTCCGGCTCCGTCTACGATCACGGATTCGCCATCCTGGAGCTCGACGACGACGCGCTCACCGCCAAGGCGTCGTATTACCAGTCGAGCCAGCCGGACCAGGCGATGTTCGTGGAGCAGATCTAGGCAGGTCTTTCCATCGCGAATCGTTTCGCCGCCCGGGCCTTCAGCCGGGCGGCCTCTTCGTCCCGGTCTTTGGGCGGAGCGCTGGTTTCGAGAGAGCGGAGAAGATCCCCCGAGATCCTGGCGATCTCGTCCACAGCCGCCAGGAACGCGGCCTCGTTCGCCTTGGACGGCTTGTTGAAGCCCGTGATCTTCCGCACGAACTGCAGCGAAGCCGCGCGGACCTCGCCGTCCGTCACCGGCGGCTCGAAGTTGTAGAGAGTCTTGATGTTCCGGCACATGGCGCCACCTCCAGCGGCCCAAGGTACCCGAAGGCCGGGGAGGAAGGCAAGGCCATGGGTTTGGCCTACGGCTTGGATCGCCTCCCGGCCTGTGATCGCTTCCTTCATCAGCCGGGGGCTCCACCCGAGCGGTCAATCCTCGTCGGACTCGGAATCGGTATCGTAGTCGAAGGTGACGGTGTTCTTGTTCTTGCCTTTGCGCTTCACCAGGGTCGAGTACGTCCCGGGGATCTCGTCCAACTCCTTTGCCATGCCCTCAGGATCCTTGTCGAACTTCTCGAACCCGAGGTTGGACGACTTGCTGGGCCAGTAGGGGCCGGGATGGACGTCCTTTTCTCCGGAATACAGGCTCAGGTAGCAGTTGGTGCAGGGACGCTTGACGCCTCCCACGCTTTTCGAAGGGAGCTTGTCCTTCCCCGCTTTCAGACCGATCCGGCGTTCGGCATGAAGCCCTTCGTCTCCCCCGGAGGCAATGGCGAGCGAGCCTCCGAGCGCCTTCCGGATCTCTTCATAGTCCTTGTACTTCGACGAGGTTTTGTCATTCAGGATCCGCTTGTGCAGCTTCTTGAAATGCCGCTTCTCCCGGCTGCTGAGCTTCTCGTCCCTGACCGATTCGTACAGGTTCTGCAGGACCTGCAAGCCGGTCTGGTCTTTCTTCGGATTCAGATTCTCGAGGGCCTGGTTCCCCTTCTTCGTGTTCGTGGCCATGTAGAGCTGATCGTCCAGCAGGGCGGACTGAACCTCCCGGGGATCCTTCTCTTCTTTGTTCAGAGCGTGAAAGGCGAGGGTGGACATCCAGCGCAGGGCCTGCTTGTTGCGGAGGCCGGAGTACGATTTCGGACCGACGACGTTCTCCGTATCCTGAAAAATCTTGCCGATCTTGTTCTTGGAAAGCCCGTGAGGGTTTTCCGTCTTCGGCGAAGACTTCCTGGTCTTGAAAAAGACGCGGCTTTGGCCCGCTCCATAAGAGGTCCAGTCGACCCCCAGCTTCTCGCTCAACTTGTCAGGGAACTCGGATCTGCGCCTCTTCTTTTTCGGCGGCTCCAGCTCCTCTTCGCCTTCACTTTTGCTGATCTCCGATCTTTTTCTCTTCCGGTTCTTTTTGTCCCCGTTCAACTGGATCACCCCGGGCGCTCCCGCCGCCTCGTTCCGGGTTTCCCCCATCCGGAAGAGGTTGTGGCCGAACCGCGAGGCCTTTTCCAGCCGCTCTTCCCAGGGGCCCTCTCCGGTCTCCTCCGGCTGAAAGCTCTCCACGGAGAAGGGACGGAAAGCCCGCGAGAGCTCGGCCTTGCGAGAAAAGCGGCTCGAGCGGGAAGGCTTCCGGAGAGTCTGGTACAAGGGCATGGCAGAGAGATTCTACCCGGAGTCTCCCGACTCCCCTCACGCCGGAACCGCGAGAGCCCCGGTCGCCCGGAGGAGGCCCCGCATACACGTGTGGCCGAAGTCCCCCAAAAACTGCATGGGGCAGCTTCCGGGGATGACCGTGATCCCGTTCTCCCGGCAGAGACGGACGGCCTCGGGCGAGACGCTGGTGATCGATGCCGCGACCGATCTCATCAGGCGGGGACGTGTTCCCAGCATGCTATGCATCCAGACGCGGGGAACCCCGGCCACGACACACTGCACGACCAGCTCTTCGGCAATAGCGGGCCGCGTGACGATCACGATTCCATCCGGCTTCTCGGGAAGAGACGCGACATCGGGATAGCACCGGTCTCCCTCGAACAGAGCGTCGTGAGGGTTGATGGCGTAGACGGTATAGCCTTTCGTCTTGAGAGTGCGGTAGATCAGGTTGCCGGTGGCTTCCCGGGTAGCAGAGACGCCCGCAACAGCGATCCGTTTCTGCGCCAGGAAGTCCGCCGCCAGGGTGTCGATGGTAGCCATAAGAGATACCTCCACGGCTTCCAGTATGCTCCCGCACAAAGCAAGCGCCGCCACTCCGGCGGGTGGGGCGAGCCCACGGGATCGGGTGGCGGGATTCCGGCTCTACTAGCGGGGCTCAGCTCAAGACTTTTTCCTCCGGTTGCCCCGGGCCTTCTGTGGTTTTTCTTCTGGTTCCACTTCGCGCCAGAAGTCCTCGTGGCTGATTCCCTCCCCCTCTCGAATCTGCTGGCGTGCGGCTTCCAGGAGCTCCCGCAAACGAACCGAGCGGGCTAGAATCAGAAGCTCGAGTTCCTCGTCGTCCTGCACTCCCAGCAATGCGGCAACCGGCCTGCCGTTTCTCGTGACGATCACCAGCCCTTCTTCGCTCTCTTTCAAATAGGCACTGAACTGGGCCTTGACTTCAGCGACCGATGCAATCTTCATAGCTCCAACTCCTCTCCGCCGATGAACAGGCGGTCTCGTTCCTTGACACCGATCGCCAGGATGTACACTTTCTGGTCCTGCCGATCGATTTCGTAAAAGACCCGGAACCGGTTGTCGGGGCCGAATCGCAGCTCCCATTGCGCTTCAAAAATGGCTGGTTGCCGTAAGGGCTTCCTGTTCCTGGTCTCGATATCCGGCTCGAACAGCAACTGCTCTTCCAGGGTCTTGCGAATCAGCGAGTAGTGCTGTCGTTCGATGGCCCCAAGATGGTTTTTGACCTGGGGCGCATAGACCAGGGAATAGGGTCGCCGTCTCACCATGATGACCAGAATTGTGACCATCCTGGTCGCGGGTGTCAACTCTGAGCTTCCGGGAACAGTCCCGGCGTCGGGTAGACTCGCAGACCTATGGAAACCCAGACCCTACCCTCCCGGCCTTCTCCCCGGGGATCCGCCCGTTGGACCGCGCCTTGTGACGAGGGCGTGATCCTGGCGGGACGGCAGGCAGCTCCTTGCCGTCCCGGCGCGGAGCCCTGGGTGCTCGCGGCGACGATCCTCGGCTCCAGCATGGCGTTCATCGACGGCACGGCGGTCAACGTCGCCTTGCCCGCGCTCCAGGCGAACCTCGGCGCCACGGTGGCCGAGGTGCAATGGGTGGTCGAGGCGTACGCGCTGTTTCTCTCGGCCCTGCTCCTCGTGGGCGGCTCGCTGGGGGACCGCTTCGGACGGCGCCGGGTGTTCCTGATGGGCGTGGCCGGCTTTGCCGTGGCCTCGGTGGCGTGCGGCTTCGCGGCGGATACCGGGCAGTTGATCGCGGCGCGGGCAGCGCAGGGGATCGCCGCGGCTCTGCTGGTGCCGGGAAGCCTCGCGCTCCTCTCGGCCTCGTTCGACGAGAAGCGGCGGGGCCGGGCCATCGGGACGTGGTCCGGCTTCAGCGCCATCACTGCGGCCGTGGGCCCTCTGCTGGGCGGTTGGCTGATCGATCAGGTTTCTTGGCGCTGGGTGTTTTTCATCAATCTCCCCCTCGCCCTGGCCGTGATCCTCATCGCCCTGCGTTTCGTGCCCGAGAGCCGGGACGACGAAGCCGGGGAGGGGATCGACTGGGCCGGCGCGGTCCTCGCCACGCTGGGGCTGGGCGGAGTCACGTTCGGGCTCATCGAGTCGTCGCGCCTGGGATGGAGCCATCCCCTGATCTGGGGCGCGCTGCTCGCGGGAGTGGCCGCGCTCGCGGGTTTTCTGGTCGTGGAAAAGCGGACGGCGTCGCCCATGATGCCCCTTTCGCTCTTTCGCTCCCGCAACTTCACCGGCGCCAATCTCCTGACGCTCTGGCTCTACGCGGGCCTGGGCGGAGCGCTGTTCTTCCTGCCGTTCAATCTCATCCAGGTGCACGGTTACTCGGCCACGGCGGCGGGGGCGGCGCTGCTGCCGTTCGTGCTCCTGATGTTTCTCCTTTCGCGCTGGTCGGGCGGGCTGGTGGACCGCTTCGGCGCCCGGCTGCCCCTGATCCTCGGCCCGGCCGTGGCCGCCGCCGGTTTCGGACTTTTCGCCCTCCTGGCCTCCCGCGGCGGATATTGGACCGCATTCTTCCCGGCGATCCTGGTGCTCGGGCTGGGGATGGCGATCAGCGTGGCGCCGCTCACGGCCACGGTGATGGGCGCCGTCGAGCCACGCCACGCCGGGATCGCCTCAGGTGTCAACAACGCAGTCTCGCGGAGCGCGGGCCTCCTGGCGATCGCTGCCCTGGGGCTGATGATGCTGGGCCTCTTCGGCCGCGGGCTCGACCGGCGCCTGGAAGCCGCCGGCCTCCAGCCGGAGGAGCAGCGGGCGATCCAGGCGCAGCAGGAAAAGCTCGCGGCCGTGGAGCTTCCGGCCTCCCTGCCCGAGCCGGCGCGAGCACAGGCCGAAGCCGCGGTGAAGGAGTCCTTTCTGGGCGCCTACCGCGGGGTGATGCTGGCGGCGATGGGGCTCGCGCTGCTGGCCTCGATCAGCGCGAGTTGGTGGATCCGCCGCTAAACCGCCTCCGCCACGACGTCCTCCGCCCCTGGAGCCTCCTCCTCCACCACCTCCTCCGGCGTGCGCTTCCGCGCCACCAGCATGTAGATCGACGGCACGACGAAGAGGGTGAACAGCGTACCGATGATCATGCCGGAGACGAGCATGATGCCGATGCTGTTGCGCGCGCCGGCTCCGGGACCGGAGGCGAAGATGAGCGGCATGTGACCCACCACCGTAGCCGCGGTCGTCATCAGGATCGGGCGCAGGCGCGTCGAGGAGGCTTCGAGGACGGCGTGGAGCTTGTCGAGCCCCTTCTCTTGCAGATGGTTGGCGAACTCGACGATCAGAATGCCGTTCTTCGCGACCAGGCCGACCAGCGTGATCAATCCCACCTGACTGTAGACGTTCAACGACGTGAAGCCCAGGAAGGAGAAGAGCAGCGCTCCGGCCAGCGCGAGGGGCACCGAGCCCGCGAGGATGATGAACGGATCGCGGAAGCTTTCGAACTGGGCGGCCAGAACGAGATAGATCAGGATCGCCGAGAGCAGGAAGGTGGCGAGGAACTTGCCGCCTTCGACACGGAGCTGTCGCGATTCGCCGGCATAGTCCACGGTGTAGCCCTGGCCCTGGGGCAGGGTGCGCGCGGCTTCGTCTTCCAGGAAACGCAGCGCCTGGTCGAGCGAGACACCCGGCAGGAGAGCGCCCGTGATGCGCACGGCGTTCAACTGCTGGAACCGTTTCAGATCGCGGGGCTCGGTCGTGGTGCGGAGCGTAGCAAAGGTCGAAAGCGGCACCAGCTTGCCTTCCGCCCCCGTGATGTAGATGTTGGACAGTTGATCCGGCGTCAGCCGCTCGCTGCGCTTGACCTGCGGGATGACCTTGTAGCTCCGGCCTCCGATGCTGAACCGGTTGACGTAGTTGCCGCCCAGGAGCGTCGAGAGGTCGCGGCCGGCCTGGGCGAGGTCCACGCCCTGGGCGCGCAGCTTGTCGCGATTGAAGACGACCTCGGTCTGCGGCTGGTCGAACTTCACGTCGGTGTCGGCGTACATGAAAAGGCCGCTCGCGAAGGCCTTCTGCACGATCTGGCCGGCAAACTCCGCGACCCTCTGGGGCTCGGCGGTCGAGGCGATGACGAAGTCGACAGGAAGCCCGCCGCCGCCCCCGGGCAGAGAGGGCGGCGTGATGGGAATCACGCGCAGGCCCGCGATCTGCGACAGCTTGGCCGATGCCTCCATTTGCAGCTGCCCACTCGTCTTCGTGCGCTCGCTCCACGGCTTCAATCCCATGCCCGCGAAGCCCCCGTTGGGGAAGATGATCTGGAAGGTGGTGTCGGTCTCGGGGAACGACTGAAAGGCTTTATAGATCTCGTCCGAGAAGAGCTTGGTCTGATCGAGCGTCGCGTTCGCGCCGGCCTGGACGATCCCGAAGACGATGCCCTGGTCTTCAGGGGGAGCGAGCTCTTTTTGCGAGAACATGTAGAACGGCACCATCAGCAGCGAGACGATCACCCAGAGCGTGAGCACCACGGGCCGGTAGCGGAGCGTTCCGGAGAGCATCCGCGAGTAGGTGCGGCGAATCCCTTCGAACTGGCGGTTCACGAAGCCGGCAAAGCCGCGCTCGGTGTCCCCGGCGCGCAGCATTTTGGAGCCCATCATGGGCGAGAGGGTGAGCGCCACGATGCCGGAGACGATCACGGCGCCGGCCAGGGTGAAGGCGAACTCGCGGAACAGCGAGCCGGTGAGGCCGCCCTGGATCGCCACCGGCGTGTACACCGCCGCGAGCGTGATCGTCATGGCGATGATCGGGCCCACGAGCTCGCGGGCCGCTTCGATCGCCGCATCGAACGGGCTCTTGCCTTCGTGCAGATGCCGCTCGACGTTTTCGACCATGACGATTGCGTCGTCGACGACCAGACCGACCGAGAGCACGATGGCGAGCAGCGTCAGCAGGTTGATCGTGAAGCCGGCGGCCAGCATGATGAAGGCTGCGCCGACGAGCGAGATCGGGATGGCCACCACCGGAATGATCAGCGACCGCACCGAGCCCAGGAAGAGGAAGATGACCACGATCACGATCAGCAGGGTTTCGGACAGGGTCTTCAACACCTCGCGGATCGAGTCTTCGATGTAGACCGACGAGTCGTAGGGAATGCCGGCTTTCATCCCTGCGGGCAGCTGCGCCTGGATCTCGGGGATGGCCTCGCGCACGCGGCGGAGCACGTCCAGCGTGTTGGCGGTGGGCAGCACCCACATGCCCATGAACACGGCGGTCTCGCCGTTGAAGCGGACGTCCTGGTCGTAGTTCTCGGCGCCGAGCACCACGTCGGCGATCTCGCCCAGGCGGACGACCGTGCCGTTCTCCTCCTTCACTACGAGTTGCCGGAACTCTTCGACCGTTTGCAGATCGGTGTTGGCGGTCAGGTTCACCGACACCATCGATCCCTTGGTGCGGCCCAGGGCCGACAGGTAGTTGTTCGCCGCGAGAACGTCCCGGATCCGCGACGGCGAGATGCCGTGGGCCGCCATCTCGTCGGGCTTCAACCAGATGCGCATGGCGAACGTGCGGTCGCCGAAGATGTCGGCGCGCTGCACGCCGCTGATCGCGGCGAGCTTCGGCTGCACCGCGCGCACCAGGTAGTCGGTGATCTGATTCTGGTCGAGATCCGACGAGGAGAAGCTGAGATACATGCCCGCGAACTGGCTGTCCGCGGTTTCGAGCGCGATGATCGGCGCCTCGGCTTCGGGCGGCAGGGTGTTTCTCACCTGCGCCACCTTGGCCTGGATCTGGGTCAGGGCGGCGTTGCTGTCGTAGTTGAGCTTCAGGTGCACGGTGATCGTGCTCACGCCCTGGGAGCTCGCCGATTCCATGTAGTCGATGCCGTCGGCGCTCGCGATCACCCGCTCGAGCGGCGTGGTGATGAATCCGCGCACCAGGTCGGCGTTGGCGCCGACGTAGGCGGTCGTCACGTTGATCACGGCGACGTCGCTCCGCGGATATTGCCGGATGGTGAGCGACCGGATGGCCTGCAGGCCGGCGATCAGGATGACCAGATTGACCACCACGGCCAGCACCGGCCGGCGGATGAACAGATCGGTGAGCTTCATCTAGCTGTCCTCCGGCCGCGGCGTCGGGCTGCTGGCGGGCTGGATCTCGTTGTTGACGCGGACGGCGGCGCCGTTTCTGAGCTTGAAGACTCCGGAGGTGACCACCTCTTCGCCGGGCTTGACGCCGGAGGCGACCGCGACCAGATCGCCGCGCGTGCCCCCCAGCTTGACGAACTGCTGGCGCACGCCGCGGTAGGGCTTGCCATCCTGGCCCTTGACGTCTTCGACGATGAAGACCGAGTCGCCGTAGGGCGCGTAGCTGATGGCCGAGGCGGGAACCGCGACGACCGGGGTGCTGTCGCCCACGAGGATCCGTGTCTCGACGTACATGCCGGGGCGCAGCCGTCCGTCCGCATTGGCGAAGGTGGCCTGGATCTGGACGTTGCGTGTGGCCGGGTCGACGATCGAATCGACCGCCGTGATCCGGCCCGAGGGGCGGACGTCCGTCTGTCCCTCGATCGTGAGGTCGATGGTGTCGCCGACCCGCAGGTGGCCCACCTCCCGCTGCGGCACGGCGAAGTTCACGTAGATCGGGCGCAGAGACTGGAGCGACACGACCGGGGAGCCCGGGGACAGGTACTGGCCGAGGTTGACCTGGCGCAGCCCCAGAATCCCCGCGAACGGCGCCCGGATGACCTTGCGCTCGATGGTGGCGCGGATCTCGCCCACGCGGGCCTCGCCCTGCGTGGCCTCGGCCGCGGCGCGGTCGTAGTCCGCCTGCGGGATGACCCCGCTCTCGCGCAGCCCGCGCATCCGGTCGAAGTTGAGCTTCGCCAGGTTGCGCTGCGCCTCGGCGGCGGCGAGCTGCGCCTCTTCCTGGCGCGTGTCGAGCTTCACCAGCACCTGTCCGGCCCGGACCGTACCGCCGGAGGCGAAGGAGATCCGCTCGACGATCCCGGGAAGGTCCGCGCTCACGGTGACGCCCTGAACAGGGGTCACCGTGCCGATCGCGGTCACCGCCGACGGCCACGTGTCCTGCCGGGCCTCGATCGTGGTGACGGCCTCGGGAGGCGGTTGAAAGGAGGCGGATTGCGCGGCGGCTCCCTGGATCTGGTTGTACTTGAAGGCGGCGAGGGCGGCAATCAAAACGGCCACCACCACCAGCATCAGGACCATCCGCTTCACCATGACGGAAATCTCCCCCTGACGAGTGTAAATGACGGGAATGGGAACGTCGAGCCCGCGCCCCGTGCGGGAGCGCAAAGGCAGGATACGCTCCGGGCCCGGAAAGGTTTCAGACGGCGGCTGCGGACCGCGCGGCCGCTTCGACGAATGGCACCGGCAGGCCGACGCGCGGGATTTGTTCGAGGGGTGCAGTATTGCCTCCCACGAGGAGCCGAAGGACCGCTATGGGCCGGGGGCCCAGCGCGACGGGTCGGCCAAAAGGCGGAGCGGCTCCTGGGCGACGCGGAAGACGGCGGTCGCGCCGAACGGGAAGCGGGTGGCCATCCGCGCTCCGTCGGTGAACAGCCAGCCCGCCGCCATGGCCGATTCCACGACGAGCTCCTGGCCGGGCTCGACGAAGCCGGCCTCCAGGGCAAAGCTGCGGCCGCGCGCGCGGTAGAGCTCGCGGGCGCGGAACTGGAGCCGGCGCGCGTCCAGGGGCATGGGCTGGCCGCCCGCGGAGCGGATCCCCGCCGTCGAGCCCGCCGCGGTCGAGATCCACAACCCGGAGCTCCGGTGGTCCTCCGCCCGGCGGCCGAGGTGCAGCCGGTAGCGGCTGGTCGCCGCCGGCTGCTCGTGCGCGAGGAGGACGTCGTTGAGCGCCGGGGGCAGGAGGCGTCCCTCGACCACGGCTTCCAGGCGCGAGACCGATTGCGGCAGCAGGTCTGCGCGCGCGATCCGCGACAGGATGCGGGCCAGGTTCGAGCGCCGGGCGAGCGTCAGATATCCCACGCTCGAGCGCGGCGCGGAGTTGACGCCCAGGAGGAGACCCCCGGTCACCCAGTGCGAGGTGGAGAGGAGGGTTCCGTCGCCTCCCACCGAGATCACGAACCGGGCGCGGGCGATCTCCCGGCGGGCCTTGGCGTCGATCGCGTCGACCGAAACGGTGAGCGGCGAAACGTCCAGGCGGGAGAGCTCCTCCTGCAGAGTGTCGAGAGTGCGCTCCTGCTCGCGCGCCGCGTCCTCCACCTGACCGGCGAGACGCCGGCCGGTGCGGACGAGCCGGTCCGCCACCCGCTTGCGGGAGGCGACCGGCGTCTTGACGACGAGGACGCAGGGGGAGAGAGGGACGTCGATTTTTCGGGCTGGCACGGGGAAAGCCTATCGCGAGCAGGGAGCCCTCACCACCCCTTCAGTTGGCTTGGATGATCACCCCGGTGACGCGGTTGAAGGGGGGCGTGAGGAGCGGTCCGCTGGGGAGGCTGTCCTCGCCGGCCACCATGGCGCGCAGAGTGAGGTTGCTGAGAGACTCGACACCTCGGGCCACGATCCAGCCCTCCATGTGCCCCTTCTCGTCACAGCTCTCCCCGAGAGCCTGGTGAGTGCCGATTCGGGCGATCAGCTCTATGGTTCCCTCGAAAAGGACCGGTCCCATGGCTCCGTCCTTCAGCTTGACGCCTCCCGTGAAGTGGGCCAGGCCATCCCCGCGTTGGATCGTCATGCCCGAGGCCTCCAGAAGCATGTTCTTCGGCACGGGGGGGACCTCCTGATCGCAGCCCCCCTCGCCGTCGCCGTCGTTGGACAGAAGGCGGAGGGTGATCGCCGTCCTGTGGATGCTGGTCAATCCGGTTCTGCAGTCGTACATCCGCCAGAACACCCCTTCCGCATTGCCATCGAACGACTTGTTGATGCGCCACATGCAGAGATCCCGGCTATGGTCGATGCCCGGGATCTCCTCCGGAGGGAACGGATCGGCGCCGTAGGCTCCGGCCGTGCTCAGTGTCATGAGAACACCCACCAGAACGGCAACTCCCTGAATTCGCTTCATGGTCGCTCCTTTCAGGATCTGAGGCTCATTCACACAGAAGCATGGCTCAAAAGTCGAAAGCGTTTCGGCGCGCCCCTCAAGTCTCCTCTTCCGCCCATTCATGCTTCTCGGGGTGCTGGATCGCGTTGATCATGCTGTTCCTCCGTTTAAGCACCCAATCCCGTCTCGCCCTCTTCTCTCCCTTCCCCAAGGTTTCGTCCAGGTTGATCTGGCTGTTCACGTCGGAGTGCCAGGATTTTACGAAGGCTCTCTTCTGAGCCGCGCTGCCAAGACTGTTGAAGGTCTCATGCGCAGCGTCCAGGTGCTCCCGGCGCGTTTCAGGGGCATGCACTTCCCTGCGCTCCTGATCCTCCTCGTTCTCCTCGTTTTCGTCTTCCTCAGTCGTCCATGCATGCTTTTCGGGTTTCCGGATTGCGTCGAGCATGCTGTTCCTCCGCTCGAGGGCCCAGACCCGCCTCAATCCTTTCTCTTTGTTCGTCGCGTCTTCATCCCAGGCGATCTGGTTGTTCATGTCGGCGTGCCAGGATTGTGCAAAGGTTTTCTTCTGAGACGCGTTCTCGAGGCGGTTGAAGGTTCGATGCGAAGCGGACAGGTATTCTCCACGTGTATCAGGGTCGTGCATCTCGCCATGCTCTTCATCCGCATCCTTGTCCCCAGCGTTCTTTCCATGCACGGCCAGCTCGTGGGTAAAGGTTTGTGCGAGCCGGCCGATCCGCTTGTTCCGGTTTGAGCTCGGGACGTCGGGGTTATAACCGACTCTGATCTGTTTGCCCTTCTGGGAAAAAGACGTGAGCGCCTCCGGCCCATCCTCATCGTGGAGGTTTGCCTGCTTGACCGCCGCATAGTCCTTGGGCAACAGGTCTTCGGTGGCGGCGAGGCTTGTCTCCCAGGCGGCGTCGTCCGGATCGGTCTCTTCAGGCTCCGAAGCCGTGTCCTCGACACCCTGCTCTTCGGCCCTCTTCCAAGCGCGCTTCTGCGCTTTCCACTGCTTCTTCCTTCTCCGCCGCCTCTTCCCCTTGTCGCCTCTTCGCTGGATCGGCGCGGTTGAGGAAGAGGCGCTCGCGCCGGACGGCAAGCCCCCCGGTTCCGGGGCCGGGCCCGTCCCCTGCGCCGTCGCCTGGAAGGCTCCGAAATGATGCCCAAGGAGCTCCGCGCGCTCCAGTTGTGCCTCGAAATCCGGCGTTTGCGGGGCTGCGGATGGAACGGCAAAGGGGCGTGCCGGTACCCCGAACCTCGATGGCGCTTCCCCGGGCTTTGCCCCCGGTCTTCGGATCTGTGCTCGAACGGCCATCTGTCTCCTCCGTCTTTGCGCCATCATAACGCGTCTCGCAGGAGGGACCAGGCAAACGGCCCGGGCCCCTCCTCCGCTTCGGAGAAACCGCCGTGGACCGGCTCCCTCCCGATCAGACCCGGACCGCCTCCGCCGCCGGACGGGCGCAGGCGATCGCTCTCGAATTCGGAAAGGGCCGCGTGATCGTTCTGGGTGAAGCCGCGATGCTCA
>DATEIO010000557.1:0-18479 GCA_035278895.1 Thermoanaerobaculia bacterium | reverse complement strand
TGGACGTCGAAGCACGGGAGCGTCACCTTCAACCAGTACGGCCGGGAGTTTCCGAACGGGGGGATGAACGAGGCCGGGCTCGCCGTCGAGCTCATGTGGCTCGACGAGACCCGCTGGCCCGACGCCGACGGCCGCCCGTCCCTGGGCTGCCTCGAATGGATCCAGTACCAGCTCGACAATTTCTCGACGGTGGGCGAAGTGGTCGCTCACCTCGAAGACCTCCGGATCACCTCGCAGGCCAAGGTCCACTATCTCGTCTGCGACCCGAGCGGCGCCTGCGCCACCGTCGAGTTCCTGGACGGCAAGCCCGTCCATCACGAGGGTGCCCGCGCTCTCGCCAACCACACCTACGCCGAGTCCGCGAGCTTCCTCGCGAGGAACCGGGGCAAGGCCGGGGCCCTCGCGGGGCGCGGCTCGCTCCAGCGCTTCTCGCGGGCCGCGGCGACGGCGGAGAAGTACGCGAAAGAGGGGGGAAAGGACGCCGTCCGCCTCGCCTTCGACACCCTGGACGACGTGGCCCAGGGCGACTACACGAAGTGGAGCATCGTCTACGACCTGCCCGCGCGGCGCATCCACTGGCGCACCCTGGCGAACCGGAGCCTGCGGCACGTCGACCTCGCGGCGTTCGACTTCTCCTGCGCCACGCCGGTCCGGGTGCTCGACGTCGACGCCGGCCAGGGCAACGTGGCCTCCCGCTTCGCCGGCTACACGGCCGAGGCGAACCGGAGCCTCGTGGAGCGCGCAGTCCGCAAGACGGAGCTCCTGGCGGGGATGCCTCCCGAGGAGATCGCCCAGGTCGTGCTCCAGCCGGAGCGCACGGTCTGCGCCATGGGAGGCGGGAAGAGGTAGAATAGAGGGCTCCAGAAACCGTCTCGAAAAGGACCTGTCTCATGCGGAAGCTCTCCCTCGCCCTTCTCCTCGCCGTTTTCGCGGCGGCGCCCGCGCTCGCCACCACCATGGTCCTCGCGACCGACGAGGAGCTGTTCGACCAGGCGGCCCTCGTTCTCGAAGGGACCGTCGTCTCCCAGGCGGCCGAAGCCTCGGGACGCCCCGCCACGGAGTACCGGGTGCGGGTGGACCGTACGATCAAGGGGAGGGCGCCGCGCAGCGAGGTGGCCGTCCGGGTGCCTGGAGGCACGACGGCGGACGGCATGACCCTGGAGATCCACGGGGCGCCGGAGCTCTCCGTGGGGGAGCGCGCGCTCCTCTTCCTGGCGGCGCGGCCGGACGGCACCTACGGCGCCCTCCACCTGGCCATGGGCGCCTTCCGCGAGGTCCGCGCGGACGGCCGCAAGCTCGCGGTGCGCGACCTCTCCGAGATGGCGGACGTCTCCGGCGCTCCGTCCGAGACCGGGCGGGCGCGGGATTTCGCCCGCTTCTCGGGCTGGCTCGCGGACCGGGCGGCCGGTCTCCGCCGGCCGGCGGACTACTTCGTCGAGACCCCGGCCGGCTCTCTCGGGCGGGCTTTCGAGAAGTTCAACTACCTCCAGGGGAGAAAGCAGCTCTGGCTCGAGTTCGCGCGCAACCAGAGCGTCTCCTGGCGCGCCCACGAGAGCGGGCAGCCGGGCCTCGACGGCAGGGGCTTCGAGCCCTTCCAGAACGGAATCAAGGCCTGGAATGACGACCCGGCCACCAACATCCGGTACACGTACGCCGGCACGACGGGGGTGGCCGCGGGCTTCACGGGCTTCGACGGGCTGAACGTCATCCTGTTCGAGGACCCGAACCAGGAGATCGACGGCACCTTCGAGTGCACGCAGCCGGGCCGCGGCTCCGGCGTCCTCGCGGTGGGAGGCTCCTGGACGTCGTCCGACGACCCCGAGCCGCGTCCTATCGGCGGGGCCGACATCATCGTCAACGACGGCGCCGGCTGCTGGTTTATCAGCGACAAGCGGGCGGAGCAGGTCTACGGGCACGAGCTCGGCCACACCCTGGGGCTCGGCCACTCCTGCGGAGACACCCGGACCGGCTCTTGCGACACCTCCACGAAGCGGGAAGCCCTGATGCGCGCCAACGCGCACGACGACAACCGGGGCGCCACCCTGAACGCGGACGACCGCGCCGGGATCGCGAGCCTCTACGGCAATGGCACCGGGAGCTCCAATGGCAAGCCGGCCTCCCCCTCGGGGGTGGCCGCGTCGGTCCTCTCCCGTACCGAGATCGAGGTCTCCTGGGACGACAACTCGACCAACGAGGCGAATTTCATCCTGCAGATGAGGATGGGCAACGGAGCGTTCCGGCAGATCAAGAGCCTGCCGGCGAACGTCACGACCGTGCGCGTCACGGGCCTGAAGCCCGGAACGCGGTACAGCTTCCGGTTGCGGGCCAAGAACAAGAAAGGGCTCTCGGCGTTCTCGGAAGTGGTGACCGTCCAGACCCTGCCGTAGCTCGGCCACCGTCCTCGGAGCGCTCTGTGGCCGTCCTCCGGTGAGGCCGGCCACAGACGCTGTTCTCCTCTCTGCCGCACCTTCGGTTCCCCCTGCCAGGCCTGGCATCCTCGTTGCTCTCGCACCGAGCCAGCATGCAGTCCGACACAGGAGATAAAAAACCATGAGGTCCAAGAAAGCACGCGTGATCTTCGCTCTGGCGGGGTTGCTCGCGATGGCCGCTCCCGCCGCCTGGGCGCAGCGGGGCTATCCCGAGCGGGATGGCGCCTTCCGCATCCACCTGGGGGCCTTCCAGCCCGAGGGGGACTCCGAGTACTGGGACGACGTCGAAGCCCAGTTCACCGGCGACATCGACGATTTCGAGAACGCCAACTTCGGAATCGACTACCTGCTGCCGATCTCTTCCCGGCTGAGCGTCCTGTTCTCCGGGTCGGTCTACAGCGGCGACACGACCCAGTCCTACCTCGATTTCGAGGACAACTTCGGCGACCGCATCCGGCACGACACGACCCTGGACATCGCCTCGGCGACCGTGGGCCTCGTGTTCCACATGACCGGGCCGGACGCCGTGGTCAGCCCCTACCTGGGCGTGGGCGCCGGCGCCTATCCGTGGCGGCTCGAGGAGTCGGGCGACTTCATCGACCTGGACGACCCGGGCCTGGACATCTTCTCGGCGACCCTGGAGTCCGAGGGCGTCGCCTTCGGCTGGTACGCGCTCGTGGGGCTGGAAGCGCCGATCTCCCGGCGGATCTCGCTCTTCGCCGAGGGGCGCTGGACCCGGGCGGACGACGAGCTCTCCGACGACTTCGAGGGCTTCGGCGACATCGACCTGTCGGGCCGGGAGCTCGCGGCCGGGATCTCTTTCAACCTCTGAAAAAGAAAACGGCCGGCTCTCTGGAGAGCCGGCCGTTCGAGTTGGGGGCCGAGACCTCGCGTCAGTGCGGGATCTCGGAGTACTTGGAGCTGTCCAGGGCGCTCTCGAAGAGGAGACGCCCCTCGCGATACGAGGCTCCGCGGAGAGTCAGGGCGAGCACGTCGCCCAGGTCCTCGGCGAAGTGGATCTTCAAGGTGTCGCAGACCTCCTGGGGCAGGTCCTCGAGATCCGCCTCGTTCTCCTGGGGCAGCAGGACCTCGGCGATCCCCGCCCGTACGGCGCCCAGCACCTTCTCCTTGACGCCGCCGATCGGCAGCACCCGGCCGGAGAGCGTGATCTCGCCGGTCATCGCGAGGTCGTGCCGCGCGGCCCGGCCGGAGAGGGCCGAGACCAAAGCGGTCGCCATCGTCACGCCGGCCGAGGGGCCGTCCTTCGGAATCGCGCCCGCCGGCACGTGGACGTGCACGTCGCGCTCGAAGCACTCGGGCGGAATCCCCAGCGAATCGGCGTGAGACCGGGCGTACGTCCAGGCGGCGCGGGCCGACTCCTTCATCACGTCCCCGAGCTGGCCCGTGAGCACCAGCTCGCCCTTGCCGCGCATGGTGGACGCCTCGACGAACATGATGTCGCCGCCGGTCGGCGTGTAGTACATGCCGGTCGCGACTCCCACCTGGTCCTGCCGCGCCGCCCGCTCCGGGTGGACCTTCGGCCGTCCCAAGAGCTCGCGCACGGTGGCGGCCCCCACCTCCATCCGCTCCACCTCGCGGGCCGCGATCTTCCGCGCCACCTTGCGGGCCACCTTGCCGAGCTCGCGCTCGAGCTGCCGCACGCCCGCTTCCCGGGTGTAGCCCGTGATCACCTCGGAGAGGGCCTCGTCGCCGATCGCGATCCGCTCTTCAGTCAGGCCGTTCTCCTTGAGCTGGCGCGGCACCAAGTAGCGCCGGCCGATCTCCAGCTTCTCCCGCTCGGTGTAACCCGAGAACTGCACCACCTCCATGCGGTCGAGCAAGGGGCCCGGGATGTTCTGGATGAAGTTCGCCGTGGCGATGAACAGAACCTCCGACAGGTCGAACGGCACACCCAGGTAGTGATCCACGAAGGTGTCGTTCTGCGCCGGGTCGAGCACCTCGAGAAGAGCGCTCGCCGGGTCACCCTGGTAGGAGACGCCGAGCTTGTCGACCTCGTCCAGCAGGAAGACCGGATTCTTGGTGCCGGCCTGCTTCATCCCCTGGATGATGCGGCCCGCCATGGCGCCCACGTAGGTGCGCCGGTGGCCGCGGATGTCCGCCTCGTCGCGCACGCCGCCCAGGGAGATGCGGACGTACTTGCGGCCCATGGACCGCGCGATCGACTTGGCGACCGAGGTCTTGCCCACGCCGGGCGGGCCGACGAAGAGCAGGATCGGTCCCTTGTTGGTCTGGGGCTTCGCCTCGGCCGGCTCCTCGCCCTCGCTCTCCTCGGCCTTCAGGCGCTCGGCATCGGCCTGCCGGAGCTGGCGGACGGCCAGGAACTCCAGCACGCGGTCCTTCACGTCGCCCAGCGCGTAGTGGTCCTCTTCGAGAATCCGCGACGCCTCCGGGATGTCCAGGTGCTCGTCGCTCCGGACGTTCCAGGGGAGCTCCGCGATCGTCTCCAGGTAGGTGCGGATCACCTGCGACTCCATGGCCTCCCGGCCCATCCGGCCGAGGCGGCCGAGCTCGCGGTCGACCTCCTTGCGGACCTCTTCAGGAAGCTCCAGAGCCGCGAGCTTCTCGCGGAGCTCCTCGACGTCGTTGCCGCCCTCGCCCTCGCCCAGCTCCTTCTGAATGGCCCGGAGCTGCTCGCGCAGGACCATCTCACGCTGACGGTCGCCCAGCTCCTCCTGCACCTTGGACTTGATGTCCTCCTGGGCCTCGAGCACTGAGAGCTGCCGCTGGACGTGGATCAGCACCCGCCGCATCCGCTCCTCGACCGAGAGGGTCTCGAGCAGGCTCTGGCGCTGCGCCTTGGAGAGATCCGTGTAGCCGGCGACCAGGTCGGCGAGCCGTCCCGGCTCCTCGACCCCCTCGATCACCTGGTGGACGACCTCTTCAGGCAGTCCCGACTTGGTGCCGAGCTCTGCGGCCCGCTCCCGCAGCTCGCGGAAGAGGGCGATGAAAGCCGGATCCTGCAGGTTGAGCGGCTTCATCTCCTCGGCTTCGCGCAGAACGGCCACGAGATGGCCGTCCTTCTCGACGATCTTCATCGCGATGCCGCGATGCTCGCCGTGGAGGAGGAGCTGAACACCCGCGAGACCCCGCTGGATCTGGCCGATGCGGGCCACCGTGCCGATGGCGTGAACCACCTCGGGGGTGACCTCTTGAACGTCCTCGCGCTGAGAAACGGCAAACACCAGCCTCTCGGGCGTGTTGAGAGCGGCCTCGATCGCCTTCAGGGTGCCGGGCTTGCCGGCGTTGATCGGCGCCGTGACACCGGGGAACTGCACGAAATCCCTCAACGGGAGGACGGGAAGAGTCATACGCTCAGTCATTTCGATCTCCTTGCCGGACCAGACCGCCTCAGAGGCTGTGTCGATCCTCGCACCAGAGAAAACCGGTGGGGGGACCCCCGAATTCCGGTTCGGACCCCAGGGTTTAGTGCGTAGGACTCAGGATAAACCAGGAGGGTCGCCCGAGGGAAGGGTGCGCGGGAGCTCAGGTTGACTGCAAGGCGCTCAAATATTCTCTCAGATCCGGCGGTACTCGATGTACTTCGCGGTCTCGTCCGCCACCTCGCGCCCGAAGAGGCGCTCGACGACGTAGAAGGCCATGTCCATCCCCGAGGCGACCCCGGCCGAGGTGATGACGCCGTCGTCGACCACGCGGAGGTTCCGCTCGACGGTAGCTCCGACGCCCAGGGAGTCGAGGAGGTCGAGCGAGGCCCAGTGGGTGGTGGCCCGGCGGCCTTCGAGGAGCCCGGCCGTGCCAAGGAGGAGAGAGCCCGTGCACACCGAGGTGACCTGCCGCGCGGCCATGGCGGTGTTGCGGATCCAGTCCAGGGTCTCCACGTCGTGAAGCAGCGCGCGGGTGCCAAAGCCGCCGGGCACCACCAGGAGGTCGACCGGAGGCGCGTCCGCAAAGCCGTGGCGAGGGATGACCACGAGCCCGCCGGTCGCGGTGACCGGCTCTTTCGACTTCGCGACCGTGAAGACATGGAAGGGCGCGCTCTCCTCCGAGCGGCGGGACTCGACGCCGGGCGTGAGGCGGGTGCGCGAGAAGACCTCGAAGGGGCCCGCGAAGTCGAGCACCTCGACGTTGTCGAAGATCAGGATGCCGACGCTCCAACGCTCCATCAGTTCCCCCTCCCGAAGCTCTGGACCCAGATCACGCGGTAGCCTCCGGGAGCCGCATCATAGCCCGCCCCCACGGCGAGCCCCAGGCCCATCTCGCGGCAGCCGGGGTCGAGGAGGATGCGGCGATGGGGAGGGCTGTCGAGCCAGGCTGTGAAAGCCTCCTCGACCGAGAAGCGCTGCTCGACAAGGTTCTCGCCAATTCCTGAGAGATAGCCGTTCGCCCGCGCGCGCTCCGAGGGACCCAGGCCCTCGGGGGTTCGATGTCCGAAATAGGAGCGCGCCAGCATGTCCTCGGCATGGTCCTGGGAGATCCGGTCGAGAAGCGGGCTCGGGACGAGAGGCTGGAGCCTGAACCGGCCCCGGAAGGCGTTGACCCGGGCGAGCATCTCGGCCGCGATCTCATCCCGGTTCCCGAGCGGAGCCGTGGCGCTGGCGAAAAAATCTCCCTGGTGCCAGCCGAAGAGGAAGACGTAGAGCGGCCTGCCGCCGGCCCAGGCCGTTCCCACACCCAGGTCCCGGAACCGCCCGTCCAAAGCGGCCCGGACCTTCCGGAGCGGGCCGGGAGGCGCCTCGGAAACCAGAGAGTCCGCCTGCCAGGTGTGGGCCGTGTACCCCACCCGCCGCAGAAGCTCCGCGACCTCCTCCGTGGACCAGGCAGACCGGCCGTTGCGCGCGATCTCCTCCGCCTGCCGCTGGGCCACCTGCATCAGGACCGGCGAGAGCCGCAGTGGAGGAATGCCGGCCTCGTCCCGCTCCCGGTTGAACCGGGCGAGCCAATCCTCCACGGTCTGCGCCTGGGCAGAGGGGAGACCGAGGGCCAGCGCCAGGGCGCAGGCGAGCCAACGGATCGAAGCGACCACGGCAGCGGCGTCTCATCCAATCGAAAGTTGACAATAGGGTACTCCAAGCGAGGGGGAAACGCACCCCGTCTCCCCGCTTTCGAGGTGGGATTACTTCTTCCGGGCGGTGCCGAACGCCTGCGCCCAGAGGACCCGGTAGCCGCTGCCGCTCCGGCCCAGGGCGAGCCCGACGCCCAACTCGCGGAAATTCGGGTCGAGGATGTTCCTGCGGTGTCCCGGGCTGTTCATCCAGGTCCGCATGACCTCGCTGACGGAGAACTGTCCCTCGGCGATGTTCTCGCCGATGGCCCGCCAGTCGTAGCCCGCCTCCCGGGCCCGCTCGCGCACGGTCTTGCCCGCCGGGCTCTCGTGGGCGAAGTAGCCGCGGGCGAGCATGTCCTGGGCGTGCCGCTGGGCCGCCTTGTCGAGGAGGAGGTTGGAGCGCAGAGGGGGAGCCCCGACCTTTTTCCTCTCGGCGTTGACGGAGGCCAGGATCTCGGCGCGAATCCGCTCGGCATCGCGCAGGCCCATCGTCTCACGGGTGAAGTAGTCCCCCTGGGGGATGGCGTAGAGGAAGGTGTAGAGAGGCGTCCCCCGGACCCGGGAGAGGCCGATTCCCAGGTCGCGGTACTGCGGATCGAGGAGCCGGCGGAAGGTCTGGGAGTCCCCGCGCTGCCAGTTGCGGATTACGGCGTCAACCCCGCCCGGCGTGGCAGAGACGCTCTCCGTCCAGGCATGGGCGTCGTACCCCGCCCGCTCCATCCGCTCGTGGATGACCTCGGGAGAGCCCGCCTCGAGCCGGGAAGAGCTCCGCCGTCCGATCTCCTCCGCCTGCGCCTGGGCCACCCGGGTGAGCGGCTCCGACAGCCGCAGAGGGGGAGACCCGGCTTCCCGCCGCTCCTCGTTGATGCGACGCAGCAGCTCCGTCCGCAGGTCCTGGGGAAAAGCTGTCATGGGGGTGAGGAAGAGAAGGAAGAGGGCGAGCCGCTTCATGGCAAACGGTTCAACGGAATCGGGGAGGAGGGTTGTTCCCAAAGACACCAAGGACGCCAAGGACCGCAAGGACAAGCTTTTCCCGTCCTTGATGTCCTTGCAGTCCTTGATTCTCTTTCATAGGATCTCCCCACCTTGGCGACTCTCAACCCTCCTCCCGAGACCTCCAGCCCCGGCTTCCGGCGCGCCGTCTCCCGCTGGGAGATCGTGGGCTTCTCGATCAACGACGTCATCGGCAGCGGCGTGTACCTGCTGCCGGCCGCGGCGGCGGCGAACCTGGGAGCGGCGAGCGTGGGCGCGGTGGTGCTCGCGGGGTTCGCGGTGCTCCTCCTGGTGCTCTGCTTCGCCGAGGCGGCGAGCTACTTCGACCGGCCCGGGAGCGCGTACGTCTACACCCGGGAGGCGTTCGGGGATCTGATCGGGTTCGAAGTGGGGTGGATGACCTGGCTCGCCCGGGTATCGTCCGTGGCGTCGCTCTCGGTGGGCTTCGCCCGCGCCCTGGGCTATCTCTGGCCGCAGGCGAACGCGGGATCGGGCCGGGTGCTCACGATCGCCATCCCCCTTCTGGTGCTCACGGCGATCAACGTGGTGGGCGTCAAGTCGGGCGTGCGGACGGCCGTGTTCCTGGCGGTGACCAAGACCCTGCCGCTCCTCCTCTTCATCGGAGCCGGGATCTTCTTCGTCGATCCGAGCCTCGCCATGTCGGTCAAGGCCGAGCCCGGCGGGAACCTGGGAGCCGCGGTGCTCCTCCTCCTCTTCGCCTACGCCGGCTTCGAGAATACGGCGGCCCCGGCCGGCGAGTTCAAGAACCCGCGCCGGGACGTGCCCTTCGCCCTGATCGTCCAGATCGGGATCGTGACCCTGATCTACTCGGCCGTGCAATGGGTGGCCCTGGGGACCCTGCCGGGCGTCACGGGCTCCGAGACCCCGCTGGCGGATTCCGCACAGCGCTTCCTCGGCGGCTGGGGCGGCCTCCTGATGACGGTCGGCGCCGCTCTTTCGATCCTCGGCACGAACAGCAACACGGTGCTCGCCGGGCCGCGCTACCTCTGGGCCCTGGCCCGGGACGGCTTCGGCCCCCGCGCGCTGGCCGCGATCCATCCCGAGTTCCGGACGCCCTGGATCGCGGTGCTCACGCAGACGGCGATCGCCCTCCCTCTCGCCTTCACAGGTTCGTTCGAAGAGCTGGCCACCCTCTCGGCAGTCGCGCGGCTCGCCACCTACTTCGGCACCGCGCTCGCCGTCCCCGTGCTCCGCAGGAAGCTCGGGCGGCAGGGCGCGGTGCGGCTCCCCGGCGGCCCCGTGATCCCGATCGCCGCGGCGCTCCTGTGCGTGGTCTTCGCCTCTTCGGCGAACCTCTGGAACCTGCTCGCCGGGGCGATCGCGATCGTCGTGGGCCTGTTGATCTACGCGTTGCGGCGCCGGCCTGATCCTCAACCCTTGTAGGGCTTCTTCAGATAGACCTTGGCGCGGTCACGCGCGCTGTCGTTGTCGAAGTCCTTCATCGCCAGCACCTCCTTGTAGCAGCGGACCGCCTGGGCCCGCTCGCCCTTGGCGTCGTGGACCATGCCGCGGCGCAGGCGGGAGAGCCCCCGGTAGTCGCTCGGCAGGTCGCGCCGGCTGGCGGTCAGCTTCTCCAGGTGCTCGATGTGAGCCAGGGCCACGTCGAAGCGGTGGAACCGCATCTCGACCCGGGAGATCAGATAGAGCGAGCGCTCGGCCACGGCGTCCGTATAGCCGCTCTGCCCCTTGGCGTGGCGGTCGAGGATCTCGTTCAGCACGCGCCGGGCCGTTCCGAGGTCCCCCAGCTGCTCGTAGACCCGCGCTTCGTAGAGGTGGAAGAGGGAGTTGTCCGGATGCCGCGCCCGCAACCACTCGACGTAGCGCAGGCTCTCCCGGTAGTCCTGCTCGAAGACGTAGTGGATCTGGAGGAGCGAGTAGGCGACCTCCGTGGGCACGAACTTCCCCTGAGTCATCGCCCGGTGCAGCTCCTTCAACCCCCGCTCCTTGTTCCCCTTGGGGAAGAAGATCGTGAACGGCCGGAGCACCTTGTAGCGTTTGGGCGCCGCGTCCGCCAGGTAGTCGAAGAGCCCGATCCCGAAGTAGAGGTCGTCGTTGTTCGGCTCGAGCTTCGCGACCTTCCTCAGGTAACCCAGGGCGTTCTCGCCGTCCCGCGCCGCTTTCAGCCAGCGCCGGCGGTCGGAGTGGAGGCGGCCCCGGAAGGCGTGGGCCCCCGACTTGAAGAACATGGCATCGACGTCGTTCGGATTCTGCCGGAGACGGCGGTCGCAGACGTCGATCACGCGGTCCATGGCCGCAATGAAGGTGTCGTCCTGCGAGGTGTCGTCCGGCTCGAGCTGAATCGACCACCAGGGGATCAGGGCCTGGAGGAAGGGGCCGACCGGGTGATCCGGATACCGCGCGGTGATCTTGCCGAACGTCTCGTCGGCGGCCCCGAAGTCCATGTCGTAGAGATAATGAAGCCCCTGCTTCGCATCCTCTTGGAACAGGGGATCGTCGAGGATGGATTCGGCGCGCGCCGGCACGGCCGCAGCTCCGCAGAGGAGCAGGAGGGCGGCAAGGCTTGCGCGTTGAAACGGACGGAATCTCACCCAGGGCTGTGGCATCGTGGAGTTTCTCCTCTGCTCCGAGAAAACTCCCCGAAGCCGGGAGCTATTTCCGGGAGGATTTCAGGCGCCCGGCAGCCGCGTCCCACCGCCAGGCCGCTTCGGAGCCCTGGAGGTGGACGCCGCCCAGCCAGTGGTCCAAGCCGTGGATGTGGACCCAGTCGTCACGGTTCTCCAGCACGTCGCGGCCGGTGGTGGTCAGGGTGATCCGCATCGACCGCAGAGAGCTGCCCGGAGCGGATTCCAGGCGGAGCAGGGGGCGCGAGCCGGAGGCCAGCACCCGCAGGTTGCGCAGGAATGAGGCGTCTCCCAGGAAGACCCGCTCCTCCATGCGCTGCGTGGCCGCAAAGAGGATCTCGAAGGTGGCATGGCCGGCCGCCACTCCCTGAAGGGCCTGGCGCTCGGTGCGGGAGAGACCGTTGGCGACCGCGGGGAACTCTTCTAGGTGGCGCCGGAGCGCTCCGGCGAGGAAGGGGAGGAGCGAGGTGTCCTGCCGCAGAACCTCTTCAAGGGCGGCCGGGGAAGAGGCGCAGAAGGCCCGCCAGGCGTCCCGCGCCAGGAGCTTCTGGGCTTCGTTCACGCGCCGACGCCGGTCCGCCAGAGAGGCGATCTGCTCCGGGGTGAGATCCCCCAGGCCGTGGAAGGGCAGGACGCCGGGGAATTCGCCGATACAGAGGAGCGAGAGCTCCGTCCCCCCGAGGTTCCGGCCCGCGAACCAGTCCAGGATGCGGATCAGGAGGAGCTGGTCGAACAGGTCGTGCTCGAACCAGAGGATCACCTCGTCGTAATCGGTCGCGCTCTCGATCCGGTGGTCCCACTCGGTCAGGCTCGCCAGGCAGCGGTCGTAGTCGTCGTACCCGCTCTCGGCGAGATACCGGGCGCGGACTTTGCGCCACCGCTCCGGCGGCAGCCCCGCGGGCGCCGGCCCCTCGTGGAGCACGTCGGCGGTGATGGAGACCGTGCCGGGGAGGCCCGAGAGCCGGATCAGGTCGGCCGCGACGTCGCCGTTGGTGATGTGGAGGACCTTTTTCGACGAGAGGTCTCCGCGAAGCGGCCGGGCCGGTTCGCCGGAGGGATCGAAGCGCGGAGCGGGAGCGGTCGCCGCGGTCGTCTTCTGGATCGCGATGGGACCCGGAAGGTTCACCCCCAGCTTCCGGAGCAGGGCGGCGGTGTCGACAGCGCGAGGGGTTCCAGGATCGGCCATGGAAGGAAGAGGGCCCCGAGGGGGCAGATGACTCATGCAACCCTGCCTATATTCTACGTCAGGAAGGGAGGCTGCGGTGTGTCATTCCTTCTCTTTGGAGATCGCGCCCACGGTTCCCCGCACGGCCCGCAGGTAGTCCCCGGGGGCGAGGAGGAGCTGCGTCCCCCGCGCCCCGGCGGAGACGGAGATCACGTCGAAGAGCTCGACCGTCTCATCCACGAATACGGGGTAGTCCTTCTTGCCCGCGAGCGCCGTGACCCCGCCCCGGATGTAGCCGGTGAGCGGCTGGACCTCTTTCAGGGGGACGGTGTCCACCTTGCGGTCTCCGGAGAGGCGGGCGAGGGCCTTCAAGTCGAGCTCGCAGTCGCCTGGCACCACGGCCAGGAGCACGCCCGTCCGGTCTCCCCGGGCCACGAGGGTCTTGAAGACCTGCTCGGGAGGAAGGCCGATCTTCTTGGCGACCGACTCGGCCGCCAGGTCGTCCGGGTCGACCTCGTAGTCGCGAAGCTCGTAGGGGATGCCGAAAGAGTCGAGGAGGCGGGCGGCGTTGGTCTTCACAGAGCGGAACTATACCGAGCCGCCCGCCGGATTCCCGAGGAGGCTTACTTGCCCTTCGCCCCGTCCTTGGCCTTGATGGCCTCGAGGTTGATGGCGATCTTGACGTCGTCGCCCAGGATGACGCCGCCGTTGTCCAGGGCGGTGTTCCAGTTCATGCCGTATTCCTTGCGGTTGAGCGTCGTCGACGTCTCGAAGCCGGCCCGCTGGTTGCCCCAGGGATCCTTGGCCGAGCCCAGGAAGGTGACGGGCAAGGTGATCTTCTTGGTCACGCCGCGCATCGTGAAGTCGCCGGTCACGGCGTAGGTGTCCTTGCCCGTGGACTTGATCGAGGTGCTTTTGAAGGTGATCTCCGGGTACTTCTCGACGTCGAAGAAGTCGGCGGCCCGGAGGTGCTTGTCGCGGTCGGCCAGACCCGTGTCAATGCTCTCGGCCTTGACCCGGAACTCGACCGAGGACTTCGCGAGGTTCGCGGGATCGAGGTTCACGGTGCCCTTGAAGTCGTTGAACCGCCCGCGGACCTGGCTGACCATGTGGCGGACCTGGAACGACACCTCGGAGTGGCTGGGATCGACGTTGTACACGTCCGCCGCGAAGGCGGGGATGGCGACGAAGGTGGCGAGAGCGGCGGTAGCGAAGAGCTTGCGGGTCATGTTCGTTTCTCCTTGGTTCTTCCCTTGACAGGGTGATGTTTGACAGATCAACTATCGGGTCAAAATTTCTTACCGCAGCCCGGCGCGGACCTTGTCCAGCAGCCGGATCAGTTCCTTCTGTTCCTCCGAGGTCAGCATGGCCATGGCCGTGCCGTCGGCCGCGTTCACCGGCTCGTCCAGGCGCTCGACCAGGTCTGCGCCCTCGGGCGTGAGCCAGCAGAGCACCTGCCGCCGGTCCTCGGGGCAGCGCTGCCGCCGTACGAGCCTCTTGGCCTCCAGCCGGTCGAGCAGCCGCGTGATGCCTGGCGCCTGCTCGATCATCCGGTCGCTGATCTCCAGAGTGGGGAGCCCCTCCTCCCCGGCCCCGCGGAGAATCCGCAGGACGTTGTACTGCTGAGGGGTGATGTCGTACGGCTCGAGCAATCGGCCGATCGCGCGGCGCACGAGATCCGTGGTGCGCATCAGGCCCAACGTCGCCTCCTGTCCCAGGGAGCGGAAAGGTGTCCGTTGCCGGATCTCCTGTTGGAGGGTGATTTCTTCTCCCATGGAGGAAGTGTACCAAGTCAATGGTTGACGTGTCAAGCATTGACCTGCCACGGACGATCACGGACTTTCACGGACTTCCACGGACAGGAGAGGGGCGTCCGTGTTGGTCCGTGAAAGTCCGTGCTCGTCCGCGGCAAGCAGGCCCGCTCTTTGCACAACTTCTCCCCGCCTATGCTCGTCTACGGAGACGCCAAACGGGTCGAGAACCCCCGGGAGAAGGCCGCCCGAATCCGTGAAGGCCTGGAGCGCCTGGCCGCGCCCGGCCTGGGGATCGAGCGCCATGCAATTGTGGCCGAGCTTCTCGTGGAGGCGGGGGAGCTCGAGCAGGGGCTCCTGGACGAGCAGCTCGCGGCCTGCAGCGAGGAGAAGCCGAGCGCGGTGGGGGAGGCGGCCTCGCGGCTCACGCGGGCGGTGGCCGAGGTGCTCCTCCCCTCGTTTCGCACGTTCGGGGCGCTCCCCCCTGGGTCTTCCGTACGTTGCGCGATGGTGGGGATCGAGCACGCCCTGGACGCTCTCCTGGATCTCCCGCTCCCCGAGACGATCTCCGTCTCCGTGCCCGAGGGATACGCGTTCTACGGCCTCTATCCCGAGACCTGTTTCTGCGCGGCCGAGGCCCTGCGGGATGAGAACGGGCCGCTCGAGGTGATCGGCATCCGGAGCATCGGCACCGGGCTCGCGGCGGCGGTGGCGGCGGTGGTGGGGGAGCGGGCCCGGGTCGCGAGCGTGCGGCCCGGAGGGCATCCTTTTCAAAGGAAGCTCGCCATCGGCCAGCCTCTCGGCCGGGAGCTCCTGGGCGACGGCACCGTTCGGCCCCGCTATGCCGTGGTGGACGAGGGGCCCGGCCTCTCCGGCAGCTCCTTCGGCTCCGTAGCCGACTGGCTGGAGGACCGGGGAGTGGCTCCCGAATCCATCTCCTTCTTCCCCAGCCACCTGGGAAACCTCGGCCCTTACGCCAGCGAGCGCCATCGGCGGCGGTGGGAGAAGGCCCGCCGGCACGTGGCGGCGTTCGAGACGGTCTTCTCCGGCCCCGAGGCGCGCTGGCCCCTGGCGCTCTGGGCGGAGGACCTGACCGGCCCGGCGGAGGAGCCCCCCGAGGACCTCTCCGCCGGCCGCTGGCGGGCGAAACATTTCGAGGACCGCACCCGGTGGCCGGCGGCGGACGTTCACGGCGAGCGCCGCAAGTACCTGGTGACGTCCGGAGGGCGGCGCTGGCTCCTGAAGTTCGCCGGCCTCGGCCGCTACGGCCGGGAGAAGCTCGCGCTCGCGAAGCCGCTCGAAGCGGCCGGGCTGATCCCGCCGGTTTCCGGCCTGCGCCACGGATTCCTCGTGGGGCCGTGGCTGGAAGACGCCCGCCCTCTCCCTTTGGCCGAGGTGGACCGTCTGGCGCTCCTGGACACCCTCGCCCGCTACCTCGCGTTCCGCGCCGAGCGCTTCCCGGCCCCGGCCGGAGCCCGCGGCGCCTCGCCCGTGAAGCTCTTCGAGATGGCCGCCTTCAACACCCAGCGGGCGTTGGGCCCCGGCTGGGGCGAAGAGGTGCGGGTCTGGAAGGACCGGATCGCCCGCCTCGCGAGCCTCGAGCGGCCGATCCTTTCGGACAACCGGATGCAGGCCTGGGAGTGGCTGGTGACCCCGGACGGAAGAATCCTCAAGGCCGACGCCCTGGACCACCACCGCGGAAACGACCTCGTGGGACCCCAGGACCTCGTGTGGGACCTGGCGGGAGCCGCCATCGAGCTGGATCTGGACGAGCGCGAGCTCGCGCTCGTCTCGGACGCCGTGGCCCGGAGGAGCCGCACCGCCCGCGTCGAACCCTTCCAACTCGGCTTCTACACCCTGGCCTACCTCGCCTTCCAGACCGGCCGCCACACCCTGGCCGCCGAAGCCCTGGAGCACGCCTCGCCCGCCGACTCCGCCGCGATGCGCGGCGAGGTCGAGCGCTACGCCGGGCGCCTCCGCCGCACGCTGTCGCGGGGGATCGGCGCGGCGGCGTAGCCTCGTAGGCACCCATTACAGCCGGAGCTCGACGATCAGACGGGGCGAGGTCTCCCGTTCCCAGGGCCGGCGGTCGTAGTCGCCCCAGAGGTGGGCGATCTTCAAGCCCGCGGCGCGGGCGCGGTGCTCCAGCTCTTCGCGGGACCAGAGGCGGGAAGGGAAGGCGGCGCGCTCTACCTTTTGGCCGTCCAGGCGGTACTCGAAGGAGGTCGAGCAGAGGCGGGCCCCGGGATCGCAGCGCCAGATCTCCCGGACCTTGAGACCCTCTCCCGCGGAGCGCTCGAGAACGAGACCTCCGGGCTCCCCCGCGGCATGGCGCTTTTCGGGAGAGAACCAGGCGGCGTCGAGAAGGAGGCGCCCGCCGGGGAGCAGGTGGCGGGTGGCGGCCGTCCAGGCGCGGTCCCGGTCGTCGTCTTCGGTCAGGTGGACGAAAGGATCATCGACCGCCACGACGAGATCGAAGCGGCCCCGGAGGTCGAGCTCGCGCATGTCTGCGACGAAGAGAGAGACATTGGATCGGTCCCGGAGGCGCCGCTGGGCGACCGCGATCATCTCGGGCGCCAGGTCGAAGGCCACCACCCGGCCGGCGGTCCGGGCGAGGAAGGCCGTAGCCCGGCCGGTGCCGGCTCCGATTTCGAGAACCTGGCATCCCCGGGGTGCGCTCGCGGCCCAGGCCCAGAGCTCTCCGTCCCCCCGCTCGGCCAGCTCGCGGTCGAAGAAGGGGAGGACCCGGCGGTAGTACTCCCGGACCTCCGGCGTCACGCCCCCTCCTCCCAGTGGGCCCGGAAGCGGACGATTTCCTGGAGCGTCGCCCCGAAATCCCCCCGGAAACAGACGGCGCGGTCGTCCACGAACACGTGCGCGGCGGGCTTCTTGTCCGTCACCTCCGAGACCCAGCGGTCGAGGCCGTGCGCCGCGAGCCAGGCCCTGGCGTCGTCCGCCCAGCGGGTGGTGAAGACGACCACGCGGAACCCCTGTGCGTTGAGCGCCGCGAGGAACTCCCCGGCGCCCTCTCGGGGCGGGTCCCAGTGCTCCGGGTCCTTCCAGCCGGTGTAGAGGTCGAGCACGCCGTTCAGATCGACGCAGACGATGGGGTGCGGATCGGTCATGGACTCGATTCTATGGCACGTGCGTTGCAGCTTTATAGAAGGTTGGTTTTCGATTCTGGAAACCGAAGGAGCTCCCATGATTCAGAAGGGCGTTCAGATCAAGCCGGCAGAGGGCCGGCTCGGGGTGCTGCTGGTGGGGCTGGGTGCGGTCTCCACCACGTTCATCGCCGGAGTGGAGGCGGTCAAGCGCGGCCTGGGCAAGCCGATCGGATCGCTCACGCAGATGGGGACCGTTCGCCTGGGCAAACGGACCGAAAAACGTGTCCCGAAGATCCAGGACTTCGTGCCGCTCGCGAAGCTCGACGACCTCGCCTTCGGCGCGTGGGACATCTTCCCCTGCGACGCCTACGAGGCCGCGACCGAGGCCGCGGTCCTGGAGCGGCCGCTTCTGGAGCAGCTCCGGCCGGAGCTCTCTGCGATCCGTCCGATGAAAGGCGTGTTCGATCCCCGCTACGTGAAGCGCCTCCACGGCACGTACGTCAAAGAGGGTACGAGCAAGTGGGACCTCGCCCAGCAGCTCATCGATGAGATCGGCGAGTGGGAGCGCAGGGAGGGAGTCTCCCGCTCGGTGATGGTGTGGTGCGGCTCGACCGAGAGCCACATGTGTGCGGAGCCGGTCCACGAGTCCCTCGAAAGCTTTGAGGAGGGATTGAAGCGGAGCGACGAGGCGATCCCGTCAAGCATGATCTACGCTTATGCGGCCCTCTCGTCCGGCATCCCCTACGCGAACGGCGCCCCCAACCTGACGGTGGACGTGCCGGCGCTCCGCGAGCTCGCGGAGAAGAAGCGGTTGCCCCTCTGCGGCAAGGATTTCAAGACCGGCCAGACGATGATGAAAACCATTCTGGCGCCGGGATTGAAAGCCCGCCTCCTCGGCCTGCAGGGGTGGTTTTCCACGAACATCCTGGGCAACCGGGATGGCGAGGTGCTGGAGGATCCCGACTGCTTCAAGACCAAGGAGGTTTCGAAGCTCTCGGTTCTGGAACACATCCTCCAGCCGCATCTCTATCCGGAGCTCTACGAGGGTTTCCACCACCAGGTGCGGATCAACTACTACCCGCCGCGGGGGGACAACAAGGAGGGGTGGGACAACCTGGACATCTTCGGCTGGCTCGGTTACCCGATGCAGATCAAGATCGATTTTCTCTGCCGGGACAGCATCCTGGCCGCGCCGCTGGTGCTCGATCTCGCCCTGTTCCTGGACCTCGCCCGCCGCGCCGGCATGCACGGCATCCAGGAGTGGCTCTCCTTCTACTTCAAGAGCCCGATGACGCTGCCGGAGCTCTACCCGGAGCACGATCTGTTCATCCAGCTCATGAAGCTCAAGAACACGCTGCGGTTCATGAGAGGGGAGGAGCAGATCACGCACCTGGGATTGGACTATTACGAG
>DATEIO010000556.1:0-2587 GCA_035278895.1 Thermoanaerobaculia bacterium | reverse complement strand
GGCTCGGAGCCCTCCTCGGCCGCAGCGAAGGCGGGCTTGTAGTCTTTGGGATTGCGCTTCAGGAAGTCGAACACCCCGTGCCGGCCGGGGTTCAGGCCCGTCGAGAAGGTGGACCAGGAGACCGGCGTCTGCGACGGGATGGTGGGCCGGAGCGGCGAGAAGGTGCCCTGCTGGCGCAATTTCGCCAGGTTCGGGAGCTTCCCCTCGTTCATCCACTGCTCGGTGAGCCGGGCGTCGGCTCCGTCGAAGCCCAGGATGATCAGCTTCTTGGGCTGGGCCTCCTGGGCCGCGAGCGGAAGAGTGGAGAGGGCCAGAAGCCCCACGAGCGCGAGCGAACGAGCGTTATGTTTCATCATGATGGTATAGAGTCTTCCTTGATCTCGGGTCGGACGAAAGCGGCGGCATTGTAGCAAACCGGGCGCGCAACCCTGGCCGTTTTCCGCCCGTATCAATCATCAGATGAAACCGGGCTCCCCCATCCTCCGCCTCGCCGCCGCCTTTGCCGTGGGAATCCTCGGGCTCGTGGCCGGCCTCCTCCTCGCTCGGACGTGGCTGCCCGCGTGGCAGCCGGAGCCGCTGCCCCAGGAAGGGTTCTTCGTCGAGCGCTACCGGGACCTGGCCCGCCGGGCCGGCCTGCGCCTCGCGCCGGGCGAGCCCCGGGTCTCCCTCACGACCGACAACGACACCTCCCCCGGCAAAGGCAAGGAGCTCGACCGGCTCTCTCCGGAGCTCCTCTACGGCCTGGGCGCCGGATACCGCGTCCGGGTCTTCCAGGAGGCAACCCGGGGGGGCGAGGGCACGCGGCGGCAGCTCATCGTCCAGTTTTCGCCCTCGGGCCGGCCCACGGCGGTCCTCTGGTCGCCGGTGAGCCGGCGGATCGTGACGGACGCGATGCGCAAGCCGCCCGCCTCGCCCGAGGTCCGGGACACATTTCTCCGTCTCCTGCTCCAGCCCGGCGAGTCGATGGGCGGGCAGCGCACGGACCGTAACTCGAAGGGCGAGGAGGAAAATCTGCTCGCCATCCAGGGGAGCGACCCGCCCCAGCACCTGGAGATCCAGACGCCGCAGGGCGGAATCGTGATCGCCTCCCGCAAGCTGGGGAGCCTCGAGCCGGACAAAGACGGCGACGACGGCTTCCCCGTGCTCGGGTTTCTCCAGGTTCTTCCCGTCATCCTGGGCTTCCTGGCGATCCCGATCCTTTTCGTGGTGCTGGTCACCAGGCGCCGCATCGACCTCGTCAACGGCGGGATCCTGGCCGGGCTCACTTTCCTCGCCTCGGCGGTGACCCTGGCGATCGAGCCGACGCTCGAAAGAACGTTGGAGGTGCTCGTTCCGGCCTTCTTCCTCTCGCTCTGGGTCTTCCTGATCTGGTCGGTCGGCGAGTCGTTCCTGCGCTCCGTGCAACCGGGTCTCACGAACAGCCTGGACTCGCTCCGGGCGGGCCAGCTCGGCCCCCGGGGCGGCCGGTCGCTGCTCTATGGGCTCGCGGGCGGAGCCCTGTTCGCGGGTTTCCGTCTGGCGGTGCTCGCCGGAGCCACGGCCCTGTCGGGCGTCTGGTCCAAGGAATTCAGCCTCTCGCTCCCGGTCTTCGGCTCCCAGAACCCCTTGAGCGCCGGCGTCGTGATCGCCGGAGGCGTCACGCTGGTCCTCGCCTTCGCGATCCGTTTTTTGCCCTCCCGCTGGGCGCCCTGGGCGGCGGTCCTCGGCGGAGCTCTCTGCCTCTCCTACCTCGACTTCGATCCCTATCCGGCGGAGCTGGCGGCGAACCTCCTCCTGATCGGCTTTCTCGTCTGGGTCTGCCGGCGCTTCGGGCTGCTGACCCTGCTGGTGACGGCGATCTCCTCCTACCTGCTCCCGGCCGCCGTCTTCTCGGGGCTCCACCTCTCCTGGCTGCCGGGGACGTTCGCGTCCACGGCGGGCCTCTCGGCCCTGCTCCTCGTCCTCGGGCTCGTCGGTCTGGGGCGCTCGGAACGGGCCGAGGTCGAGCGGGTGAAGCCTCCGGCGTTCATCAAGCGCCTGGAGGAAGAGCGGCGCTTGAAGTACGAGATGGACCTCCTCGCCCGCATGCAGCTCGGCCTGCTGCCCGACCGCCTTCCCGAAGTCCCCGGCTGGGAGGTGGCGGCGCGCTCGACTCTCGCGACCGAGGCGGGAGGCGATCTCTACGACTTCTTCCAGGACGAGGACGGCCGCCTGTGGATCGCGGCCGGAGACGTGGCCGGCCACGGCTACTCCTGCGCCATCGCCCAGGCGATGACCGCGGCTGCGCTCACCAGCCTCATCACCGCCGGGCAGGTGCCGTCCGAGGTGCTGAAGGGCGTCGACCGGGTGATCCGGCGCGGCGGCTCGCACCGCCACTTCACCTCGCTGGCCCTCCTGCGCCTCGATCCCGCGACCGGCGAGACCCTGCTGAGCAACGCCGGGCACCCCTTCCCGCTCCTCCTCGCGGTCGGCGGCGAGGTCCAGGAGATCGACCTCCCCGGCCTGCCGCTCGGCCAGGGCCCCAGCCGGATTTACGCGGACTACCGCTTCGAGATCCCTCCCGGCGGCACCCTCGTCCTCTGCTCGGACGGCCTTTTCGAGGCGACCG
>DATEIO010000555.1:0-18900 GCA_035278895.1 Thermoanaerobaculia bacterium | reverse complement strand
GGTGCTCCTGATCGCGTGCGCGAACGTGGCGAACCTCCTTCTCGCCCGCTCCGCGGTGCGCCAGCGCGAGGTGGCGATCCGGCTCTCGCTCGGCGCCTCCCGCTCCCGGCTCGTCCGGCAGTTCCTGGTCGAAAGCCTCGTTCTGGCGCTGGCCGGCGCAGGTCTGGGCACGCTCCTCGCGATGTGGAGCCTCGATGCCATGGGTCCTCTCGTCCAGAGCGCGCTCCCCGTCTCCGGCGACTTCTCGCTCGACACCCGGGTGTTCGGGTTCCTCCTGGGCATGGCCCTCCTCTCCGGCCTCGTCTTCGGCATCGTGCCCGCGCTCCAGGCCTCCCGGGGCAACGTGCAGGAGAGCCTCCTCGGAAGCGGCAACAGCAAGGCGACCTCGAGTGGGCGCCAGCAGCGCTTCCGCAGCGCTCTCGTGGTGCTGGAGATCGCCCTGTCGCTCGTCCTCCTGGTCGGCGCGGGCCTCCTCCTCAGGGGTTTTCTCCGGCTGAACGCCACGCCTCCCGGGCTTGTGGCCGAAGGGGTTCTTACCGCTCACGTCTCGGTTCCGGCCGACCGGCTCGACGGGTCCACCCCCCGGGTCTTCCGGCCATTGCTCGAAAAGGTGCGCGCCATCCCGGGCGTCGAGTCTGCGGGGCTGATCTCCATGTTGCCGATCCAGGACGCCTACATGAACGGCAGCTTCACGGTCGAGGGCCGTCCGGCTCCCGCGCTGGGAGAGGACGTCTTCGCCGAGCTCCGAGTGGCAAGCCCCGGCTTCTTCAAGTCCCTGGGGATCCCCCTCCTCCGGGGGCGGGACTTCGTGGAGGCGGACGGGGAGAGCGGCCCCCTGGTCACCGTGGTCAACAACGCGCTCGTCCGCAAGACCTTCCCCAACGAAGACCCGATCGGCAAGGAGATCAACTTCGGCGGGGGGACGGTCATGACCATCGTCGGCGTGGTCGGCGATGTCCGGCAGGCCGGGCTCGACCAGGAGCCGCTGATGGAGATCTACATGCCCTACGGCTTCCCGGAGTACATGATCGCGCTGGGCGACGCGAGCCTGGTGGTGAAGACGGCCGTGGCACCCGAGAGCCTCACCGGCGCGATCCGGGAGGCCGTGCGGAGCACCGACCCGTCGCTCCCGCTCTACCAGGTGCTCACCATGGAAGAGGTGATCTCGGAGTCGCTCGCCAGCCGCCGCCTCCAGCTCTGGCTCCTGGGCCTCTTCGCCGGCATGGCCCTGGTCCTCTCGGCCGCCGGGCTCTACGGAGTGATCTCCTACCTCGTGGCCCAGCGCACCCGCGAGATCGGAGTGCGCCTCGCCCTGGGAGCCCAGGTGCGGGACGTGATCGGCCTCGTGATGCGCCAGGGCGCGCTCCTGACCGGCCTGGGGATCGCCTTCGGGCTCCTGGGAGCCCTGGCCGTCACCGGGCTCCTCCAGAGCCTGCTCTACGAGGTGAGTGCCAGAGACCCGCTCACCTACGCCGCCATCGCCGGCCTGCTCACCCTGGTCGCCCTCTTCGCCACCTTCCTGCCCGCCCGGAGGGCCTCGCGGGTGGACCCGATGGTGACGATTCGGACGGAGTAGGAAAGGACCAACACGGACTTCACGGACCTTCAAGGATGGACACTTCGCAGTGTTCGTCCGTGTTGGTCCTTGCTGGTCCGTGTTCGTCCGTGTTCCCCCTCACTGCGGCAGCAGCACCGACGGATTCGTCCTCTCGATCCAGATCAGCGCGTCGTACTCCTCCGCCACCACCGCGGGGTTGAAGGCGCAACGCGTCGCGACCGAGCCGATCAGGCGGAAGGGGCGCTCTTTCTTGAGCCAGGGGGCCGAGGGGGCCTTGGCCGGGATGTTTCTCAGGTCCACCAGGAAACGGGGGATGCGGGCGGAGCGCAGGTAAGCCTCGACGGTGCCGGGCGGCGGCGGGAGCGCCTCGTTGTCCCTGAGGGAGCCGTTCTCCGAGATGGCGGTGTAGCGCCCTTCGGCGAAGGCGAAACCGACCACGAGCATGTCGTCGCCGTAGCGCTCGGAAAGGAATGTGCCCATCCAGCCCGGGACCCGGTTGACGTGGGCGTTGTGGGCCCAGAGGACGATCTTCGAGCCCTCCGGCGCCTGGTCCAGGATCCACTCGACGTTTTTCGCCATGCTCGTGTCCCGCGACGCGGACCCTGTGTAGCTCTGCGCCACCTGGAGGACGATGCGGGCGTTCTGGATCGCCCAGTCCACCTCCTCTGACGGGTAGCGGCCGAGGTAGTCCCCCCGCCTCTGCTCCATATGATCAAGAACCTGCCGGGCCGCCTGCTCGGCCTCCCGGGCCTGGCCGCTGCCGAACGCGTTGCGGCCGAGGGCGTCGACCGCCTTCACCTTGTTGAAGGCGTCCCCCGCCTCCCGGCTGTAGGCCGGCTCGGCCTTGGCAAGAAAGCTCGCCGCGTTGTCGGACGCCAAGTCCGGGTTCTGCATGTCGAAGCCCAGGAACTGGATGCGCCCGCGGCCGGAGGCATTGAGCTCGCGCATCCAGAGGACCATCTCGAGCACCTCTTCGGTGTCCCAAGTCCAGAAGCCCATCCCCCGGATGAGCGCCGCGGGGTCCCCCCGGCCGGTCAGCACGTAGTCGTTGACGAGTTGGGCCTCGGGCATGCTGGCCTCGATGGCGAACAGCGTGAATCCCATCTCCTCGGCCATCAGCTCGATCAGCCGGTGCTTCATCTGGAAAAACTCGCGGGTGCCGTGCGTGCCCTCGCCCAGGGACACGATGCGCGCGTCGCCGATCACCCTCTTCAAGGCCTGGAGATCGGAGAGGCCGCTTGCGGGCTCGGCCGTGGCGAAGGGGATCGCCCGCTTCCTCAACCAGGAGACCGCCGCCGGGCTCGGGGCCGCGGCGGGCCGTCGCCCATCCACCCAGCGGCGGCCGTCGATCTCGACCGCGAGCCCGTCGAACCACGACGTGCCCTCACCCGCGTGGAAGACACCGAAGGAGACCGTTGCCACGCTGGCGGGGACGTCGATCTCGACCGAATAGCGGGTCCAGGGGGTCGTGCCGGTCACCTCCCGGCCGCTCATGCTGTCGCCCGCCACCGCCCGGCCCGCGGCGTCCCGGGCGACCCACCAGAGCCCGGCGAGCCCGGTGGAGCTCTGGGTCTTGATGTCGCCGCTGTAGCGGACCCTCCGGCCGGCCACCGCCGGCGCCGGGAACGACTGCGTCACGGCGTACTCCCCCCGGTCCGGGTTCCAGGGCTGCGGGAGCACATAGCTCACGCGGAGGCTCTGCCGGCCCGAGCTTTTCACCGCGCGGTCGATCACCGCCTCGTAGCCGATCCCCTGGAGAAACCACCCGCCGGAGCACTCCGGCGCTTCGAAGTCGAGGTCGAGGTAGGGGCGGGCCGGAGCCGCCCCGGCAGCCGGGATCGCGGTCAGGGCGAGGAGCAGAAGAAGCGCGGCGGTGGCTCTCATCGTTTCCTCCTTGTTGATCTCTTTCCTGGTAATAGGATCATGATCTGGATGAATTATGGTCCTATAACTTTCAGAAGTGAATAGTACGCCGCCCATCCTGGGGGAGGGGTCCCCCTGCTCTCCGCCTATCCCAGATCGTCGAGCGAGACGATCCCTGCTTCAACGCGTAGATAACGGCCTGCGTCCGATGGCTCAACTGCAATTTCGAGAGGATGTTGCCCACATGCGTCTTCACCGTCTCCTCGCTCACGTGGAGGGCCTGAGCGATCTCGCGGTTGGTCCGTCCGTGGGCGAGCTGGCGCAGCACGTCCTCCTTCCGCTCGGAGAGCTCGTCCCCCAGCGGGCCGCCGCGCACGAGGTCCTGGAGCACGGAGCCGGCGACTTGACCCCGCTCCGGTATCCCAAAGCCTCCGCCTGCTCCGGTAGCGCTTCGACGAGACCCGTCGCCAGCGTCTTCATGTCCGCCAGCATAGAAACGGGCCCACCCCCGAATCATCGCCCGAGAGGATGAATTTCTCCTCCCCCGAACGGGGGAGCCGGGCTTGTGGCAGAATTCAGGGCTTCAAGGACTGGGAGGGTCTTTCCCTTGCGCAGAGTCGGAATCTTCGGTTGGGGCCTGGTTGCGCCCCGTTCGCCCAACATCGACCGGTTCGCGGAGAACCTCGACTCCTCCGAGAGCTGGCTTCAGCCCTTCAACGGCTACGGGCCGGATAATTTCCTCGTCGGCGTCCCCGAGTTCTCCTTCGAGACCTACCGGAGCTGGATCGCCGAGCGGTTCCCGCCGGCCCGCTTCCACCAGATCGAGGAGAAGATGGACCTGCCGGTGCTCTACGCCATCGGCTCGTTCGTCCAGGCCCTGGGGCAGAACCCGGGGATCGAGCAGGTGTTGAAAGAGCTCGGCACCGCCGCCCACGTCTACATCGGGACCGGCATCGGCTGCGTCCAGACGATCGCCGACAACACCCGCGTGCTCGACCGCGCGCAGAGGAAATGGGACCGCTTCTGGGCCGAGAGGAACCCGGCGCTCGCCGACCACCTGGCCGGCCGCGGCGCGGCCGGCGGCGTGCCGCCCAACCCGGAGACGTTCACCGACTCCGACGAGCGCTACGACGCCGAGAGCGCCTGGTGGCACCACTGGGCCGCCACCTCGCCGGACCTCGCGACCTACCTCCATGAGCTCGCCGAGATCGAGGGGATGAACGTCCAGGGGGACATCGACAAGGGCAAGGTCTCGGTGATGAAGGAGAAGCAGCGGCGCCTGCGCCATCTCCACGAGAAGTGGGGCGAGCCCACGCCGCCCTGGGGATCGGTCTCGGCGAACGTGGTGTGGAACATCTGGAACACGCCGGCCGCGCAGATCTCGATGATGGGCCATATCACCGGCCTCTCCTTCGCGCCGGTCGCCGCCTGCTCTACCTTCGGCGTCTGCCTGAAGCTCGGCATGGACGCGATCCGCCGCGGCGAGGCCAAGGCCGTGGTAGTGGGCGCGACCGATCCGCCGCCGATCCCGCTCTCCGTGGGCGCCTTCTACGCCGCCCGCGTGATCTCGGCCGACAAGGCGGTCTCGAAGCCGCTGACCGGCCTGCGCGGCACTCACGTGGCCGGCGGCGCGGTCCTCTGGATCGTGGGGGACTACGACTACATGACGGAGAAAGGGTTCCGGCCGCTCGGGATGGAGCCGGTCTCCGTGGGGGTCAGCTCGGACGCGGACCACATCATCACCCCTTCAACCCACGGGCCCACGGCGGCCATCCAGCAGGCTTTCGCCGAATCCGGCGCCACGCCCGAGCAGATCGCCACCTGGGACCTCCACGCGACCGCCACTCCGGGCGACTACCGGGAAGTCGAGACCCTGCGCGGCGTCGTGCCCGACCAGGTGCTGGTGACCGCCCGGAAGGGCACCTTCGGCCACGGCATGTCTGCCGGCGGCGGCTGGGAGCTGACCGCGCAGTACATGGGTTACGAGAGGGGCCGCCTCTACCCGACCGCCCTCCATTCGGAGGAGCTCAACCGGCAGATCGCCGGCATCCACGACGTCTACGTGTTCGACGAGGCCTGCCCCACCTCCAAAGGCTTCGCGGGCAAGCTGTCCATGGGGATCGGCGGGATCAACGCCTGCGTGATCTCGCGGCCGTTCGAAAAATAACTCCTACTCCTCCGCCCGCCCGAACAGCAACCCCAGAAACTCCCGGTCCTCCCGCCGGCAGAACACGTAGACGTGATCGCCCGGCTGGAGGACCTCCTGGCCCCGCGGCGCGATCAGGTGGTCCCCGCGGACGATCAGCATCACGGTCGCCCCTTCGGGGAAGGGGATGTCCTCGATCGCGACGTTCGCGACCGGCAGGGCGGGATCGACGTGGAAGGAGACGGCCTCGCCGTCCAGGAGTTGGGTGGAGGTGATCTCCAGGACGGCCCGGGGCGGCGGCGGCTCGTCCGAGGCGACGCCGAGCTTGCGGGTGGCCCAGGCCACCGTGCCGCCAGGAACCAGGGCGGAGAGCACGACCAGGAAGAAGACCACGTCGAACAGACGCTCCGCTCCGGGGGCCCGTTGCAGCACGGGAAAGGCGGCCAGGATGATGGGCACCGCCCCACGCAGCCCCACCCAGCTGACGAAGAGCAGATCTTTGATGGGGAAGCGGAACGGCAGCAGGCAGGGGATCGCCACCAGCGGCCGGGCCACGAAGGCGAGGAGCGCTCCAAGCGCCAGCCCGATCCCCGCCACTTCGAGCAGCCGCGAGGGGAAGACCAGGAGGCCCATCATCAGGAACATCGTGACCTGGCCGCACCACGCCGCCGCGTCGTGGAAGTGGGTGAGCCCGCTCCGGTAGGGGATGTCCCCGTTGCCGAGCACCACGCCCGCCAGGTAGATGGCGAGAAAGCCGCTCCCGTGGAGGAGGGTGGGCACGCTGAAGGCGAGGAAGGCGAAGGCGAGCGACAGCACCGGATAGAGGCCGCCGGCCGGCAGCCGGCTCCGGCGCAGGAGGGCCCGGCCCGCGACTCCGAGCGCGACGCCCAGGACCCCGCCGATCACGAGTTGGAGCAGGATTCCCCAGAGCATCTCCAGGCCCGGCGGCCGCCCGTTCACGAGGCTCTCGGTGAACGCCATGGTGAGGATGACGGCCATGGGATCGTTCAGGCCCGATTCGATCTCGAGCGTCGTGGCCACCCGCGGCTTCAGGTGCAGGCCGCTTCCCCGCAGGACGGAGAAGACCGCCGCCGCGTCCGTGGAGGAGACGATGGCGCCCAGGAGGAGAGCCTCGATCCAGGAAAATCCCAGGAGTCGCGCTCCGACGGCCAGCACCCCGGCGGTGCCCGCCACCCCCACCGTGGCGAGCACCGCCGCGGGCCGGATCGCGCGCCGCAGGGAGGCAAGCGGCGTGTTCAGGCCGCCGTCGAAGAGGATCAGAGCGAGGGCGACCGTCCCGAGCCGGAAGGCGAGCCCGTAATCCTCGAAATCGATTCCCCCCGGCCCCTCCGAGCCCGCCAGCATGCCGATGACGAGGAAGAGCAGGAAGACCGGCACCCGGAACCGGGACGACGTCCGGCTCAAGAGGGCGCTGATCGCCAGGAGGACGCCGAAGACGACCAGAAACCAGGCGGTGGTGAGGGGCTCGGAGGTCGGCACGGGGGGAGGATAGCAGGCTGTTTGCTGGGAGCGCCGGCATCCTTGCCGGCCTGCTAACTCCGCTTTAGTTAGAAGCCAACAGGATGCCGGCGCTCCCAGCGGCGCTATCGTCGGCCGCTATCGTTCTTTCGAACGCGTCCCCGGGTGCTGCACCACGTTCCCCTTCCCCTCCCACTCCGCCTTCCTCGGGGGCACCGCCTTCGCCGTCTCCTCCACCGCGGCGAGCTCTTCCTCGATCTGGGCCTCGCTCACGTAGTGGATGCGCTCGTTCTTCTGGTACGCCTCGGCCTGCACGATCAGCCGGTTGAGCAGCCGCGAGTGACGGACGTCGTAGACCCCCTTCTTGATCTCGGGGTAGAGGAAGAACGCCGCTGCCAGACAGAAGACGAAGGCGTCTCCCCAGATCGGGATGAAGGGAGCCACGACGATCAGGCTCCCGATCACCAGCCCGATGAGAGCGAAGACGGCCCGGGCCACGGGATCCGCCTGCCGCCACAGGCCGTAGTTCGTCCTTTCGAGCCGGGTCTGCTCGATGGCGGCGGGGACGTACTGCGGCAGCGCCGTTTCCAACACCTCTCTTTCGAGCGTTCGCCAATAGCCCGCGGTGCCGCCGCACTCGGTGTAGCTCACCCGGATCTCCGAAAGCTTTTTCTTGGCGATCTCCCGGAGGCGCTCCTCCGCCTCATTGGGCAGGAGGCTGCGCCGCTGGTGCTCGCACTCCTGGAGCACGGCGAAAAGCACGTTGCCGTAATCGTAGGAAGAGCCTGCCAGGTTGATCATGACGTCTCTCCGATCCTCCTTACTGTTGCGGCGGCTGCTGGACGTGCTGGTTGAGCTCGTAGCGCGTCACGCCCAACTGCTCCAGGAGCTTGTTGCCGTCGATGATCACGTTGCCGTTGGGCAGCTTCGGGATCTGACGGATCTCTTTTTTCTGCAGCGCCTCGATGAGCTGCAGGTTCACGTAGGCGTCGCCCGCGCTGCTATTGAGCGCCGCGCGCTCTTTCCGGATACCCTCGGCCACGGCGGTCTTCTCGGCGAGGATCGCCTGGGCCTCCTGCTGGCGGCGGACCAGGTAGGCGTCGGCATTCCTCTTCGCCTGCTCGAGCTCGCCTTCGGCGCGGGTGAGCGTCTCGGTCAGCTCG
Organism: Thermoanaerobaculia bacterium; assembly: GCA_035278895.1. GTDB lineage: Bacteria > Acidobacteriota > Thermoanaerobaculia > Multivoradales > UBA5704 > DATARR01. The sequence continues at coordinate 10,691 of DATEIO010000555.1, read as the reverse complement.
GCGATCTTCGCCTGCAGGTTCGCCTGGTTCGCCTCCTCGGTCGCCAGGATCTCGGCCTCGAGCTTCTCGGCGGTCTTCTCCGCCTCCTTGCGCGAATTGATCAGCCGCTGGTAATCGGGCTTGAAGGAGAAATCGCCCAGGAGCACCTGCTCGACGATCACGCCGTAGGGCGCAAGGTGGCCGGCGAGGAGCCGGGTCGCATCGTTCGCCGCGGCGAAGCGCTTCGTCGGGTTGTAGAAGTCCTCCGAGTTCAGCAGGTTCAGGACGTCTCTGATGTACGTCCGCGCGAGCGGGCGGACCAGCCGCTCTTCGAGCGCGTCGCTGTCGGGCGCCGCGAATTTCCAGACGGAGCCGATCTTCGTGGGATCGATCCGCCAGCGCACGGTGACGTCGGTTTCGATGTCGTTGCCGTCCCGCGTCTTGAAGCGCAGGTCGTCCTTGTCCTGGCGGTCGCCGGACGCGGAGTCCGCCGACATCACGAGGTTCCGAAGCGAGATGTCGTACGTCTTCCAGTCGTTCACCACCGGCATGAAGAAGTGGGTCGCGCCGGGCTCCTTCATTTCGAACGACCCGGTGATCTTGTTGAACTTGACCCCCACCTCCGTGGCCCCGGTCGTGTGCGGCGCACACCCGGTAAGCCCCGAGACGAGGAAGAGCAGACCACAGAAATAGATCACGATGCGGTTCATGGTGTGGTTTTCCTTTGCCTTACTGAGAAATCTTTCCAAGGTCCGTCGGGTCTTCGCTGATGTAGATCGGGCCCTTGATGCTGTTTAAAAGCGCCAGGCCACGCCTCAGCTTCAGGAGCTTCGCCGAGCCGGCCCCTTCGAGCGCGCGGTTGATCGCCTCGGTGCCGCTCGCCTCGGCCGTTTTCACCAGGAGGTCGGCCTCGGCGCGCTTCTGGCGCTCGTAGAGGTCCTTCTGGGCGTTGATCGCCGTGATCTGCGCGTTGAACTCGGAGGTCTTCACCTTCATCAGGTTCTGGCCTTCGGCGAGCCGCTGGTTCAACCGCGTCTGCACCTCCGCTTGCTTGGCGAGCTCGCGGTTCGCGAGCACCGACTGATCCTGGATCTTCTTCTGCTCGGTCAGCGCCTGGAACGTCTCCGGGTAGTCGTACTGACGGATCAGGATGTCGGCGAGCGCGATGCCGCCGGTCTCGAACCTTTTCGCGAGCTCTCTCTTCAGGGCGCGGACCTGCGCCAGCCGCGCCTCGTGGTAGAACTGCTCGGCCCGGAGCTCACCCAGGTACCGCTTGACGAGCGGGTCCGTGAAGCGGATGACGACCGCCTCTTCGTAGGACCGGCCGAACCCGAACTTCGAGGCCACCTTGTACGGATCGGCGATCCGGTAGAGCACGGTGACGTCCACGTCCACCGGATAGCCGTCGACGGTCGGCACCTTGACCGCCGGCACCTGGCGGTGCCCCGCCCCCTTCTCCGTCGCGCTGTTGGTGAACTCGATCACCTGGATGTCGCGCGGGAAGGTGTGGATCGTCTCGTAGCTCGAAAGCTCCCGCCGGTAGCCGGAGCGCACCGGCTCTTTCTGCAGGCCCTTGCCCGGCCCCACGGAGACCTGGCGCACGCCGATCTGGTCCGGCGGCACGTAGGTGAGCACGCAGGCCCGGAGGAAGAAGAGCGGCACGAGGAGAAGCACGAGCCGGAATCCGAGCTTCCCGACACGCCCCCGGATCTTTTGCAAGATCGGAAACTGGACACGGAAACGCGGTGACTTCATAGAGTCAAACATGGCTTTCTGGTTGTCCTCTCTGGGAGTTCGATAGGTGGGTTGGAGAGACGCAAGGCATCGCTCCTGAGAAAGGATACGAAGGGCCGTGGGGGATGTTGCGCGTACCCGGGGCTGTCCGTGTCCTTTCACAGGATTGTGACACGGAGGGGGATTTCGTTTCGCTTGTTCCCATTGTAGAGACGCCCCGTGGGGCGTCTCCGGGGCGGCGAAAACCTTCCGGAATCAAGGGCTTGCCGCGGGGCGTCCTGCCGGTCCGGACCCGTCTTCCCCGATCCGGAGACGCCCCACGGGGCGTCTCTACACTGGGAGGAGCGGTGGAAGCTCGGTTTTCCCCGTCACCACCTCCGCCCCCTTCCCCACCCGCACTCCCGCCCAGCGCAGGCGGTCGAGATCCCAGGTGCGGGCGGCCTGGACGAGGCAGAGGAAGAGGTCGGGGCGGAGATCGCCCTGAAAGACCCGGCGGGTGCCGATCTCCACGGCCACGGGGCGGCTCCAGTCGATCATGCCCTCCCCCACCCAGACGGTGAGGTCGGCCACGTGCCGCTTCTCGACGGCGAGCGTCTGCCCCTTGATCTCGCCTTTCAGGTTCCCCAGAAGGTCGCGGACGGTGCGGCCGTAGGCCTGGAGGTGGCTCTCCCGGGACTGGCGCTGGGCGCGCGGATAGCCCGGTCCCCAGGACGGCCCTTCCCAGGCGTTCGCCTCCAGCCAGTAGGCCCTGCCCTGGTGGGTGTGGCGGAAGGTGTGATCCACCTTTTTGGGATAGTGGACCCGGCGGCCGGCGAGGATCTCGGCGAGCGGCCCCTTGGGCACGGAAAGGCCGCCGTGCCCGGCCCGGGGGTCTTCGTGGAAGCGGATGGGGAGCGTCATCCCCTTCGTCCAGTCGATGAAACGGCGGTTCATCTGGGAGATGGTCCCCGCCTTGCCGCCGTCGTTGCCCACAACCCCCAGGGAGTCGCGTCCGCCCCACACGGCGAAGATAGGCACGTGGGCGAGGTTGGGGAGGACGAGCTTCCACAGCCCGTCTTCCGTGGGCGGAACGCTGAAGCAGCTCCCCACGGGCACGGAGCCGGCCAGCTCTTCGGCGTGGAGATAGGCGAGGGTCCAGCTCGTGTAGCCGCCGAGCGAATAGCCCAGGGCGTACTGGCGGTCGCCGTCGATATGAAGAGTCTGGCGGACGGCGCGGAGGATCGCCGTGTGGTCCGCCGTGAAGGGGGCCGGGGCGTCGAGCCCGGTCTGGCGGTAGTGGGTGGGGGCGGCGACCACGAAATCCTCGACCTTGGGGCCGAGCGTGCGCTCCGCGAAATTCATGAACTCCGGCCCGTTGCCGCCACTCGTGTGGAGGAGGTAGATCAGGGGCCAGGGTTTCGCCGGCGTGTACGCCTTGGGGATGCGCAGCGTGACCAGGCGCTCCTGCCCACACCCCACCGGTACTGCAATGTCGAGCCGGCCGGGCTTCACCGGCTTCCAGAGATCCGCCTTGTGCAGCAGCTCCCGCACCTTGCCCCGCTCGTAGGCGGGGTCCGCCTCGATTTCGGCGGCGAGCGCGGCCCGGCGCTCCGGGTCGTCGTTGCGGAAGAATTCCTGGATGCGGGAGAGGATGCCGGCCTGGGACGCGTCAGCGGGTGGGGTCATGGCGGCGCGGATTGTGCCGGTTTCGGGGAGGGGCCGCAACCGGAGAGTTGGCCCGGGTTTTGAATCATCCTCAGAACAAGCAGCGGACCGGCCTGGGCCGGGCCGCTCCCTTGTCTCCTACAGGAGGAATTGACGATGTCATCCTTCGGAGTTGATCTGGCCGGTTTCATCATCCTGGTGATCGGCCTGGCCTTGGGGGCGCACTTGGCGGGTGCTCCCCCGACGTGGATCGGAGTCGGCGTGATCATCCTGATCGGAATCGGGATCCTCTCCGCGGTCAAGAAGACCCAGGGGCGTCCCGGCAACCCGAGCGGGCCGCCGACGGCGCGCTACTAGCGCGAAAGGGCGGGTGAAGTCGGGGCGATCTGCGATCGTCTGCGGGCGCGAGGGCGGGAGAAGGGCGGGTGTGGGGCGCGAAGGGTGGCAGCGGGGAGAAAGACGATCGCAGGTCGCCCCACGTGTTTGCAGACAACCCCTCAGAAGCTGTAGCTCAGCGCCGCAAAGCCGGTGACGGCGGTCTTCCGGTCCACGATCGGGCTCTCCTCGATCTCGTCGCCCAGCCGCTCCACCCGGACGAAGCTCTGGAGCACGAGGCGGCGCGCCACGGGGGTGAAGAGGACCACGCCGGCCCCGAGGTTGACCGTGGACTCTCCCCGGAAGGCGGGGCGTCCCGGGCGGGCCTCCTCGGGCCGCACGCCGTAGTAGTAATCGACGAAATCGGAGCTTTGCCAGAGCGCGCCCACCCGCGGCTCGATCCGCGCGGGCCCGAAGCGAAGGGGGACGTAGACGTCGAAGGCGATCTCCTGCCCGTCGCTCCGGCCGAGGACGTCGGCCACCGGCGTCAGTTGGAAGCCGATCCAGCGCGAGGGCTCCCAGTCGAGCTCTACCCCTAAGTCCGCGCTCTTCCTCCGGTCTTCCATGCCGGCGAGGAATGGGCTGTCGTCCGCGTCGTAGCTGGCGAAGCGGGCGCGGGCGATCACCGAAGCCGTCAAGCCGTCCCGCTCGAAAAGCTCGTAGCCCGCGGTGATCCCCCGGAAGAAAAACTTTTTGTAGGAAAGGGAAAGGGCCGGTACCACGATCGTCTCGTTGTCCGCCCCCACGTAGGGCTCGGGCGAGCTGATCACGGCGGCGCCCAGGGACCACTGGAAGCCCTCTCGGCTTGGAGGCTGGGCCAGCGCGGCAGTAGAAACGGACAGCAGGACGGCGGCTGCGGCGAAAATCGGTCGAGTCATGATCCCTCCCCTCTCTTCCGCCCGATCGACTCGGGGAGGAGAAGCCTACACCACATCTTGCCCTTGCCGCTCCCCTGATATACCGTTACAGCATAAGACCCTGCCGTTCGGGCCTTGGAGGTCTTCGCCATGCAAGACGGTCCAGCCGCTCGGAGCCGCCTCTGCGCCTTGGGCGCGGCGCTCGTCCTCTTCACCGCCCTTCCGGCCGCCTCGGCGGAGATCCCGGTCCTGGTGCGGGACCTCGGGAAGACACCCGCCCTGGCGTCGAGCTCGCCGAAGCTCCAGGCCCAGCTCGGGGAGTGGATCTACTTCGCCGCCTCCGATCCCTTCCACGGCGAAGAGCTGTGGCGGACGGACGGCACCGCGGAGGGCACGGAAAGGGTAGCGGACGTCTGCCCGGGCCCGTGCAGCTCGGCAATCCAGGGAATCACGGCGCTCGCCGGCCGGGTCTTCTTTTCCGCGGACGACGGCGTGACCGGACGGGAGCTGTGGGTGAGCGACGGCACCCGAGCGGGGACACGGCTGACGCGCGACATCTGCCACATCCGTTGCAACGGCATCCCCGCGGAGAGTGAGACGTTCACCCTCTCCTTGGCCGCGCTCGGGGACGAGGTCTTCTTTACCGCGGACGACGGGGCCTCCGGCCGCGAGCTGTGGAAGACGGACGGCACCCGGGCCGGAACCGTCCGGGTCGCCGATCTCTGGCCGGGACAGCCGACGTCCAACCCCGGGCCGCTCCTCTCTTTCGGAGGCGCCCTTCTGTTTCCCGCCACCGAGCCCGGGACCGGGCGCGAGCTGTGGACGAGCGACGGCACACCGGAGGGGACGCGCCTCTTCGACGACCTCCGCCCGGACAACGAAAGCTCCTCCCCCGTTCCGATGCTGGTCACGGACGATCTCCTGATCGTAAAGACGCAAATCAGCGCACTCCGATCGCGGCTGTGGACACTCGTCCCAGGTGGCCGCCTGCAGGCGATCGCGTCCCCTTGCTACAACCAGAGGTGCGGCACTGTGGCCGTCGCCCGCCTGGGAAATTCCGTGATCCTGGGGGCCCGGGAGTCCGACACGATCGCTGGCCTCTGGCGTTTCGATCTCTCCACGCGCAACGCCACCCGGCTGGCTCTGTTCCCCGTGAACCAGGCGCTGCCTCATGACTTCGCCGCGCTCGGGGAGGAGCTTCTCTTCGTGGCCGGCGACACCGAGGCCGGCGAGGAGCTCTGGGCCACGGACGGCACCTCCGGAGGCACCCGGCGGGTGGCCGACCTGCGGCCGGGAGCCGGATCGTCCAGCCCCTCCGGCCTTACGGTCCTCGGGGACCGGGTGGTCTTCTCCGCGACCACCGACGCTTCCGGCCGCGAGCTCTGGACGAGCGACGGCACCCCCGGGGGGACCCGGCTGCTGCGGGACGTGGCGCCCGGGGCGTCCTCCTCCTCTCCCGCCGGCATCCTGCGCCTGGGTCCCCACCTCCTCTTCGCCGCATCCTCTCCCGAGGCGGGAGCCGAGCTGTGGCAGACCGACGGCACCGGGGCCGGAACCGTTCTGCTGAAGGATCTGGCCGTGGACCCCGGAAGCTCGGCTCCGGCCGGTCTCGCCGCCTGGAACGGCCTCCTCTGGTTCGGCGCCCGGGGCTCGAGCGACGGTCTGTGGGAAGCGTGGAGGACCGACGGCACGGAGGCGGGGACGGCCCGCCTGGAGGCCCCCGGAGCCTCCCGCCTGGTCTCGCCCGAGGGGCTGTACCCGGACCTGGCCGCGGAGCCGTTCGACTTCACCCCGTTTGCGGGCCGCCTGTTCTTCTCCGCCGGCGTCCCGGCCGACGAACCCGGCGGCACCGTCTGGCGGTCGGACGGCACCCCGGCCGGCACCGTCCAGGTGCCAGGCACGGACGGGGTGACGCGCGGCTTTACCGAATCGGGAGGGACCCTCTTCCTGGCAGGGAACCCGGCCGACTCTTTCTGCTCCTTCGACTGCGGAGAGCTGCTCGCCCTGAGCCACGGCGCCGCGGCGGTCCGGCTGGTGCGCGACCTCAATCCTTACGTCCAGAACGGCCCTCTCCTGCCGGACTACGACATCGGCTCCTATCCGCATTCGTTCGTGCCGCTCGGCTCCCGGATCGTGCTCGTGGCCGAAGACGGAGACTCCGGGGCCGAGCTCTGGGCGAGCGACGGCACGGAGGCTGGAACGGTCCGGCTCGCGGCTCTCTGTTCGGACTACCTTCCGGTGGACCGGGTCCTCTCCCGCCTGGGAAGCCAGGCCCTGTTCACGACCTCCTGCGCGCCGCACGGCATGGCGATCTGGCGGACGGACGGGACGGTGAAAGGCACTGTTCAGCTCCGGCAGCTTCCCGGCGGCTCCCCGGTCCAGAGTCTCGCCGTCGCCGGAAACCGCGCCTTCTTCCTCGTCCCGGGCTGGGACGGCGGCGAGCTGTGGGCGACCGACGGCACCGCGGAGGGGACCGTCCTGGTGAGCCCTCTCGCCCTGGACGGCACGCCCGCCCGCGCCCGGCGCCTGATCGCGGTGGGCGACCGGATCTTCTTCGCCGTGTTCCACGAGACGACCGGCGAGGAGCTGTGGACGAGCGACGGCACCGCCGCCGGAACCCGCCTCGTGGCTGACCTGGCGCCCGGGCCGGAAGGATCGGCTCCCCAGGCCTTGACCGCGATCGACGGCCGGCTCGTCTTCGCGGCCACGGACGGCGTCTCCGGCCTCGAGCCCTGGACGTCGGACGGCACCGCCGCCGGAACCTGGCGCCTGGCCGACGTGGCTCCGGGCGAGGACGCCTCCTCGCCGGATAGCTTCACCGTTTCGGGCGGCCGCCTCTTCTTCGCCGCCTTCCACCCCGCCTACGGACGGGAGCTGTGGGCACTGCCTCTTTCAAGCCTGGACCGCGCCCGCTGCCGGTCCACGGACACCGCCCTCTGCCTCCTCGGCGGCCGCTTCGAGGTGACTGTCCGCTGGAAGACCGGCGAGAGCGAAGGCGTGGGGCACGCCCTCCACAGGAGCGACCAGACCGGCCTCTTCTGGTTCTTCGACCCGGGCAACACGGAGCTGCTCGTGAAGATGCTGGACGGCGAGCCGGTCAACGGCCACACCTGGTTCTTCTCGGGCGCCCTCTCGGACGTCGAATACTGGGTGGACGTCCGGGATTTGGCCACCGGCACCGTCCGCACCTATCACAATCCCCGCGGAAGCCTCTGCGGCCGGGTGGACACCCGGGCCTTCCCGCCCGCGCCGGAGCCCGCGGCGCTGAGCGCCCCCCTGGAGACCGCTCCCCTGCCGCTCTCCCCGGTGCCCTCCTGCACAGCGGGTCCGAACACCCTCTGCCTCGGCGGGCGGTTCCACGTCACGGCCACGTTCAAGAACCCGCTCGCCGGCAACGTGGAGACTGAAGGCCAAGCCATTCCCGGCAGCGGCGACACCGGCTACTTCTGGTTCTTCGACGAGACCAACTTCGAGCTGGCCGTGAAGGTTCTGGACGGCACCCCCGTCAACGGCAAGCACTGGGTCTTCTGGGGCGCGCTGTCGAACGTGGAGTACACCCTGACCGTGATCGACGTGGAGACCGGCAACGTCAAGGAGTACAAGAATCCGCGCGGCCGGGTCTGTGGAGGAGCGGACACCTCGGCGTTCTGAAGTACGATGGGTGGGCCATGAAACGCAAAGGCGAGATCGTCAAGCCGCCCCAGGAGGCCTATCTCGAAAGACTCCTCCCGCCCCGCGAACCGGTCCTCCGGGAGATGGAGGAGAAGGCGAAGCGGGAGAACATCCCGATCTCGGACCCGGAGGTGGGCCGGACCCTCTCGATCCTCGCCCGCGCGACCGGCGCCCGGCTCATCCTGGAGATCGGGACCGCCATCGGCTACGGCACCCTCTGCCTCGCCCGCGGCGCGGCCGAGGCGCGGGTGATCACCCTCGAAAAGGACCCGGGAAGGATCGCAACCGCCCGCGGATTTCTGGAGAAGGCGGGCGTGGCCGGCCGGGTCGAGCTGCTCGAAGGCGCTGCGCTCGAGATCCTCCCCCGCCTCGAAGGCCCGCTCGACCTCGTCTACATCGACGCGGTGAAGACCGAATACCGGCGCTACCTGGACCTGCTGCTCCCCAAGGTCCGGGTGGGAGGGCTCCTCGTCTGCGACAACCTGCTCTGGGGAGGCCTCGTGGCCGACCCGCCGGACGACGAGCCTGAGGACGACGAAACCCGGGCCCTGCGAGCTTTCAACGGCTACCTCATGATGCACCCCCAGCTCCAGTCGGTGGTCCTCCCCGTGGGAGACGGCCTCGGGCTCGCCACGAAAACGAAGCCCCTGATCGTGGAAATGGGCGGGCCTTTCTAGGAAGAGGAACACGGACGAGCACGGACTGACACGGACGAACACGGACAAGAAAACCTCCCTTGTCCGGTCGTCTGTGTTTGTCCGTGATCGTCCGTGTCAGTCCGCGCCGACCACCCGCCGCAGCTCCACCAGTTGCTGCCGCATCTCCTGCGCGCTCGCGGGTCGGCGGGCCCGGTTCTTGTGGAGGGCGTTGCGGAAGAAGTCGCTCAGCGGGCCCTCGTGCTCGGGAAGGACCTGGGAGAGCTCGGGCACCCGTCCGGCCCGGATGCGCATCATGACCTGCCGGGAGTCCCCGGTGAAGACCTTCTGGCCCAGCAGGCACTCGTAGAGCACGATCGCCAGGCCCCAGAGATCGAAGGAGGCATCCGGCGGCTCGCCCTGAACCGATTCCGGCGAGAGGTAGGCGAGCGTGCCGGCGAGCTGTCTCCCGGTGACGATCGGCGACCCGGGGCTCTGCCCCCAGACGGACGTCGGCGGGAGCAGCACGGAGTCGTCCTCCAGGCCGGAGAGGAGGGCCACGTCCTCCTCCGGGCTCAGGTCGAGCATCATCCGGGCGATGCCGAAGTCCATGAGCTTCGGAACGGCGTCCCGGGTGTAGCCGATGTTGCTCGGCTTGACGTCGCGGTGGAGGACGTCCGCGCTGTGGAGATAGGCGAGGGCGCCGGTCATGGCGATGCCGAGCTCCACCGTCTCGAGCGGGGAGAGGCGCTTCTCGCGCTCGATCCTCTGGGTGAGCGTCCCCCCTTCCAGGAGCTCCATGACCAGCATTGGCGTTCCCTTCCAGGTCTCCAGGCCATAGACCGGGGCCAGATGCGGGTGCGAGACCGCCGCCGCCGTGCGCGCCTCGTGGCGCAGGCGCATGGCATCCTCGGGAGAGACCCGCCGCAGGGTCTTGATCGCCACGGGCCGCCCGAGCGCCAGGTCCGATCCGCGGTAGATGAGCCCCATGCCGCCCAGGCCGATCCGCTTTTCGAAGCGGAACTTGCCGGGCAGGACGAACGGCACGGGCGAGACCTCCAGACGGCGGCTGCAATTGCCGCAGAACACGGTGAACGCCTGGTAGAGGGCGCCGCAGTTGGAGCACTCCTTGGCGTTCTCCGGTTGCGGGTCGTCCGGGGGGATCGGGTCCCGCCACGAGACCTGGGAAGGTTTCCCCGGCTCGATCTGCCCCAGCTCGAGCACCCAGGCGGCGCTGCTCGCGATGGCGTGGAGGAGCTGGCGGTCTTCTTTGAGGAACGGCAGGCCGCTCTTCTTCTCGCCCAATCCAACCATGCCCAGGAGCGAGCCGTCCCGGCCGAGGATCGGCACGATCAGCCGGAAGTTGCTGTCGACCAGCCAGTGGCGCTCTTTCTCGTTCAACCGGGCGAGCGGCGAGTGGGAATTTTCGAGGTTCACCTCCAGAGGGTCGCTCGCGTTCGAGATCAGCTTGACGAGCTCGGAGGAGGCGTCGAGCCGCCGGGCGCGGTTGCGGGGATCGGCGAGCACCCCCGAGCGCAGGTCCAGCACCATCATGGCGATCCCTTCGAGGTGGAGCGCCAGGTCGATCTCCCGGGAGACGAGGTTCGCGAGGCTCGCCACCTCGTTGATCGAGCGAATCCGTTCGACCAGGAGGGTCAGGATCTGCCGGGCGTCGTACTGCTCACGGAAGAAGCGCCGGTCGATCAGGTCGAGCAGCGCCTTCCGGTAGCGCAGGGTGACGATGCCCATGGCGATGCCGGCGACCAGGAGAAACACCCGCGTACCCGAGAAGAGA
>DATEIO010000554.1:0-2043 GCA_035278895.1 Thermoanaerobaculia bacterium | reverse complement strand
GGCACGTTGTAGAGCGGGCTTCCCGGCTCGAGCTGGTCGATCACCCAGAGCCTCTGCTGGGCGAACGACAGGGGCAGCGCGCCCTCCCGCGGCATAGGCATCAGCGGGGGGATGGACTGCTCCGCCCCGGCGCGCAGGGCCTCTTCGACGCGGGCAGCGAAATCGGCCAGCCGGGGGGCGGCGAAGAGGGCGGAGAGAGGCAGCTCGATGCCGAAGGCGGCCGGCAGGCGCGAGATCACGCGGGTGGCGAGGAGGGAGTGGCCTCCTAGCTCGAAGAAGTGGGCGTCCGCCCCGACCTGCTCAAGGCCGAGCACCTCGGCCCAGAGGCTCGCCACGACCTCTTCGAACGGCGTGCGCGGCGCACAGTACGCAAGGCTCTGCCGTTCGGGCTCCGGGAGGGCCTTCCGGTCCACCTTGCCGTTGGGGGTGAGCGGCAATTCGGGGAGAGTCACGAAGACGGCCGGCACCATGTAGTCCGGCAGCCGCTCGGCGAGCGACGAACGAAGCTCCTCGACCACGGCGTCGCCGGTCACGTAGGCGATCAGCCTCTGTTCGTTCGCCACCACAACCGCTTCGCGGACTCCGGGCAGCCCGGCCAGCACGGCCTCGATCTCTCCCAGCTCGATGCGGAAGCCGCGGAGCTTGACCTGGTGGTCTACGCGGCCCAGGAACTCGATCGTTCCGTCCGGCAGACGGCGCGCGAGATCGCCCGTGCGGTACAGCCGCTCGCCCTGCGTGCCGAACGGATCGGGCACGAGCTTTTCGGCGGTCAGGCCGGGCCGGTTCAGATACCCGCGGCAGACCCCTTCCCCGCCGAGGTAGAGCTCCCCGGAAACGCCGATCGGGACCGGCTCCAGCGCCGGGTCCAGGATCAGGATTCGCATATTGGCGATCGGGCGGCCGATAGGCACCGGCCCGGCCGGCAGCGATTCCGGAACCTCGTAGATCGAGCACCCTACGACCGTCTCCGTCGGCCCGTATTCGTTGATCAGGCGCAGGCCCCGCCAGTAGACGAGTTGCTCGGCGGAGAGCGCCTCACCGCCGATGACGAAGGCTGCAGCGCTCTGCACGACCCGTTCAGCCGGCAGCAGGCGCTCCAGGACCTCCAGGTGGGCGGGCGTGAGCTTGACCAGCCCGAAGCCGCCTTCGGCGAGCATCCTGGCGAGCCCCTCGACGCCCTCCGCCTCGGGCACCAGTTGGACCGGGCGGCCGGCGAGGAGCGGCAGGAAGAGGCTCGTCACCGTGAGGTCGAAGCTGACGGGCGAGTGGACCGGAGCCGCGCCGGCCGGGTACGCCTCCGCCGCCCAGAGCAGGTAGTTCGCGAGCCCGCGGTGGGTGACCGCCACACCCTTGGGCTGGCCCGTGGAGCCCGAGGTGTAGAGCACATAGGCCAGGTTGTCCGCCGCCGGCCGCACGGCCGGAACGGCGGGGACGCTCTGCGGGAGATCGTCGAGGCAGACGAGGCCGGAGGGGCTCTCCGGCAGATCCGGCAGAAGCCCGGTCCGGGTGAGCACCAGGGACGGGCAGGCGTCGTCCAGCAGGAACGACAGGCGCGGCTGCGGCAGCGAGATGTCGAGCGGCAGGTAGGCGCCTCCGGCCTTGAGCACGGCGAAGAGGGCCATCACCAGATCGATCGAGCGCTCCAGGAAGAGCGCCACGAGGACATCGGGCCCGACGCCCAGGGCCCGGAGATGCGCGGCCAGGCGCTCGGAGCGGGCGGCGAGCTCTCCGAAGGAGATCTGCTCCTCCCCGCAGATCACGGCCGGCCGCTCCGAAGCCGTCAGGAGGTCCTGAACGAGGACTTCCCGCACGGGCGCTCCGGTGTCGTTCCACTCGGCCACGGCCTGGTGGCGCTCCGCCGGGGAGAGCAGCGGCAGCTCCCGCACCGGCCGCTCCGGCGCCTCCAGGGCTGCGGCCAGCAGCCGTTCGAAATGGACGGCCAGCCGGTCGATGGTGGCGGCGTCGAACAGGTCGGTGGCGTACTCGAACGTTCCGAAGAGGCCGCCGTCCGACTCGGCGAGATTCAGCGTCAGGTCGAACTTC
>DATEIO010000553.1:0-10909 GCA_035278895.1 Thermoanaerobaculia bacterium | reverse complement strand
GGGCGGCGCTCTCCTCGGAACGTCGCCCGTGACCTCCTACATCGAAAGCGGCGCGGGCGTGGGAGTGGGAGCGCGGACGGGGCTCGCAAACCTCGTGACCGGCACGCTCCTCCTCCTCTCGCTCCTCTTCGCCCCGGTCGTAGGGGTCGTCGAGAGCTTCAACCCGGTGACGGCGCCGGCCCTGATCCTCGTGGGCATCCTCATGGTGCGAGCCGTGCGAGAGATCGACTGGTCCGACACGACCGAAGCGGCGCCCGCCTTTTTCACGGCGCTCCTCATGCCGCTCACCTTCAACATCTCCCACGGCCTGGCCGCGGGGATCGTGGTTTACGCGCTGGTCAAGCTGGCCGCAAGGCGCGGCCGCGAGGTGCACTGGCTGATGTACGTGCTCGCGGTGCTGTTCGTGCTGCGCTACGCGTTTTTGCCGGCGTAGGATTTTTTCTTGCGCGGCTTCTTCCCAGGCTCGGGCTGAGGAGACTCACTTGGCCTGCGCGTCATCTCGGCGAGCAGGTGACGGGCGCCGGTGCGTACTTCCGGGTTGACATCCTTAAGTCGGTCCTCTCCGTAGAGGTACGCCTCGAACGCAACATGGAGCGGCCAATATCTTTCACTGAAATCGCTGCTCTTGAGCCAAGTCAGTAGCTTGTCGCCGTTTCCGCGCTCGGCAGCAAATTGTAGGACCCTCAGGAGATCATCGCGATAAACCGTGAAGAGTTCGGGATGACCCTCCTCAAGAACCGCCTTTAGCTCTGAGGTGGCGGTCCCAAAGTTGTCGGCCGCCAACGCGTGGAACGCTCGGAGCAGCCCGGCGCCATGCGGTGGTAATGCTACAATTGCCGTTTGATAGCATAGTTCTGCATCGGCCCTATCCCGGCGGAGCAAGAGGTAGGCGAGATTGCCAAGGGCAAACGTATCCTGCGGTTCGATCCCCATCGCCGTGCGATATGCCTTCTCCGCGTCATCAGACCGGAAGAGGTGATCAGCCAGCAGATTACCGAGGCCAATCCAGGCTCCCATGCTATTCGGGTCAAGTGCGATGGCCTTGCGAAAGGCGGCTTCTGCCTCGGCATGGCGCTCCAGAGGCCCTGCCAGGAGCTTGCCGAAATCAACCCACTTCCAAGGGTCCTGTGGGTCGAGGGCAATGGTTGTGCGAAAAACGCCTTCGGCTTCGTTGAAGCGCTCCAACGGCCCTGCCAGAAGTTTGCCTAGGCTTGCCCAAGGACACGTGTGCTCATGATCGAACTCGATAGCCTTACGAAAGGCGTCTTCAGCTTCGCTATAGCGCTCCAGAGGCCCTGCTAGAAGCTCTCCAAGGTTGGTCCATGGCACCGTGTCCGTTGGAGCGAGTTCAATGGCCTTGTGCAAGGCCACTTCTGCCTCTTTGTATCGCTCCAACCGCCCAGCCAGGAGCCTACCGAGATAGATCCATGGCCACTCGTCCTTCGGGTCGAGTTCGATGGCCTTGCGAAAGGCGGCTTCGGCTTCGTTGTAGCGTCCTGGCAACCCCACTAAGAGCCTACCGAGATTGATCCATGGCCGCGCATACTTCGGGTCGAGTTGGATAGCCTCGCGCAGGGCGACTTCTGCTTCGCTGGATCGCTCTAGTGGCCATGCCAAGAGCCTGCCAAGGTTGTTCCATGACCGTGCATCCCTTGGGTTGAGCTCAATTGTCTTGCGAAATACAACCTCTGCCTCGCTGTATCGCTCCAACGAGCCCGCGAGGAGCGTGCCGAGGTTGTTCCATGGCCATGCATACTTCGGGTCGAGTTCGATAGCCTTACGAAAGGCAACTTCGGCCTCGCTGTATCGCTCTAGCGGCCCAGCCAAAAGCCTACCGAGATTAGTCCATGGCTGTGCATCCTTCGGGTCGAGTTCGATAGCCTTACGAAAGGCAACCTCGGCCTCGCTGTATCGCTCTAGCGGCCCAGCCAAGAGCCTACCGAGACTAGTCCATGGCCGTGCATATTTCGGGTCGAGCTCGATAGCCTTGCGAAAGGCAACTTCGGCCTCGCTGTATCGCTCTAGCGACCCGGCCAAGAGCCTACCGAGACTAGTCCATGGCTGCGCACCCTTCGGGTCAAGCTCGATAGCTTTGCGAAAGGCTGCTTCGGCCTCGCTGTATCGCTCCAGCGGTCCCGCCAGCAGGATGCCGAGGTTGATCCATGGCCGCGCGTTTTTCGGGTCGAGCTCGATAGCCTGGCGAAAGGCTGCTTCGGCCTCGGCGTGGCGCTTCAGCAAACCTGCTAACAGGATGCCGAGGTTGTACCATCGTGCTGAGTCCTTTGGGTCGAGCTCAATAGCTTTACGAAAGGCGGCTTCGGCCTCGGTATAGCGTTCTAACGGACCCGCCAGCAGGACCCCGAGGTTGTTCCATGACCCTGTATGCTTCGGGTCGAGCTCGATGGCCTTGAGATAAGCGGCTTCAGCTTCGCTATAGCGCTCTAGCGGCCCAGCCAGCAGGATACCGAGATTGTGCAATGGCGCGACATACTCCGGGTCAAGTTCGATGGCTTTACAATAAGCGGATTCGGCCTCGGCGTAGCGTCCCAGCGGCCCCGCCAGGAGGTTGCCGAGGTTGTTCCAAGGCTGCGCATCCTTCGGATCGAGGCCGATGGCCCTATTAAAGGCAGCTTCGGCCTCGATGCACGAATCCGGCAAATCCTGCAGCAGTTTGCCAAGACCGTTCCAAAGACCAGGATCACTAGGGTTACGCTCGATTGCTTTGCGGTAAGTTTCGGCAATGGTATCACTCGCTACGGTAGACGCTGTGTTGTGGACGAGGTCAGGCGCGATGATCGGCAAGCTAAGATCGTCCGTGAGCTGAGCATCATCTTCGGTTGTGAAGGATAGATGCCGACGCACCGAGATTCGGAGGGCAGCGCGAAGCTCGCGATCTTCAACCGCGTCACTCAGTGCGAGGCAGTACGCAGCGCTGCTGAACTGATCATGCTCCGCCCCACCAAGCAGGCCAGTTGCGCGCTCACGCAGTTCTCGGGGACTGTAGATGCGCCGGAGCATCTCCGTGAGCCACCGCAGGCGCAGTCGCTGGCGGCGCGGGCTATGGCGCATCAGGTACCAGATGTTGAAGAAGCGTTCCGCAACTTGGAAGGCTGTGCGGCTGGTCGACGAGAGGCTGGTCTTTTCGACGACTCCTTCCTTGAACAACCGGTCGAGCTGCGTGGAGACGACGCCAACTTCGAGGCCTGTCGCGCTCGCCAGGTCGGCGGCAGTCGCAGGGTCCCAGGCCAGGGCCAGGGCATCGAAGACCACCCGTGCCTGGGGTGCCAGCTCTTCGACGCGCGCCTTGTACAACGGCGTCGCCTGGTCGAGCAGACGTTCGAGGTCGCGCATCACACCTTCGTCCCCGCTCGTCTCAAGAACTAGGTAGAGCATGGCCAAGGTGCGAGGGTTCCCTCCGGTCAGGTCGTAAAGGACGTGGATGCGCGCCGGGTCGCGGTCGAGGATCTGCAGAACTTTCCGGCCGGCCTCCTCGCGTTGTTGGGCCATGTGGCGCAGGCAGAGGAGAATCTCGTGGTGCTCGAGTTTGGTGAGAACGTCCACCTGGAAGAAGTCGTAGAAGGCTCCTTCGCGATCAGCAGCGGCTTCGAGCGCCGCGGCCGAGGCTCCGATCACGATGATGCCTCCCGCTTCTTGAAGCACTCGCCGCAGGCTCCACTGCTTGTTCTTGAGGCCGGCGAAGATGATATCGAGATTATCGAGCAGCAGCAGAGGCCGCCTCTGCTCTCCCTTCATCCAGCGGCGGAAGAGCTCCAGAGCCTGGCTACCTTCCTCATCGTCTTTCTGAGGATTGAGCGCCGCCACCTCGCGGTCGAGTCGTTCGGCGTCCTCCCGCCTCCCCGACGCCTCGAACCAGTCTCCGAGAGCATCAAGGCAGTTGCTCCAGAAGACGTGGAGATTGTGGACGTTGTACTGCTCCTCTCGGAAGGTCAGGGGCAGGAGCACCGCCTCAAGCTTCGGCTGGTCGCGGACACCCAAGGCGATGCGGCGCAGCAGGCTGGTCTTTCCCATTCCCCGCTGGCCGACGATCAGACGGTGTTGCGCCACGCCACGGGGTTTGATCTCTCCCAGGCGGGAGAGGATCTTGTTGACCAGGTCCTGCCGGGCCACAAAACCGGCCAGGAAGGACTCGTCATCGAGCTGGTCCGGATTGTAGAAGGTGAAGTCGAGCGGCCTACCCATGGGCTGAGCTCCCCGCAGGCGGCGGCGCCACGTAGCGCAGCCACCAGTCGCGCAGAAGGTTCATCTGAAACCGGAAGCGGGACCGATCCTGATTCGCGGTCAGATAGCCGTCGGCTTCGAGAGTGTCGAGGTAGCCCCGAAGGCCGCTTTCCGTCAGTGGCTCACTCCCCGCCTGATTCAGGGTGAGGAGGAGCGTATTGAGGCTCGCTCCGTCCGGGCTGCGGGCGATCTCGGCAAGGACTGTGAAGAGGCGGGTCCGTTCAGGCTCCTGGTAGTTCTTGTCCAGGTGCTCGCGCCAGGTCGACCAATAGGTCCGATGGGCCAGATTAAGGAGGGACTCGGCCGCGCGGTTCGCAGCCTCTCGATCCACCTCCTGGCCGTGCGGGACGTCATCGCATGCAGCCTCGCCGATCTTCTCCAGATAGTAGGGCGACAGCCAACCGAGCCGCTCGCAGATGGTCGAGGCTGCGTCCTCGGTCATGACCACGCCGTTTCTCTCAGAGATCTGCTGAAGGAAGGCCTTGGCCGTCCCCTCGCTGAAGGGTTCGAGTGGAAAGATCTGCAGGTCGACCAGGGCTCCCTCGAATCCATGCCGCCGGGCAATCGTGTCGAGCCCGATGGAGCCGGTGAAGAGCCACCGCACCTTACGGTGCTTCTGGCAGAGCTGGCGCAGCTTGTAGAGGAAGTCGCTGGCGACCTCGACGCTCTGACCGTCCAGCAGGGCCTTGGTGAAGATCGTGATCTCGTCGACGAGGAACACCCAGGTCATGCCGTCGGTGGTCTCCTCGAGCTGAGCGACGAGATGGTCGGCGAAGAGCCGCCAATCCGTGTGGAGTAGCAGGTTGCGCCAATCTCCTTGGAGGTTGTCGGCGCCGTGGACGACGCGCCGGAGTTTCTCGGTGAATGCGGCCAGGAGAGCTTGGCCGGCTCGGAGCTCTTCCTGGATCGAGGCGCACATCTGCTGAAAGAAGTCCTTCTCGTGGCGATAGCCTTCGACGTCAAGGACAACGGCGTGGAAGCCGTTGCGCTCGCTCTCTTCCTTTAGCCGCTCCAGGAGGACGGTCTTGCCCATGCGGCGAGGTGCCAGCATGAGGACGTTGCGCCCTCTCTTGAAGTAGTACCAGAGCTTCTCTGCTTCCTTGTCCCGGTCGAAGCAGTCCATAAACTCCCTCCCAGGTGTTGTACAACAAGACTGTAGTGCAACAGATTTGTTGTGGCAAGAGGGGGAGGCGGAAGAACACGTGCGCGCAGCGCACCCTACTCAGTGCGATCGGGGCGGCGCCCCGAGGAGGGCCTTGAGCTGCGCGGGGTCGACCGGCTTGGTCAGGTGGAGGTCGAAGCCGGCTTCCTTGGAGCGGCGGCGGTCCTCTTCCCGGCCGTAACCGGTGACGGCGATCAGCTTGGCTGAGGCGGTCTCGGGGTCGCGCCGGAGCTCGGCTGCCACTTCGTAGCCGTTCATCCCCGGCAGGCCCAGGTCGCAGAGCACCACCTCGGGGTGGAATTTGCGGGCGGCCTGGACGCCGTCCACCCCCGAGGCGGCGAGCTCTACTTCGTGGCCGGAGAGCTCCAGGAAGTCACGCATGGTGGCCGCGGCGTCCAGGTTGTCCTCGACGACAAGAATGCGCCGGGCGCCGGAGGCGGCCAGGGCCTCGGCCTCCTCGTCGTCCTCTTCCGGATGGACTTCGACAGGGGCCGGGGCGGTCGTGGCCGTCTCCAGGGGGAGGTAGAGCGAGAGCTCGGCGCCCCGGCCTAAGCCTTCGCTCTTCGCCCGCACCTCGCCGCCGTGAAGCTCGACGAGCCCTTTGACCACCGCGAGCCCTACGCCCAGGCCGCCCTGGGAGCGGTCCAGGCTCTGGTCGGCCTGGGTGAAGATCTCGAAAACGTAGGGGAGGACCTCGGGGCTGATCCCCTCCCCGTCGTCCTTCACGGTGAGCTCGGCCCGCTTGCCGTGATCGCCCACGGCGAGGCGGACGGTGACGTGGCCTCCGGGCGCGTTGAATTTGACTGCGTTGGCCAGGAGGTTCGAGAGGGCCTGGGAGAGGCGCAGCCGGTCGCCCCGCACGAGGAGCGGCTCCTGGGGCAGGTTGAGCCGGAGGACGAGGCCGGCCGAGCGCAGGGAGTCGTGGTAGCCGTCCACGGTCTCGCGCACCAGCTCGGTCAGGTCGAGCTCTTCGCAGTGGAGCTCGATCTCGCCGCGGGTGACGCGGGAGGCTTCGAGGAGATCGTCGATCAGGAGCGCCTGGTGGAGCACTTGGCGCTCGGCTGCTTCGATCGCCCGCTGGCGGGTCCCGTCCCCGTTGTCGCCCGTCAGGCGGAGCACCTGGAGGGCGTTGCTGATCGTGCCCAGGGGATTTCGGAGCTCGTGGGCGAGCATCGCGAGCATCTCCTCCTTGGCCCGGTCCGCCCGTTCGAGGGCCGCCCGGTTGCGCGAAAGGCGGAGCGTCAGGTCTTCGAGCTTCTGCTCGGAGGCGCGGGCGCGCCGCACCTGCGCGATCATCCAGTCCACCCGCTCTTCGGGCGAGCGGCTGCCGAGCACCATGTCGGGCGGCTCGTAGTAGGTGTTCGGACAGATCTGCCCGGACAGCACCGCCAGCGGATGGGTGTGGAGGACGTCCTGGACGAGGCCGGCCGAGGAGCGCGGCCGGGGATACCGGCAGAGCGCGATCGTGCGGCTGCCGGAGAGGAACCGGTTGAGCTCGGCTTCGAGCCCCAGAAAATCCACGCCCGGGCTGTTTTCGAGCATCCAGGGGAGGTCCCAGGTGAGGCGCAGGCCCGAGAATCCGTCGTCCAGCGCCTGCTGCTCGGCCCGCCGCAGAAGATCCAGAAGCGTTCCCTGATCGAGACGCCCGGGCGGCAGCCAGTCCTCCTGCCGGGTCACCAGGACGAGGGCGCCCCGCTCGAGCTCGGCGCCCGTGCGGACGCCCGCCTCTTCGAGGCCCCGCTCCAGGCGGCGGCCGGCGGCCGGGGGGCCGACATACAAACAGCGCTCGCCCGCGGCAAGCCCGATCTTGAAGTAGGGGACCAGGGCGACCGCCTTTTCAGCGCCGCCGTCATAGATCAGACAGAGGTGGTCGCCATGCCGGAGCCGCGCGATCCTCCGTTCGAGATTGCTGTCCACGGAACTTCCTCCCGCTTCCTTTCGCCGCGGCTCGTTCGAGCCGCTGGTGGCGAGGAGCTTGTGCAAGTTCCGTGCACGGGCTAAAACCGATCAAAAGCGGGGGTTTACGGCCATGGCACAGCCTGACCGCAGGCTGCGGAGGGGAGGGACAGAAAGGTACAGCGTGGGCGGCCCGGGCCGGAAGGGCCGCCCTTGGGGTTCAGCTCGGCTCTTCGTCCGGCGCGCTCTCGTCAGGCTGGGAAGGCGGAGCAGCGGAAGCGTGGAGATAGCGCACGAATTTGTGGAAGCCGTCGAGCATCTGGGTCAGAGCCTGCTCTTCCATCGGCGGCAACTGCCGCTGAAGCCCCAGGATGCGGTACACATTGAGTCCTGCCCCACCTTCGGCAGTCCCCTCCTGGGACTCGTTCGTACGATACGACTGCCAGCCCTCCCGCTGAGCGGCACCGGGCCGGCGGATCGCCTCCGGCCGCTCGTTGACGATCTGGAGCGCGTTATGAAGGTCGTTCAGATCGCACTCCAGTGCAGCCAGGATCTTTTCCAGCGTGTCCAAAGACGGCTTCTGCTTACCAGTTTCGTAAGCGGAGAGCATCGCTTTGGTGATCCCTGCCGCATCGGCAACCTGGTACTGCCTTTTGCCTTGCCTGTCCCGGAGCCACCGGATGGCCCGTCCGAGCCCTGTGAAGATAGACATGCGTGGAAATGTAACCTCTCGCAGCCTCCGTGGCAAGCGCAAGCTAAGGAAATGCAATGACTTAGATCAGTAAAGACATTCCTGTGCCGCCAACATTTATTCTTGACATGCGGCTCCGGGAGGCCATAGAGTTGCGCCTGTTGACAAGATGTATTCTACAGGCGGTTCATGTTTTCCCCTTTCCGGTTCTCGTTTTCGGTGCTCCGAACCGCTGGAAGCGACATCTTGATTTGCGGAGAGTCGCCGCGAGACGGCTTTTCCCGGGAGGGCATGCCATGGCCGAGCAGCAGCACCCCGACTCGCAGCTCCTCGAGCGGTTTCTGCGATGCGAGCTCGAAGGCGAGGAGCGCAGGATCGTCGTCCGGCACCTTTTGACCGGATGTCCGCAATGCGTGGCCTTGACCCGGCGGGTCTGGTCGCTCGCCGACGGGCGCGGCCCGGACCGGTTCGAGCGCGATCTCCGTGAGCGGGAGCCCCGGGACCGGGAAACCGTTCTGGCGGACGCGTGGCGCGGGTTCGTGGAGCAGGGGCTCGGCCGCGAGGCCGCGGCAACGGTGCTGGAGCTCGCCCTTCTCTACAAACGACAGGGCCGGTCGGCGGATCTCGACCGGCTCGCGGGCGACGAGATGCGGCCGGTCTTCTACACCCGGGACCTGCCGAGCTACGTGGGCGCGTCGCTCCTGGTCTTCCGCCGCCTCGTGGAGACGGAGCAGGCAAGCGAGCGGTTCCTTGCAGAGATTGCCCGCTTCCTGGCCGGCCCGTCGCACTCCCTCCATCCGCACCTCCTTCGGGCGAGCTGAAGTAGACTCGGGCTGGTGAACGCAGTCTTCTCTCCCGAGACCTCCATCCTCTCGACCGCGACGGCCCAGGCCCTGGAGTTTCCCAGCCTGCTCGCCGTGGTCTCGCGCCTGGCCGCGAGCGACCTGGGCCGCGAGCGGGTGCTCGCCCTCTCCCCCTTTACGGACGAAGGGGCGCTCCGCCTCCACCGCACGCTCTTCGAGGAGGCCGCCCGGCTCGTTTCCGAGCGCCCCCTGGTGCCGGACTTCGACGCGTCCCTGGGCGATCTCCTGAACCGCCTGGTGACCAGCCGCCCGCCGCTCGAAGGGATCGACCTGGTGCGGCTGGCCGACCTGGGGAAAGCGACCCGCACCGCCGCCGAGCGCATCCGGGAGGCCGTGCCCCCCTGCCCGGCCCTCGCGCGGCGGGCTGCCGAGCTGCCGGACGTCGACGCCCTCCTGCGGAAGATCGACCGGACGCTCGACCGCCGGGGCGAGGTGCGGGAGGACGCCTCCCCCAAGCTCGCGGCGCTCCGCCGCCAGATCCGCACCGTGCGGGACAGCATCTACCGGGATCTCGGGGAGTTCGTCTCCAGTCACAAGGAAGATCTTTCGGAGGACACGATCCCCATGCGGGGCGGCCGCCTCGTCGTGGTCCTCCAGTCCGGGGCCCGGGGGCGGACCGGCGGGCTCGTGCACGGCCGCTCGGCCACGGGCCGCAGCTTCTACTTCGAGCCGCTCCACGTGGTCGAGTCGAACAACTCCCTCCAGCAGTCGGTGGAGGACGAGGAGGCGGAGCGCCACCGCATTCTCCGCGAGCTGATCGACGGCGCGCGCGAGTCGCTGCCCGATTTGCGTGAGCACGCGCGCTTCCTGGGCGATCTGGACCTCCTGCAGGCGGCCGTGCGCTTCGGCGACCGCTGCGACGGGCATCTCCCGGAGGTCGGGCCGCGCCATGAGATGCGGCTCCTCCGGGCGCGCCATCCCCTTCTGGACCCTTGCCTCGCCGAGCTGCGCGAGGAGGCGCTGGGGCAGGCGGGGCACCTGGGGGACATCATCCCCCTGGAGATCGAATTCAATCCGGCGCGCCGGATGCTGGTGGTGACCGGCCCGAACGCGGGCGGCAAGACCGTGTCGCTCAAGACGACCGGCCTTCTGGCGCTCGCGGCCCAGTGCGGCCTGCCCATTCCCGCGGCTTCAGGGAGCCGGGTGCCGTTCCTCGCCCGCCTGGTGGCGACCGTGGGTGACGAGCAGGACCTGCTCGCGGACCGTTCGACCTTCAGCGGCCGGCTCCTGCGCCTGAAAGAGGCGTGGGAGGCCGCCGGGCCCGACAGCCTGATCCTGCTCGACGAGCTGGGCTCCGGCACCGACCCCGAGGAGGGCGCGGCGTTGGCCGAGGCCCTGCTCGAAGGGCTCCTCGAAAAGGGGAGCCTCGGGGTGATCACCACGCACCTGGCCCAGCTCGCGGCGGCGGCCCTGGAGCTTTCGGGCGCCTCGTGCGCGGCCATGGAATTCGACCCCGACACCGGCCGCCCGACCTTCCGGCTGGTCCCCGGTCCGCCGGGAGCGAGCGAGGCCCTGGCGCTCGCCCGGCGGCTCGGCCTCCCCGCCGAGTGGCTGGACCGGGCTGAGGCCCGCCTGGGCTCCGAGCACCGCGACCTCCGCCGCCTGATCGCCGAGGTGGAGCGGGTGCGCCAGGAGCTGGCCGAGACCCGGGAGAGCCTGGCCATCGAGCACGCGGACGCCGAGAAGCTCCGCCGGCGCCTCGCCGCCGAGCAGGCGGCCATGGAGGAGGAGAGGCGGAACGTCGGCAAGAAGCTCCGTGCGGAGCTCGACGCCTTCCGCCGCGAGACCCTGGAGCGCCTGCGCCGCGAGGTGGAGCGCCTGCGGGAGCGCTTCGAGGAGGGGCGGCGCAAAGGGCTCGAGGCCGAGGCGCTCGAAACCCTCTTCGCGGAGGCCCCGGCCTTCACCGAGGACGAGCCCGCGGGCGGCGGCCCGCTCGCCGTGGGGGAGACCGTGCGCCACGTGGGGCTCGGCTGGCAGGGGGTTCTCGAAAAGCTGGAGGACGGCCGGGCCGAGGTGCTCGTGCGCGGCAAGCGGGTGCGCTGCCGCCCCGAGGAGCTC
>DATEIO010000552.1:0-4538 GCA_035278895.1 Thermoanaerobaculia bacterium | reverse complement strand
GATCAGGGAGGGGATGGTGATCGAGATGTAGAGGTCCCGGTCCGGCGTCAGCTCGGTGTAGACGATGCCCGCCGAGGACTCCGAGACGTTCGCTACGTCCTGGCCCGTGGCGATGAACATCGCCGTGATGCCGTTGGGGGAGTGGCAGCCGTTGTTGTTGGCGCCCGAGATGAAGGCGCCCACGTTCGCGATGCCCGCGTGGTAGTGGACCGTCTCGGGGTCGACCCGCATGTGCTGGATCAGAACGTCCCGCGGGATCGTGGCCTCGGCCGTGACCCGCTTGCCGCGGGTGCGCATGACGTTGATCTGGGACGACTTCTTGTCCGTCGCGAAGTTCGACTCCAGGTAGAAGTGCGGAACTCCGGGGGAGTAGTTCTCCAGGATCCACGAGCAGGCGGCGAAGGTCGCCCGGCCCACCATGTTCTGGCCGGCGGCGTCGCCCGTCGTGTAGTTGAAGCGGAGGAAGACCATCTTGTTCGACAGATACCGGTCGATGTAGGTCAGCTTCGCGACGCTGGAGGTCGCCTCGGCCTCCTCGCGGATCTTCGCGAGGTTCGCGTCCACCCACTGGGCGAAGTCGCGGCCGTGGCGGGCGTTCTCGAACACGAACACGGGCGCCCGCTGCATGCTGTCGCCCACGACCGTGCAGATGACCCCGCCCGAGAGGTTCAGCACCTTCATGCCGCGGTTGTAGGAGGCGACGAGGGTTCCCTCGGCGGTGGCCAGCGGGATCAGGAACTCCCCCTGGGCGTGCTCACCGTTGACCTTGAGCGGTCCGGCAAAGCCGATCGGCACCTGGGCCACGCCGGTGAAGTTCTCGATGTTCCCCTTGGTGACCTCCGGGTCGAAGGAGAACTTGTCGATGTGTTGGAGCTTGTGGCCCGTGTATTCCTCGACGAACTTCTGGCGGGCGCGGACGATCTCCGGCGTGTAGTCGTTGTCCTTGTCATGGGGGACGGTCGTGCGCTTGACCTTTTCGGCGATCGCATCCTTGACCTTGAAGGAGAGCGAGCCGAACGGGGTCGTCTCGAAGGCCAGGGCGATTTCATGCTGCCCCTTTTCGAGCTGGTCCGTCTGCACGTGGATGTTGACCACCTTGGCGAGGGGGAAGGCGACTGCCGTCGTGGGAGTGACCGAAGACGCCGCCACCCGGTCGCCGTTGAGCTCCAGGGTGAGCCGGTCCAGAGGCACCAGCCGGTCGTCGATGCGCACCTCGGAGAGCTTGGTGAGCGTCGCGTTCGAGAGACGGTTTTTGAGGCTGAACCGGACGCCGTCCTCCACGTTTTCGAGACTGCCCAACGTATACATCTGCTTCAGGATGAGACCAGGAATTTTCATGG
This sequence comes from Thermoanaerobaculia bacterium, assembly GCA_035278895.1. Lineage (GTDB taxonomy): Bacteria > Acidobacteriota > Thermoanaerobaculia > Multivoradales > UBA5704 > DATARR01. The sequence continues at coordinate 3,198 of DATEIO010000552.1, read as the reverse complement.
CGTGACCTCGCGGAAGAGGTTTGAAGGGGGGAAGTGTATCGCTTCTCAGCTTGCCAGGATGTCCGGATCTTCGAGAAAAGGGTTTGTGACCCTGATTCCGTCCAGATCCTGCCCGTGCTGAAGGTCTTCTGTCAGGAGATACCCGCAGCCACAGGCTTGTGCCGCCGCCACGATGAGAGCGTCCCAGAAGGAAAGTCCAAAGCGATCCTGGATCGTCCAAGCGGCCTCGATGACTTCGGCATCGACGGAAACCGGCCCCCAGGTAATAAGGTCCCGAATTTCTTCTCGGGCTGCCTGATGACTCAGACCGGGCTTCAGCTTCTTCGTGACATTGATGTAGAACTCTTGGAGCACCTGGGTGCTGAGACGCCCTCTCCGGGTCCGCCACAAGTGCGTCAGCCAAGCCTCGGCCTTGCTTTGCTTTTCAGGGTCGGCCGTGTCGTGCCGATAGACAAAGACGTTGCTATCGACGAAGACCGGTGCGGTCATGCAGTTCCTCTCGGGAAGGGTAGCGGCCCGACTCGCTGATTCGGGAGGGTTTCCGAGACAGGAAACGGTTCATCGCCTCTTCATAGCTCCTGTCCTCGAACATCTGCTTCTGCAGCATCTCGCCCAGGAATCGAGAGACGCTCTTCCCATGCTCGGCAGCCCGGACACGGACCCACCGTGCGACCTCTTCTTCCAGAGTGACCGTTACGTTCCGCATGACACGATCCTAGTGTGCCACGAACTTCGTGTCAAAGCTCCTGTACTTCTGTCCCTTTCCTCCACTCCGCCCACACCGGTCAATATAAGGAGGTCCACCATGCGAAAGAAGCTTCGGAAAATGGCGCTCCACCGGGAGACCTTGCGTCATCTGCAAGCCGGTCAGCTTCGCCGGGTCGCGGGGGCCGATTCGTACGAGGTCGGCTGCGAATCGGACAGTTGTCCTGCGGCCTGTGGCACCGGCGGGACGGGGGGCTGCAACACCGCGGGGTTGTGCGGCAGCCTGCAGTGCTGGCCCACGATCCACGTCGACTCCGGTTGCGCAGGTTGCGGGTAGGGTAGCGATCGGCAGAGATGTCCCATTTTCCCCCTCTTATCCACACTGGTCTATGTGAGGAGCTGCTGGCGAGCCCGCCGTTCGGGCCCGCCGGTCTCCTCGCCCAACCCACTCTTTGAGGAGGTTCCCATCATGCGCAAGAAGCTCATCCTGCTGTTGCTCGCCCTGGCCGCATTTGCGGGCTCCCAGTCCGGCCTCTTCACCCCCCGGAAGGCCGAAGCGGCCGGGAAATGTAGCGGGTTCCAGGTCTGCTGCCCCGACAGCAACCGTTGCTACTGCTGCATCCGGCCCTGCTCGCCGCAGTGCCCGTAGCCGCCGAAACCTTCTCAGAGAGAGGAGACATCCATGAAGAAGAGACTGCTTTTCCTGGCTCTGGCCCTCGTCGCCGCCACAGCGGCCCTGGCTCCGGCTCCGGCCGAGGCGGTCAGGTGTTGGACGACCTGCTGCCCGAACGGCTACTGCTTCACCTGCTGCGCGGGGAGTATCTGCCCCGACATCGCGTGCCCCTGAACCCCCCGCTGGGAGGGACGGATCATTGCCGGCTCTCCCAGCCCTCTTGAGCTCGCCTGTCCCGCTCGGGTATCCTGAAGCACCAGTCTATTCAGAAAACGACTGAGAGCCGACTCCCGCCGGGCGGAGGTATCCGCCCTGGAGGGTGATCTCTCGCGGGGCCGCGTGCGGCGGAAGGTGGGTGACCCTTGGGCCTGTTCCCTGTTCTGTTCTCGATCTACTGGTCGTCCGTTCTTGCCTGGTGGCTGATGTCCTCCCGTCTCTGCGAGGCCCTGAGCCGCCGGCATCCGCTGCTCTACGACGCCCTGGGGCGGCCGACTCCGCTCGCAGGGAACGATCTGCGGACCGACGTCGCCCTGCTGCGCTTTCTGCTCGTGGGCCGCTACCGCTTCCTGGACGACCAGCGGCTGGTGAGGCTCTGCAGCGCCATGCGAGCGTTTCTCTGCGCCTACTTCCTCTTGTTTTTGACCCTTCCCGGGTTGTTCCTGCGGTAGCCTTCAGGAAACCGGCTCCAGCACAGGCTCTTCCGGAACCCGGGCGCCCGTTCCCGCGGCCCGCGCCTGGGGCGGCAGGGCGCGCAGGCCCCGCTTGGGGTCTTTCGGGGGAATGTGGCTCATGGCGTGCTCGGCCATGGCCGTGATCGTGAGGCTCGGGTTCACCCCCAGGTTGCCGGGAATCATGGAGCCGTCGACCACGTAGAGGTTGTCATAGCCAAAGATGCGGTTCGTGGCGTCGATCACGCCTTCGGCGGGCGAGGAGGCCATGGCGGCGCCGCCCAGGATGTGGGCGGTGGTGGGCACGTTCAGCACGACCTCGTTGATCGAGCTCGACGGGAAGGCGTCTGTGCGTTCGGCCACGAACCGGGCCGCCTGGTTGGCGACCGGAATGTAGCTGGGGATGGCTGGCTGATCCGGAGCGCGGCGGCTGGTCAGCCCCTTCTTGAACGGCCAGAACCAGCGGCGCTCGCGCACGAGGCGAATCGCGTTGTCCACGTTCTGCATGACGAGGACGATGGTTGAGCGCTGGGCCCAGCCGAACGGATTAAACGTGCGCAGGAAGTCGACCGGGTGGCGCAGGCAGGTCGCGACCCACTTCATGGGACGGGTGAGGCGGGTGCCGTCGTCCACCAGCAGGGTGCCCAGGAAGCTCATGGTGTCCGAGCCCTTGGGATAGCGGACGATCTCGACGTAGGTCTCCGGGTCCGGATGAAAGCCGCTCGCGATGGCGATGCCCTGGGAGTAGTCCACGTCTCCCGAGCGAGAGGTCGCTCCGCAGATGACCTCGCTGTTGGTGCGCACGTAGCTGCCGAGGGCAGGGGAGAGGCGGGGGAGCTTCCCTTCATCCTGCAGCTTGAGGAGCAGGTTGACCGTGCCCAGGGCTCCGGCGGAGAAGACGACGCCGCGGGCCCGGAAGGTCCGGCGGCCTTTCAGGAGCTTCCGGGTGGACCGCTCGGTGCGGACGACGAACCCGCCGTGGCCGTCCTCCTGGACGCCGGTGACCCGGGTTTCGGGGAGGATCTCGGCCCCGAGCTTCTCGGCGAAGAAGAGGTAGTTCTTGTCCAGCGTGTTCTTGGCGCCGTGCCGGCAGCCGATCATGCAGCCGCCGCAGTAGTTGCAGGTGACCCGGTCGGGCCCCTCGCCGCCGAA
>DATEIO010000551.1:0-3513 GCA_035278895.1 Thermoanaerobaculia bacterium | reverse complement strand
CCACAAGGTGCATCCCAATACGCGCGGATGTGAGGAGTGTCTGAAGATGGGCGATTCGTGGGTCCATCTGCGGATGTGCTGGACGTGCGGGCACGTGGGCTGCTGCGATTCGTCCAAGAACAAGCACGCGACGAAGCATTTCCACGCTACGAACCATCCCCTCGTGCGGTCGCTCGAACCGGGGGAGGATTGGTCGTGGTGCTATGTCGACGAGGTGGGGCTGGAGATCGGGTAGCTACCCCTCCATCTCCCCCGCCCCCAGCGGCAACCAAACCTCGAACCGCGTCTCCCCCGGCTGGGACTCGAACCGGATGTCCCCCTTGTGGCGGTTCTTCACGATCCGGCGGGCGATGTCGAGGCCCAAGCCGGTGCCCATGCCCTGGCCTTTGGTGGTGAAGAAGGGCTCGAACATGCGGCGCTGGACGGCGGGGGGGATGCCGGGGCCGTTGTCGATGACCTCCACGACGGCGGAATCCTTCTGGTTCGAGGTGCGGAGCGTGATCTTTCCCTTTTCTCCCAGGGCATCGATGGCGTTGTCGATCAGGTTGGTCCACACCTGGTTGAGCTCGTTGCCGTAGGCGCAGATCCGCGGGAGGCTGCGGTCGTATTCGCGGACGACCTCGATCCCCTTTCTTGTCTTGTGGGCGAGGATCTTGAGGGTCGATTCCAGGCCTTCGTGCAGGTCGACCTCCTGCTGGGGGGCCTGGTCCATGAAGGAGTATTCCTTGATGGCGTGGACGAGGTCGGAGATGCGGCCGGTGCTCTGCTCGACCTGGTCCAGGAGGTCGGCGAGGCTCACCACGCCTTCGATCCAGGGGAGGACTTCGACCAGGTCCTGGGCGCCGCCCATCTCGCCGGCCAGGGATTCCAGGCGGTTGGCGTCCAGGCCACCGCAGGCGAGGACGGGGGCGATGCGCCAGGCGTCGTCCACGTCGTGGTCTTCGAGCCATTCGGTGAGGGCGTCTTCGCGGTCGGCCTGCTCCAGGGGATCGATGGGGATGGCGTCGCGGCACTCGGCGCAGTCCAGGGCCTGGCGCTGGACCTCGCCCAGGGCCTTCCTCTCCTTGTCCGTGAACGGGCGCTCGCGGGAGAGGAGGAGCTTCTGGAGGTCGTTGATGGTGTCGCGGAGCTGGCTCGCGGCGCGCTTGGCGGCCGAGGCGGGATTGTTGAGCTCGTGGGCGAGGCCGGCGGAGAGCTTCCCTAAGGCCGCGAGCTTTTCCTGCTGGCGGAGCTGGGCGTCCACGTCGCTCGACCGGCGGGCCATGGCGGAGAGGACGACGCGGGCCACGCCGGGGCACTCGGCGATCAGGCGGCGGAAGGTGTCGGGCTCGATCTTGAGCAGACGGGTCTTGCCGGCGGCACGGCCGGTGGCGATGGCCGGGCCGCCGGTCAGCATGGAGATCTCGCCGCTGAACTCTCCCTGGTCGTGGACGGCCAGCAGGGTCTCGTCGTCGCCCACCTGCTTGGTGACGCGGACCTCGCCGTCCAGCACGACGAAGAAGTGGTAGTTCTGATCCCCTTCCTGGAACAGGACGTCGCCGTCTTCGAGCTCGACCTCGGTGCCCACCTCGATGAGCTGCTGGAGCACGTCGCCTTCGAGCCGGGGGAAGAGGGCTTCCTCGTTGGGATCGTGGAGCATGGGGGTCTTCCTCCTCCAGGCGCTCCTCAGGCGCCGAGCTTCGCCAGGTACTGGTGGACGAACGAGATGGCGATCGAGCCCTCCCCCACTCCGGAGGCCACGCGCTTGACCGAGCCGTGGCGAACGTCGCCGGCCACGAAGATGCCGGGCACGCTCGTCTCCAGGAGGTACGGATCGCGGTCCTGGTTCCACCCCTTGGGGCGCTTGCCGTCTTTCACGAGGTCGGGGCCGGCGAGGATGAAGCCGTGCTCGTCCCGCTCCACGACGCCTTCGAGCCACTGGGTGCGCGGCGCGGCGCCGATGAAGATGAAGAGGGAGCGGGCGGGCGCGGTCTGGGTCTCGCCGGTCTGGGCGTTCTTGATCTCCAGCGACTCCAGGTGGTCGCCACCGTGAGCCGCGGACACGCTCGAATGGAACCAGACTTCGATGTTGGACATCGAGCAGATCTGATCGATCAGATATTGGGACATGGATTTGGCGAGCGAATCGGCGCGCACGAGCATGACGACGCGGCGGGCGTACTTGGCGAAGTACATGGCGGCCTGGCCCGCGGAGTTGGCGCCGCCCACGATGAAGACGTCCTCGTCCCGGCAGGAGATGGCCTCGGTCATGGCCGCGCCGTAGTAGACGCCCGCGCCGGTGAACTGGTCGATGCCGGGCGCGTCGAGCTTGCGATAGGAGACGCCGGTCGCGATGAGCAGCGCGTGGCAGCTCACCTCTTCGCCGTTCGAGAGCTGGATGAAGCGGTAGGGGTCTTCGAGACGGACGCCCTTGGCCTCCTGCGGGGTGAGGATCTCGACGCCGAAGCGCGCGGCCTGGGCCACGGCCCGGCGGGCGAGGTCCGCGCCGGAGAGGCCGGACGGGAAGCCCAGGTAGTTCTCGATCCGCGAGCTGGTGCCCGCCTGCCCGCCCGGGGCATCCCCCTCGATCATGATCGTGCGCAGGCCCTCGGACGCGCCGTAGACCGCGGCCGCAAGCCCCGAGGGGCCGCCGCCCACGATCACCAGGTCGTAGAAGGGTTTTTCCGCCTGCGTCCTCATCCCCACCTTCTCGGCCAGGTCGGCGCGGGCCGGGCGGGAGAGCACGGTGCCGTCCGCGAGGACGACCAGGGGGAGCTCCGGGGTGGAGCCGTCCTTGTGCCGGGTTTCGAGGAGCTGCCTGGCCTCGGGATCGGTCTCGACGTCCATCCACTGGTAGGGCACTTGGTGGCGGGCCAGGAAGTCGCGGACCGCAAAGCCGTCCGGAGACCAGCGGTCGCTCACCACGCGCACCCCTTCGAAGGGCGGCCGGTAGGACGCCATCCAGTCTTCGAGCAGGTCGGTCAGGACCGGATAGAGGTTCTCCTCGGGAGGATCCCAGGGCTTCAGAAGGTAGTAGTCGATGCGGGCCGAGTTGATGGCGCGGATGGCGGCTTCGGTGTCCGCATAGGCGGTCAGGAGCACGCGCCGGGCCTTGGGAAAGATCGGAATGGCCCGCTCGAGGAACTCGACCCCGGTCATCTGCGGCATCCGCTGGTCGACCAAAAACAGGGCGACGGACTCGTTGCGGAGCTTCAGCTTCTCCAGGGCATCGAGCGCCCGCTCGCCGGAGTCGGCCCGCATGATCCGGTAGTGCTCGCCATATTCGCTGCGCAGGTCCCGGTTCACCGCGCCCAGGACCTCGGTGTCGTCGTCGATTGCGAAGAGGATGGGTTTGCTCATTGGGGTGGATGATATCCCGAGGTCGGTGCGCCAAATTTCCCCCGCCCGGCCCTCACCTCCCCGGCCCTCCTCTCCCAGCCCCCTCCCTGCCGCCGGGAGAGGAGGGAGACTGCTGGCCCGGAGATTCAAGCGCTCCCTCTCCCGGCAGGATGGGTGGGGGCTGGGAGAGGGTTG